>DATHXF010000145.1:0-4071 GCA_035459785.1 Rariglobus sp. | reverse complement strand
GTGTCGATCAGCGTCATGTTACTTCAAATAGAGCGGCGCATACCGCTCCTGCAAATACCTCAGCAGGTATTTCGGTGTGAGTTCCTCGCCGGTCACACGACGCACCAGCTCACGCATTTCATAGCGCCGGCCCTGCTCGTGGATCTCCGTCCGCAACCAACCGAGCAACCGCGAAAAATCACCTTTCTCAAAATCCGCATCCAACTCCGGAAACTTCGCGCGCACCGTGAACCACAGCTGTGCCGCCATCATGTTGCCGAGGCAGTAACTCGGGAAATACCCGAACGCCCCGCCCGACCAGTGCACGTCCTGGAGCACGCCCACCTTGTCGCTCGTCGGCGTGAGTCCGAGCAATTCCGCGGACAACGCATTCCACGCCGCCGGCAGATCGGCCACCGCGAGTTCGCCGGAGAACAACCGCCGCTCGATTTCAAAGCGTAGGATAATATGCAGGTTATAATGCACCTCGTCGCTATCGACGCGGATGAGCGTCGGCGCGACTTCGTTCACCGCGAGGTAAAGCTCCTCCGACGAAACCGCCACGAGTTGCGCAGGGAATTTCTCGCGGAAACGCGGCTCGAAGAACTTCCAGAACGCCCGGCTGCGCGACACCTGGTTTTCCCACAGGCGGCTCTGCGATTCGTGCACGCCCATGCCCGCGTTTTGTCCGAGCGGCGTTCCCTGCGCGGCGAGCGGCAGGCCCTGTTCATAAAGCCCATGACCCGTTTCGTGAATCGACGAAAATAGTGAATCGAGCGGGTTATCCGCATCAAAGCGCGTCGTCATGCGAATGTCCGCGCCCGCGCCTTCGCAGAACGGATGCAGCGACACGTCGATGCGTCCGCGCCGATAGTTGAAGCCCAGTCGCTGCGTTACCTCGCGCAGGAAATTGCGCTGCGTATCGACGGGGAATCCCTTGAAAATATCCGTGCGTGCCCGCACCGGCGACGCCGCGATGGCGCGCACCAGCGGAACGAGACCCGCCTTCAGTTCGGCGAACAGCGCCGTGATCGTCGCCGCATCCATGCCCGGATCATGTTTGTCGATCGCATAGTCATAGGGCCGGTCGCCCCAACCGAGATACGCCGCCTCCTGTTTAGCGAGCACGAGATGCTTTTCCAAAAGCGGCGCGAACGCCGCAAAGTCCGCTTTCCCCTTCGCCGCCGCCCAGCCGTGGTAGGCCGCGCTCGAATGCCGCGCCTTCTCGGCCACGAATTCCGGCGGCAGTTTCACGACCCGCTCGTAGTCCTTCTTCGCTTCCCGCCAAACCACCCGTCGGTCATCAGCCTCGGACGATTTGTCACTTAATAAGTGACAAATTTGGCTTTCGAGTTCGCCGAGGAGTTTGGCGATTTCCGGATCGCTGGCGGCGGCGTGCTGGAGTTCGGCGAGAAGCGCCATTTGCTCGGCGCGCTGGTCGGCACTGTCGGGCGGAAGATTGACCTGTTCGTCCCAACCGAGGAGGCCGGCGACGGTCCCGAGATAGTGGGCACGTTTGAGTTTGAAAAGGAGGCGCGCGTAGGCGTCGGACATGGCACCATGCAAGCACACCGCCGCGCCGTCGCGAAGCGAAGAATCAACCCGTCACGGAGTCGCCACCGGCAGCGGCTCGACGGAGCGCACCCACACGTTGCCACCATTGGCCCGAGCGATGAGCTTGGGTCCGCCGCCATTCACCGTGCTTTGCAACGTGGATTTCCCCAGTCCTCCCGATTGCACTTCCATCGGCAGCTCGCCTCGCAAATTCACACTGCCGAGTCGTGAGGCCCTCAGGTCCAAGGTGCTCGCCGCGTTGTTCTCCAGCTCCATCACCAGCGAACCGCCGGACAACGAGAGGTCCGCCGGCTCGCGGATCGGCGACACAAAACCCACCTGCGCATTCGAACCGTCGCCGCGCACGATCACTTCACCGGCCGCCCGCTGCACTTCGATGTAGCCGCCGCGACTCGACAACACCGTGCGCCCGCCCGCCCGGCCGACCGTGATGCTGGCCGTCTCGGTGACGACATCGATCGCGCCGGTGCATGCGGTGATGGCGATCGCTCCCGAGCGGCTGCGCGCCTTGACCGAACCGTCGATCTCCTTCGTGAAAATCGCCCCGCTTTCGCTGGCCAGATCCACCCGTCCCGTAACGGCGCCGAGCACGATCTGACCGTCGCCCGTGCGGATCTCGACGTCGCAACGACGGGGAACCGTTATCTCAAAATTCAACGCCACCGGCGGCCAGTTTTGCCAGGACCACATCACCGAACGGCGAAATTGCGCGGATAACGCAACCGCCCCGTCCGACGCTTTCTCGATTTTAAGATCAAGCGCACCCAACCGGCGGTCCATGTCCGCCTCGATGTCGGTGGCCGCCGTCTGAATGACCACCACCCCGATCGACTTGGCTCCGGCGACTTCACGGACGTTTACCGTGCCGTAAAAACTATCGACCCTCAAAGCTGGCCGGCTGCCGACGTCAAAACTCTGCTCCACCTTGCGTTCAATAACTGCGTGCAGCGGAGCTTCTAATAGCACGCACCCGAGCAAAATAAGCTGGAAGAAGGACGAACGCACCTATTTAAACTAGGGTGTAATACCTATTTTTCAAGTGCGATTATCCACGTCCACCCAATCCAAAGGACTAGGTTTTCTGTGCGTTGTTACACACATAGTGGGCCAGCGACCGGTTCATCGTATAAGCCTTCAGCGAGGAGTTTCCCGCCTTGTCATTGCTTTCAATCAGAAACCGCGGCGGGCGACGGAGGGCGAGTTCCTCCTGTTCGGCGGCGGTGGCAATGAGCAGCAGGGTCTCCGCACGGGCAGGCAGGCGCGCCGCCGGAAAGTTCGCGTGGGTGGCGAGCCAGCGGAGGGTGTTTTGCAAAGGTGTGGAGACGGAAGCAGTCACGAAAAGATTGTGCGGGAAGAAATAGGCGGGAGTCAACGGGCCAGCACTCGCCAGGCCGGCTTGGCCGGGTCGTTGGCAGCCGGCGTGCTGAACGCCATGGCCCGACACGGATAAACCCCTACCCCCAAAAATCCAACCGTCAGGAACGATTTACCCTATCCCTACCATGAGCGCTCTCCACACACCCTCTGCCATCAATCCAGATTCCCTGCCGCGCAGTCTGGTGGACTTGCTCACGCGCGAGATCGCCTGCCTGCAAACGCGCGCTCGGTTGAGCAAATCCCTGGATGAGGTCTGGTGTCAGTTGCAGACACTCAAGGCCACGCGTTCTCCGTTTTTCATGCTGCAGTCCCAGGATGTCCGTCGCGATGCTCGCACGTCCCAGGCGGAAGCCGAAGCGGCCATCGACCTCGCCGAAAAAGGCCTCGCCCAACTCGACCAGACGGAGCCCCGCCTGAAATCCTTCGTCTCCTATCGCCTCGAAATCTACCTGCGCGCCACCAGCCAGGAGTATGTGCAAGCCCTGCTGGAACGCCGCAACGTCGAGGACTGGCAGCGCTGGCTGCAGTGGTTCGAACATTACTCCAACGGGTTTCGCGGCACGCTCGCGTTGCTCGAAGCGACGATCGCCAGCCTTCAACCGGCCCAGACGCTCGCCCACCATCCGCAATGCGCCATGCTGCTCTCGCAGGCCACCGACGGCGCGCACCAGATCGAGATCGAAGTGGCCTTCTTTAATAAAATCGCCGACGCCGAACGCCGCCTGAACGGACCGGGCGCTCACTCCATTTCCCGCCAGCTGGCTCTGGATTGGTGCAGCGCCGTGCGTCACTTGAGCGAGGCGGACGGCAGGCACGGCCCGCACATGATCAGCCAGTTTATCAGCCAGTTCACGGAGGTTTCCCGAAACATCATCCGATCCCTTCAAGACGAATGCGCGAAACCCGTCGCACCGGAGGCCCTCGAAACCAACAGCTTTCACGCCCGCCAATGGCGCCTGTTCCGCGAAGCGCTCCAACCTCGGCTGGCCGCCGTCTCGCTCGATGGACTCATCCGCGAAACGGACTCCTTCCTCGCGAACGGACGCATCTCCGAACTGGCCCGCATGCAGGAGGAGCTCCAGACGCCGACCGTCCCCCGCCCCACGACCGCACCGTCTCAGTCCCATTCGACCGGCGGCA
>DATHXF010000144.1:0-2398 GCA_035459785.1 Rariglobus sp. | reverse complement strand
AGCCGGTCGAGATCCGCTTTGATTTTGAGGAGCTCTTCGAGGCGTTCCTTGAAACGCGGGCTTTCTTCCTCGCGGATTTCCGCGACCACCTCGCGCACGCGGTCGGGACTGATCCGCATGGTGAGCTCGGAGGCGTCGGCGGGCGCTGTCTCGGCGGGCGGCGTCGCGACAAACATCGCGCCGAAAAACACGGCGTGCACCACGACCGAAACCACCCACCACACGCCGAAGCCGAGCGCGGAAAACGCCAGGGCCCGGAAGGACGCGCGCCGGCGCCGGGTGCTGGAAGGCGACGTGTTCACTTGCCGGCGTCCCGCGTGCGCAGACTGATGTTGCGCAGGCCTTCGAATTGGCAGAGTTCGATCACCTCGACCAGGTGCTCATACGGAGTCTGGCGGTCCGCATCGACGCGGATCTGCTGCGCGGCGTTCGCGGCGGCGGCGGCACGGATGCGCTCGTGCAGGACATCCGTGGTGACCTTGGCGTCTTCGAGATACTTGGTGCCGGTCGCGTCGATGCCGATGACGAGGAGCTTGTCGGGCGCGGTGAGATCGGTCGACGCGGTGGATTGCGGCAGCTCGATGGGCAGCGCCTTTTGCGTGCTCTTGATGGTCGTCGCGACCATGAAAAAAATCAGGAGGATCAACATGATGTCGATCATCGGGATGAGATTGATCTCCATCTCATCATCATGCCGTTTGCGACGGGCCATGATTATTTGTCCTCCCGGTCAACAAACCACGCCACGGTGAGATCGGCGACCTCGTCCTCCAGGAGGATCTCGAAGTTGCGGGTCTTGTTGCGAAAATAATGGAAGCACGCGAGGAACGGGATCGCGAGACCGATGCCGAGCGCCGTCGTGGTAAGCGCCTCGGAAATGCCGGCGGCGAGCTGGGCGGGATTGCCGAGCGCGCCGGCGAGCGCGACTTTTTCGAAGCTGGTGATCATGCCCAGCACCATGCCCATCAGGCCGAGCAAAGGCTCCAGCGTGGCGACCACGCCGACCGGGTAGGAGCGCTGCAGGTGCGCGTCGATGTCACGGCCGACCATGTCGCTGGCGATCGACGCGATGTCCCCGGCCGAACGGTCGCGACGTTTCGCCAGAAAAGAAATCACCCGCGCCAGCGTGCTGGGATCCTCGTCGGCAAGCCGCTCAAGTTCGTCGAATTTTTTCTCGCGCCACAGCTGCTTGGCGCGCTCGGCCAGACCGCGCGGAGCGATCTTGTCCCGGCGCAGACGCACGAACCGTTCGATGATGAATCCCGCACCGAAGACGGACAGGAGAAGTTGGACGATGCCCGTGGTGCCGGACTGGTGAAAGCGATCCATCCAGATGTTGCCGCCTTTGGCCGGTTCATCGGCGGGCGTTGCAACGGCCGAGGCTGCCGGAGCGGCCGACGGATTGACCGCAGGTGCCTCGGCCACCGCAGCGGGAGGCGCGGACGGGGCCTGGGCGAAAGCAACGGGAGAAAAGGCGGCCGTAAAGAGGACGCACACGAGCGATAGGGTGATTCGCATTGATCGCATGCGTAGACCACCACGCCACATTGGCAAGCGTTCACCCTCTTTCTTTCCGGCAGCCTCAGGATCACCCCGCAAGGACCGCATAAGCTCCGGAACAACAGCCCGCAAACGGAGCGTATCGTCTTAATTCCTGTCTGCTCATCCGGGCTCCACATTATCCATTCTGAATCCCTTAACACGGACGGAAACCCGGCGTATTCTATTGTTGTTACGGTGGCGCCATTGCTTAGCGCGCCCGGCCGGAAGGAATGAGGCCGCCATGCCCGCTTCCACTCCTCCGGCGGGGCATCCCTTTCATCCCACCCGCTCCTGTCCCGAGTTCCAGTAAACTGTTAAGCCGCGGAAACGTCGCCGCACCGGCCGTCTCCGAAGCAATCTGCGCGTCACCACCACTTCAAGGCCTCCGCCTGACGACGCACGACGCCGTTCCTCTTTCACACATCCATCCCGCATGCCCCTCTGGACCCAAGCCTACGATCCGCTCAACAACCCGATTTTCTCCACCGTGGTCGCCGCGCTGCCCGCCGCCGCCCTGCTGGTTTGCATCGGACTCTTTCGCATCCGCGTCCATCTCTCCGCCGCGATCGGCCTGGTCCTCGCACTGATCATCGCGGTCTTCGTATATCGCATGCCCGCCGGCTCCGCCGTCGCCAGTGGTTTTTACGGCGCGGCCTTCGGCCTGTTTCCCATCGGCTGGATCATTCTCAACGTGGTCTTCCTCTATCAGCTGACAGTGAAGCGTGGCCATTTTGAGATCCTGCGGGAAAGCCTGTTCTCCATCGCACCCGATCCGCGTATCCAGGTCATTCTCGTCGCCTTCGCGTTCGGTGCCTTCTTGGAAGGCATGGCGGGCTTCGGCGCGCCCATCGCCATC
>DATHXF010000143.1:0-9873 GCA_035459785.1 Rariglobus sp. | reverse complement strand
ATCAAAAATCCCGACACCTTTGACGTGGTTCAAGCCAACCTCCAGCCGCAGCTCATCTCGAACGGCACGGGCCTCGCGTTCTGTCCCAACGCGGGCAACTACGTCGCGGTCACGACCGCCGATGTCCACCACACGTCTTCCGGCAAGGATTTCTCCGGCTACTCCACGAATGGCGGCCAGACGTGGACGCAGTTCGCTTCGCAGCCCGAAGGCGCGAAGGCCGGCAGCATCGCGATCAGCCGCCGTGACGGTTGGGGCGAGGGCGCTGATCACCTCGTGTGGTATCCGCTCGGCAACCGTCCGCCTTATTGGTCGCACGACGGCGGCAAGACCTGGACGCAGTCCGCCGGTTTCCCGCTCAAGGCCAACGGCACATTCGATCAAAACCTCAGCGGTTTCTGGAACGGTGCGCTCAAGCAACGCGCGCTCATGGCCGACCCGCATGTCGCCGACCGGTTTTTTCTCTACACGATCTGGGGCGGGGCGAGCCGCCTGTTCCGGTCCGACGACGGCGGACGTAACTGGATTCCGATGCCCGAGTCGGGACTGCCCGCCGGAGGTCACCACGCGCAACTCGCCGCGAATCCCTTCGTGAAAAACGACCACTGGTTTGCCGACGGCTGGGAAAGCGGCGGGCCGAGCGGCCTCTGGCATTCGACCGATGGCGCGACCTACGCTAAGTTGCCCGGCATCGAACGCGCGATCACGCTCGCCCTCGGCAAAGGCCCCGGCGCGATTGGTGCGGTCTTTTTCTACGGCAAGCTGACCGACGATCCGGAGTGGGGTGTGTTCCGCAGCGTGGACGGCGGTGCGACGTGGGACCGCATCAGCCGTTATCCGGCCGGGCAGATAGACATCCCGACCAGCATGGCGGCCAGCCACGAGACCTTCGGCCTCGTCGCAATCGGACTTTCTGGAAACAGCTTCGTGTATGGCCGTGCGGCCAAATAACCCGCGATGAATGCGAAGATCCAACTGCTCACCCGCGCCGACGACGCGGGCATGAGCGTCGAGGCCAACGAAGGCATCCGCGAAAGCGTGGTCCGCGGTATCAATCGCAACGTTTCGCTCATGGGCGGCGGGCCGGCCATCGAGGACGCCGCCGAACGCCTGCGCGGAATCGACGCCTGCTTCGGACTGCACGCGTGCATGAATTCCGAATGGCTCGCGCCGCGCTGGGCGCCGCTGACGGGTGACCCGCGGCTCTGCGACGGGCAAGGCATGCTACCGGGGAGTAGGGACGCGTTGCAGAAACTCAATCCGGAGCCCGAGGTCGTCGTGCGCGAACTGGCCTCGCAACTTGCGCGCCTGCGTTCGCTGGGTTTTCAGGTGAGCTACATGGACGAGCACATGTATTTTTCCGAGGCCTTGCACGGGTTGCGCCCCGCGTTCAAGGCCTTCGCGAAGGCGGAAGGACTGATCTATCGCATGGAGATTCCGACGGTGCCGTCGCTTCCCAAAGGACAAAAACCGGCCGATGAGGCGGAACGGATTCTGGAGCGGCTGCGCCTGACGCCGCCGGGACTTTGGTTGTCGATCACGCATCCGATCGTCGATTCGGCGGAGATGCGCGCCATCCACCTGCCGGGCCGTGCGCCGGGCGAGATGGCTGCCGAGCGCGATGCAGAACGCCGCTGGCTGGCCGATCCGCGCATTATCGCCGCGTGCGATGGCGGCGCGGTGCGGGTGGTGCGCTACGACGAGCTGTGATCCGTCTCCCGATTTTTCTTATGAAACCTTCCATGCTGTTTTCCGTATTGTTGCCGTTTGCGATGTTCGCCCCGCTGGCGGCGGTCGCGGTCGAGATTTCCCCGGCCGATCCGCTGGTGCGCTACGTCGGCCGCTTTGACCGTGCCGATGCGGCGGGTCCGCGCTGCGCCTGGTCCGCGAGCACGGTCGCGGTCACGATCACCGGCGGCTCGCTGAGCGTGAAACTCAAGGAAGGCGGAAAAAACTTCTGGCAGGTCGTGGTCAACGGCGAGGCCTCGACGGTGCTGGAGCTGCAGCCCGGCGAGCATGTTTATCCGGTTGTCTCCAATCTGCCCGCCGGCCGCCACACGATCGAATTGGTGAAACGCACCGAGGCCTCCGTCGGCATCACGCAGGTGCTCGGCCTGCAGATCGACGACAACGCGAAACTGCTGCCGGCGCCCGGTCGCACACGCCGCATCGAGGTGATCGGTGATTCCATCAGTTGCGGCTACGGCAACGAGGCTCCGGGCAAGGAGCACAACTTCACACCCGCGACCGAGAACGCCTGGCTGGCTTATGGCGCGGGCGCGGCGCGCGCGGTGAATGCGGACTACATCTGCGTCGCGTGGTCGGGTAAGAAGCTGTGGCCGGACAACAGTATCCTGGATTATTACGACCGCGTGCTGCCGTCCCCGACGGAACGGAAATGGGATTTCACCGCATGGACGCCCGACGTGGTGGTCATCAATCTCGGCACGAACGATTTTCGAGGAAAAGAAAATCCCGAGGAGGCCGGTTGGGTCGAGGCGTATGTGGGGTTCATCAAACAGATCCGCAGCCGTTATCCGAAGGCTCCGATCTATTGCGCGCTCGGCACGATGATCAGCAACTGGCCGTCGGAGCGTAAGCCACGCACGACGATCCTCGGCTATTATGAAAAGGTGATCGCGCAGGCCAACGCCGCGGGAGGTCCGCCCGTGCGTCTTCTTGATATGGGCGTGCAGAACCCCGAGAACGGCTACGGCGCGAACTGGCACCCGAATGTGAAGACGAACTCGCTCATGGCGGCCCAACTCGCGGAGACGCTCAAGAAAGACCTCGGCTGGTAATCCGGCGAATTTGTTTAATCGCGACGGCCTGCCCGCCGGAGGATTCCGGACCGACGACTGGAAATGATCTTTATGCGCACACTCACCGTTTGTTTGGCAGCCGTTTTGGTTTTATCAGGCTCCGCCCGTGCGGCGAACGCCGCATTTCCGGACATCGCGCCGACGCATAAGGACGTGACGTTTCTTGCGTCGGAGCGGCCGCAGAAAATGGACGTCTATCTTCCGGCCAACAACGAGACGTTGCGGCCGGCGGTGGTGGTCATCCACGGCGGAGGCTGGTCGGGCGGGAAAAAGATCTGGGGCTATCCCGTCGAGTTCGCGAAGCGCATGGTGCCGGCGGGCTACGCGGTGTTCTGCGCCGACTACCAGCTCAACGAGTTCGAGGAGATCGATGGAAAGAAGGTCTCCAAGCGCAAGGCCGCCCCGCAAAACGTCTTCGACTGCATGGACGCGATCAGCTTCGTGCGGCTGCATGCGAAGGAGTATGGCATCGACCCCGAGCGCATCGCGGTGGCGGGCGACTCGGCGGGCGGACAACTGGCGATGCTCGCGGCCTACGCTGCGGACGACGCCGTGCTGGGAGCGGGCAGGCTGTATCCGCAGGTGCCTTCGCGCGTGCGGTGCGTCGTGGATTTTTATGGAGTCACGAACTTCGAGACCTTTCCCGCGTGGGGCGGCTGGACATTCATCCGGAGCAACAGCGATCCCGCCGAGGTGAAGACCGTCGAACTGCGCCGTTACAGCCCGATCAACTACCTCGCCAAAGAATCACCGCCGACGCTGATCGTCCATGGGCGTAACGATTCCGGCGTGACCTGGAAGCAGTCGGAAGAACTTGCGGCGAAACTGAAGGAACTCGGTGTGCCGCATGAATTCGTCACGCTGGAGAAGGCGACGAAGCACGCCATCAACTTTGATTCCGATGAAGTGGATCTGACGGCGATCACGCTGAAGTTTCTCAATGCGAACACCCGGGCTGAGCATCCATGAGCACCCCGGCAGACGCCCAGTCCAAGACGTGGCATTGCGGCACCCTGACCTACACGAAGGCGGGGATTATCACCCTGTTCACCTTCCTGCTGTTCGGGAGTTTCTCGTTCAACCTGATGATGACGGTGGTGCCGAGCATCCTGCCGCTGAAGCTCAAGAGCCTGGGTGCCTCGGATGTGCTGATTGGCATGCTGCTCACCAGTATTTTCCCGATGTTTGGATTGGTGATCTCGCCGTATCTGAGTTTCAAGAGCGACTACCTGAGAACGCGGTGGGGACGCCGGAAGCCGTTCTTTGTTTTCACGCTGCCGTTTGTCACGCTGAGCATCCTGCTGCTGGCGTTTTCCGAGGACATCGCGCGCCTTCTGCAAGGCTCGGGATTTTTTGAAAATCTTTCACCGGCGGCCGCCGTGATCGGCGTGATGAGTGTGTGCATCGTCGCGTTTCAGTTTGCCGACGTGGTGATTGCCTCGGTCTACAACTACATCTTCAACGACACGGTGCCGGTGGCGCTGACCGGACGTTTTTTCGGACTCATGCAGATGGTGGGAGCCGCGAAGGGCTTCCTCTACAATTATTTCATCTTCAAATACGCCGAGAGCCACATGAAGGAGATCTTCATCGTCACGGCGCTGGTATATTTCGTGGGCATCGGGCTGCTGTGCGTCTTCGTGAAGGAGGGCGAGTATCCGCCGGTCAGCGAGAAGGAGAAAGTGAACACGCGGGGTTTTGCCGGATTCAAAACGTTCTTCCGCGAGAGCTTTTCCCATAAGTTTTATTGGACGAAGTTCGTCTATTCCATGTCGCCCGCGTTCGGCGCGGCGCTGTGGCCGTTCAACCTTTTTTATTACAAGGAAATGGGGCTGCCGCTCGACTACATTGGCAAGGCGGCGGCGGTCACTTCGCTGGCGGGCATGATCGCGGCCTACTTTGCGTCGGTCTACATCGACCGCTGGCATCCGCTGCGCATCCTTGCGTATTCCGGCGTGTTCGCGGCCACGCTTTCGGTGGCCAACTGGATCTGGCTGTTCGTGACGGTGCCTCCGTTGGCGTTCTTTTGGTTAAACATGCTGGGCGGGGGATTGATCGGTGTCTTTCACAGCGCGTTGTGCGCGGTGGCCGCGGTGCCGTTCGACATGCGGCTGCAGCCCAAGTCGCGTTACGGACAATTCTGCTCCGCGCAGTCCATCGTGACTAACATCTGCAAGATGATCGCGGGCGCGGCGGCCGGTTACTTCTTTTATTTCATCAAGACGCAGTTTTTCCCGGACTCCGACTATGCCTACCGCTTTAATTTCGTGTGGTCGGCTGTGGCCAGCATCGTGATGGGTTTCGTGATCTGCAGCCTCTACCGGCAATGGCACGCGCTCGGCGGAGACCGGGGTTTCAATCCGCCGGCGCCTTGGGAAGAGAAGGGTTACGAGGAGATGGAGCGGCCTTCGTTCGTGGGCACGCAGGTGCATTGGTTAAACCATGCGCTGGGCATGATGAATGTCATGATGTTCAGCACGGTGGCCTTCATGATTTGGGTGACCTACTGGCTGTGGCACATCGACTGGACCACGACTTTCGAGGTGTATCTGTTCGCACTGATGCCGGTGTCGGTGCTGCTCTATCTCTGGTGGGTGAAGATTGAGCGCGCGATCAAGGCCGACGTGGTCCGTTGCGCGGCGGGCGAGCCGGTCAAGGACAGCATACCGCATCACGGCATCTTTTTTGTGAAAGCCTGCGTGCTGCTCCTGGGCATGCCGGTGAAGATCGGACTGATGATCGTGGCGATCCGCGAAGGACTGCACACCGGGGTGATCGTCTTCGGCATCGGCGCGCAGATCGCCGACCTTGGTGTGATCCTGGCGGTGCTGATTCTGCGCCGGCTGGAGCGCGACAACGATCCGATGCTCGACTATGACGGACGGAAACCCGCAGCGGGCATCGTCGCTTCAGCGTGAGGGAACCGGCAAGCCCGCCTTCGGTGCGGTCATGGCTAATTCCTCGAAGAGCGCGGCGACTTGCGGGGCGTCCGCGGGGTTGTTCAACTCCGACGTATAGCGACGGTTGGGCGCGTCGGGCTCGTCACGCCAGGCGTTGCGGCCGATTTCGTCGATGTGGTTCGAACCCCGGTCGACGACCTTGAAATAAGGAGCGAACCCGCGGACCGCCACCAGCACCGAGATGGAATCGGCGGTGTGCCGGACGGGCCCCGCATTGGATTTCCCGAGGTAACTGCGATACGCGAGACTCACCGGCCAGATTTTCGGATCGAGTTTCACGATCTTGCGGCCGATGGGCATCGATTCGGCGAACTCACCTCCGCCGGTGTAGGTGAGCATCGTGGGCCAGCGGTCGTTCACCTCGCGTGTGGATTCGGGGTCGGTGCGAAAGTTGCCCCACTTGCCGTTGCCGGGCTTCGTCTCGGCGGGATAGCGGCTGCCCATGCAGACGTAGTGCGCGACCTTGGCCGCGACCAAGTCCGTCCCGGCAAGCGGACTGTTGGCATCGGGCTTCGTGTCCAGCAGCGCGGCGAGGTTCGTGAGATCGCCGACGCTGATGATCGTGACGTCGGGGCCTTTTCGCGCCGCCAGCAGGCGCCGGTAAAGCGCGGCCGATTCGATCTTCGCATGCTTCTTGGCGAAATCCTGAGGGAAAGCCTCGGCGACCTCCTGGGCGAACAGGCTGTTCTGATGAACACCACGTTTGCCCGACACCAGTCCGATCGGGAGATCGGGACGTCCGTAAAACGTGTTGATGGCGTCAATGGACGGGGCGGACCACTCGTTGTGTCCCGAGACCATCACGGCGAGCAGTTCGACTTCCCCGCGATCCTCCATGACGTGAAGCTGCGCCAGGGCGGCCACGTCATCGACATCGGAATCCATGTCGGTGTCGAAGATCACCGGCAGCGGAGCGGCGACGGCGCTTGCGGCCAAGAGCGAGGCGAGGAGGAGGCCGGTGTGCTTGATCATGTTCCGGGTGGACGGGTCAGGGCGTGCCTGCGCGGAAAGGGACGGCGGGGAGGCCGGCTTTGTTGGCGAGGTTGGCATCGGAGTTGTGGGACCACGCGTAGAGAATGCGGGCCGGGTCTTTGACCTGCGGGCTCGACAGCAGGACGGTGCGCTCGTCGAGGATGCGGGCATCGGCCCACACGAAGGCGCCGGTTTTTTCCGCGATGGCGAAGCCTTTGAGCGTGTCGCCCTCGCGGAGGGAAAGTCCGCCGCCGGTTTCGCTGAAGCTGATGCGGACCTTGCCGGCCTCGACGGTGTGGCCGGCGTAAACGGGGCCGGAGCCGGTGAGATCCTGTCGGCCGTAAACCTGGGTGAGCGCCGCGAGCGAGAGACGGCGGCCGACCTCCTGTTTGTTTTTGGGATGAATCAGCTTTGCGTCGCCGAGATCGAGCGCGACGGCCATGGCGGTCGCGGGGAGTTTCAATGCGTCCGCCTGGGCGGCGCGCAGTTTGGCCCAGTCGCTGTTTTCGGCAGGCTGCTTGGGCAGATCCATGAAGCCGGCGAGCTGCACGAAGACGAAGGGCAGTGCGGGTTGTTCCCAGTGGCGGCGCCAGCCGGTGATGAGCGCGGGGAAGAGCGTGCGGTATTCGCCGGATTTGGGGACGTTGGCCTCTCCCTGATACCAGATGACGCCGCGCAATTGATACGACGTGTAGGGAGCGACCATGCCGTTGAACAGATTGCCGAGGAGCGAAAGATTGTCGGGCGGGACGAGTCCGTCGGCTTCGGACTTGCGCAACACGGGAGCGGGGACGGGCAATACAAGGGAGCGATTTTCGGCGTCCACCACGCTGCAGGCGTCGGCCGATGTGTTGTTCAACGCGTAGCCGTTGATTCGGAAAGCGACGGTGTTGTCGCCGGCGCGCACATCGCCCGGCGCGAGTTTGTATTCCAGCACGTCGATGCCGGAGCCGGCGGAGGGATACAGTTTTTTCCCGTTCAGGGACATGCGACCGACGCCGGCCACTTTGAGCACGCGGAGCACGGCCTTCTTGTTTTTCCACGTGTCGTCGGCGGTGAAGTGATAGCGGAACCAGGTCGCGGCACGGACCTTGTTGTCCGTGACCAGCGTCGGTGCGCGTTCCCAGTCGCGGTCGTCCGTGTCAGGGGACTCCATGGCGCTCCAGAAATCGGCCTGGGCTTTTTTGCGGCGGTTCCATTCGTCCTCGGAGATGCCGCGACCGTAGCCGATGCCGCGTTCGTCCACCAGATACTGGAGTTCGGGAATGCCGGCGAGGGCGTCGGGGGGCGTCAGCGTTTCCGCGGCGATGCCGCCGGCGGAGGCGTGGATGATGCCGACGGGCACGTTGAGCTGCCGGCGAAGTTCGCGTGCGAAGTAGTAGCCGGTGGCGGAGAACTCGCCGACTTTTCCGGGCGAGGCGGGAATCCACGAACCGGTGCGGTCGGTGGTTTCGCGGGGCTGGGCGTAGGGCCAGCGTTGTTGAACGTTGAACTCGCGGATCGCCGGGTCGGTGGCGGAGGCGATTTCCGCCGGGGCGTTTTGCGTTTCGCGCACGGGCATCGTCATGTTGGACTGGCCGGCGGCGAACCAGACTTCGCCGACGAGCACGTCATCGAGGGCCACAGTTTGTGTTCCGCAGGTGACCTTGAACGGAACGGGCGTGGCGGAGGCGCGCAAAGGTTCCAGAACCAGTTTCCATCGACCGTCGGCGCCGGTGATGGCGCTGCGGGTCTGGCTGCCGACCTCGGCGGCCACCGGTTCGCCCGGTGCGGCCGTGCCCCAGATCGCGGCGGGTTTGCCCTGTTGCAGCACCATGTGGTCGGTGAAGATGCCGGCGACTTTGAAGTCGGCGGCCTGCATCGCCGTCGCAACGCATCCGACGCAAATAAGAATCAACTGTCGCAGTCGCAGATGGCGCGGTTGGGAGAGGTGCATGGACGCGGGGCTTAGGGGTTCCGGGATGTTCCGGCCGCGAGCATGAGGGCCTCGATCTCGGCGGCGGCGTTTTCAGGCGGAGCGTTTTCCACGAGATAAGCGTGAGGGGCGCGCTCGTCGGCCTCCCAGCGATTGGAGCCGTCGGGAGCGGCGTGGTTGCGGCCGGCGGGGCTGAGGTTCCAGAACGGAGCCGGGCCGCGAACGGCGGCGAGCACGGCGGTCTGGTCCCAACTGGGGCGGCCGTTTTTCAAAGGTTCGCAGCCATGCATCGCATAGGCGCGGCGCACGGGATGATCGACGGGCAGCGCAGTGAGCCCGGGGCCGGTCTTCACGGCGAGGCCGAGCGTGTAGCCCGAAAAAAGAATCGGCGTGGGCCAGGTCTCGAGCACGGTGGCGGTGACGGTGTCGGAACCGCGCGCGAAGAAATTGTGTTCGCGGCCGGCCGGGTAGTCGCCGCCCATCATGACGACGTGGGCGACTTTTTGGCGGATCAACTCCAGCCCGGAGAGCGGACTGTGTTCGTCGGGACTGGAGTGGAGCAGGTCGTGCAGGTTGTTGAGGTGGCCGATGCTCACGATGACGCCGAGGCCGTCGCCGAGGGCGGCGAGCGTTTTCCGATAGACGGAGATCGCCGATGGAATTTCGGATCGCGAGCGGATCGCGTGTCCGTAGAGACGGGAGTCGGCCGCGAGGGTTTGCACGAAAGGTCCGGCGGTGATGCCAACGGTGTCGCCTTGATAGATGCCGACGGGGATTTCGCCGCGTCCGTAGAACGCGTTGATGGCGGCGACGGTGCCGGCGGACGCCGCGTCCTTGTTGTTGACGACGATGGCGCGAATCTCGGTTTCGCCGGAGTCGGCGAGCGCGTGGAGGACGGCCATCGCACCCGCGTCGTCGCAGTCGGTGGCCATGTCGGTATCGAGCAGGATGAGCGCGGGGCGTGACGGCGGATGGAAGGCGGCGGAGGGCATGGGTGGTTTCAAATTTTGGACCAATCGAAGACAACACCGGTGTAGATGTCCTTCTGGTGGGTGAGTCCCTCGTAAACGGCGTGGCAATCGGCCGGCGAGGCGCGGTGCGTGAGCAGCGGGGCGACCTTTAGTTTCCCTTGCGCGAGCAGGTGGAGCAACTGGCGGACGTTGCGCTCGATGGAGTGCTTGGCGAACCCTTCGCCGTCGTCGCG
>DATHXF010000142.1:0-13927 GCA_035459785.1 Rariglobus sp. | reverse complement strand
CCGGTGATGCCGATGACGGCGGAGAAATCGTAGGCGACGGATTCGTTGTCGGCGCTGAGGTAGGGCGTGCCGAGCACGGCCTGGCCCTCGGCGACGGTGGCGAAGTAACGGGTGACGCTTTGGGCGAAAATTTTGAGGATGGCTTCTTCCATGATGCGGGTGGTGCGCGGTGCGCGGGATTAGTCGGAGAGGATGTCGTCGAGGGCGGCCTGCACCGAGTGGGCGGTGATCGGCTTGAGGAGAAAGCCCTGCGCGCCGCGTTTCACGGCTTCGACGGCGGTGGCTTTGTCGGCGAGGGCGGAGACGACGAGAATGATGGCGCGGGGATTGCGCTTGATGATCAGGTCAACGGCGGAGAGTCCGTCCATGTCGGGCATGGTGATGTCCATCGTGACGACGTCGGGCTGGTGGCGCTCGAACATCTCGACGGCGAGAAGGCCGTTGGTGGCGGTGTGCACCTCGGTGAAACGCGTGTGGGCAAGGCTGCGCTCGATGCAGCGGCGCATGATGAGGGAATCGTCGACGATGAGGAGTTTCATGCGGTGGCGGCGGGAAAATAGAGGTGGAATTCGCAGAACTGGCCGGGCGTGCAGTGGACCTCGATGGCGCCGCCGGCTTCGTCCACGACCTTCGACTTGATGATGTCCATGCCCATGCCGCGGCCCGAGTGGGCGCCGGCGGCGGTGGAGAAGCCCGGGGCGAAGATGCAGCGGGCGATGTCGGCCGGCGCGGGGTTGGCGTTGGGCGAGATGAGGCCGGCGGATTCGGCGCGTGCGCGGATGGCGTCGAGGTCGAGGCCGGCGCCATCGTCGCGGAAGGCGATGCCGACGAGACCATCGTCGGAGCGCGGTAAGGCGCGCACGGAAAGCGTGGCGACGGGAGGCTTGCCGGCGGAGCGGCGCAGCGAGGCGGGTTCGACGCTGTGGGCGAGGGAATTGCGGGCGAGCTGGATCAGCACGTCGCGCACGAGCGCGGGGCGGTCGGCGGCGACGGTGTGGAGCGCGTAGTCGTCGATGGTGAGCGTGGTGGCCTTGTCGAGATCGCGGGCGGCGTCGGCCACGAGCTGTTGCAGTCCGGCGCCGATCTGCACGGCGGGGCTGGTGATCGTGGAGGCGGATGCGGCGGGGTTGGCGGCGACGGGCTGGCGGAGGCCGACGAGTTTGCCGCGCAGTTCCATGAGGTCGCCGAGGTCGGCGCGTAGGCCGGCCTGCGCGACGACGACGGCGAGGAAATCGTCGCCGGTGAGCTGCGGGCGCGCGAGGAGTTCGGTGAGCTTGGACTCGAAGAGATCGGCGGCCTTTTGGAACGTGGTGAGCTGGAGGACGGCGGCGTTGCCCTTGAGGTTGTGCACGCTGCGGAAGACGATCTGGAGGCGTTCGCGGAGGGCGTCGCCTTGTCCGCCGGTGGAGGCGAAGTGTTCGGCGCGGAGCGTGTCGTTGATGGTATCGAGTTCTTTTTCGACAAGGACGACGAAGTCTTCGAGTTCGTTGGGGGCGACGTGGACGATGCCGAGAAGGATATCGAGCTGGCGGTCCTTGTGGCGTTCGGAGTCGCGGAGCTTTTTCTCGAGCTCGATCTGCGTGGTGACATCGCGCACGGCGACGAAGACACGGGTGACGACGCCGTTTTCCACGATGCGGCGGAAGGAGAAACCGAGGTAGCGGTTGATGAAACCGCCGGCGGGATTGGGGAAGTTGACCTCGATGTCGGTGAGCGGGTTGACCTTGAGGACGGCCTTCTCCTTGCGGTTGGCGTCGAAGAGGAGGGCGACGTAGTCCTTCGTCGTGTTGAACATCTTCTCGGTGAGAAGGCGTTCGAGAATTTGGAGGAGACTGCGGCCGGCGAGTTTCTCCTGGCGGAGAATGGCGGTGAGTTCGCGCGAGTGGTAGTCGCCGATGACGCCCTGAGCGTCGATGAGGAGAAGGCCCTCCTGCACGGTTTCCATGATGCGGTCGGTCTCGGCCTTGGCGGTGGAGAGCGCCTGCGACTGGGATTCGAGACGGGCCTGGCTGGAGCCGAGTTCGGCGGCGAGGCGGGCGGAGGCGTTGCGGGCGCGGCGGACGCGGTTGAGGAAAAACACGCCGGGGAGCGCGAGGAGCGATAGCGCGGAGAGACCGATGAAGACGGTGCGCGGACCTTCAAGGGCTTTGACGCGGGTCTGGGCGAGCGCTTCGAGGCGGCGACTGAAAGCGAGCGTCTGCTCGGCGAGCAGGGTTTGCTGGGCGGCCACGAACTCGGAGGAGTCGGCGAGATTTTTTTCGGTGAAGGCGGCGGCCTCGGTGTTGTCCTTGTGGGGGCCGGCGACGAGCACGATCTTGTCGGCGCGGGTTTTGATGCCGACCCAGATGACGTTCATCTGGTTGAGGATCTCGAGGGCCTTTTCGTCGGTGACGGCCTCGACCATGAAGCGCACGCCGTCGGGCGCGACGGTTTCGGAGCCCTCGTTGAAGGCGTTGATGATCTGGTCGGCGCGGTCGGCGGCGACCTGAAGCTCATACACGGAGGTGTCGGCGGGCTTTTTTTCGCGCAGGCTTTTTTCGACGAGGAGGATCGATTTGGTGATCTGTTCGCCGAAGGCGTTGATGCTGCCGACGACGCCGCTGGTGCGCTGGCTGTTGCCGAGTTCGGCGTCGAGACGGCGGCTGTAATCCTGCACGCCGAGGATGGCGACGACGGCGAGCGCGGTGACAGGAGCGTAGAAAAACAGGGTCCACGCGAGCAGCGGACGGCGGCGCAAACCGGCGATGTAGGAGAAGAATTTTTTCATGGAATTCCCGAGGGGACGGGAGGTGTAGTTTCCATGACACTACGGTCAATGGCCGCAGGTTACGTGTCGGTGACGCGCGGGTTACGATCACGTTGGCGGGCGCGGCGTGACGTGGTTGTGACGTAGAGACGGGCGGCGCGACGGGTCGCGCCGCATTCCAAAGAAAACCCCGACCAGCGGTCGGGGCTACATCAGACGCGGGCGGAGGCGGTGAGGAGGGACTCCATTTCGAGGAGGAGCTTTTCGCGGAAATTGAGATCGCGGGCGCGTTGGTCGAGGCGCTCGGCGAGGGCTTGGAGTTCGGAGGACGCGGGCGAAGGGCCGGCGACGTCGGCGTCGCTTTGCAGGCGGGTGAGGTTGCGCTCGAGACGGCGGGTGCTGGCGCGGAGCTCCTGGTCGCGCGCATCGAGAGCGGCGCGGTCGAAGGCGAGGCGTTTTTCGATGTTGGCGAGTTGCTCGGCGCGCGAGGCGAGCTCGTTGTGGCGGCGGGCGAGGTCGTTTGCGGGAACGGGCGGCTGGAAGGTGTGTTTTCCGCCGGAGAGCCGGACGAGACTGAGAACGGTCTCCAGGGTTTCGAGTCCGGCGCGGGTGCGCGGGAGGGAGTTTTGCACGAGGCGGCGGAGACTGCGAGCGTCTAGCGCCTCGCGGATGATGTCGTGGAGGCCGGCGCGCATGGCGTTGACGGTGAGTGCGAGGGTAGGCGTGGTGCAGACGAGGACGCCGATGCGGAAACCGAGCGTGCGGTTGATGGTGGCAACCTCGGCGAGGCTGGCGTCGAGGCAGGCGGGGGTCATTCGGCGGGCGTCCACGACGAGGAGGTGGACGGCGCGGGTGTTGGCCGACGCCGGATTTTCGCCGGCTTCGAGCTGGAGCTGGCGCACCGACGGGCTGTCGGGCCGGGAGCGCGGGCCCTTGGTGAGCACGATGAGGTTCATCCGGCGAGCAGTGGTGCGACATCGAGCCCGGCGTGGGTGCGGGCGGCTTTGACGATGGCGGCGCGCAGCGGGGCGTGGGTGGCGACGAAGTGGTCGTCCACGAAGCTGAGCGAGTGGAGACCGGCGGCCTGCATGAGATCGGAGGGAACGTTCAGGAAGACTCGGTAAACGAGGAGTTGTCCGGCGACGCCGCCGCCGGCCTTGGCGCCGATGGCGTCGAGCACGGGACGGAGACGCCACTTGGAAGACGCGGCTTCGGATGCGGCGGTCACGACGGCGCCGGGCGAGGCGATGCGCAGGCGGATGACGGGAGCGGGGGCGGCGGGACGGTCGGAGGCGATGCGGAAGCGGAGCAACGGAAGCGCAGGAGGCGCGACGATGGGCGCGGGCGGCGGGGTGACGCTGACGGACAGCACGGGCGAAACGGGGAATGACGGAGCGGGGCGCGGTTCAACGACGACGGCGGCCGGAGCCGGAGCAGGTGTTGGTGCGGGAGCAGCGGGTTCGGGGATGGCGGAAGCAGCGGCGTAGGCGCGCCAGCCGAGCACGTGTTTTTGGATGAGCTTACGGCGGCTGAGGCGGCGGAGGGCGGCCTGGACGGCCTCGATGTCGAGCTTGAGGGTGGCGGCGATTTCGGAGGCGTTGCGGGCCTGCGCGAGCTGGGCGAAGACCGCCCAGATTTCAGGGGCGAGTTCGACGCCGTCGATGCGGGTGGCGAAGTCATCGCTGCGGATGTAGCGGTCGGCGAGGGCGGTTTTCATGGGTCGGCGGGAGGCGGGTTCAGGGATGGATGGCGACGAGCAGGTAGGCTTTTTCGCCGGACCACTCGAAGGGGAGGCGGAAGGAGAGCGGAGGCGGCACGAGTTCCTCGGGGAAGCTGTCGGCGGCGGAGGCGAGCGGGGGCTGGACGTAGAGGCGTTCGCCGAAGTGTTCGCGGGCGTTGCTGGTGATGGTGCCGGCCATCTCGGCGACGAGGTCGAGCTGGGCGGCTTCGTCGTGCTGGCTTTCGCCCATGTGGCTGAGCAGCGAGCGGAGGAGAGCGGCGGGGAGACTGAGGGCGATCCAGCCGGTGAGGCGTCCGGTGACGGGCATGTAGCCGGTGCAGTCGAGCTGGGCGGGGAGCGCGGCTTCGAGCGACGGGGCGGAGAACTCGGGGGCGGAGCCGCCTACGGTCTTGAAGTAATGCGCGACCAGGTCGATGAAGACGGCGAGTTCGCGTTCGGGTTGGAAGACGGCGGTGCTCATGGTGCGTCGGGGGATTTCTGGATGGAGATGAGCACGCGGGACGGGTGCTGGCGCCAGCTCACGGGGAGGATGTAGCAGGCGGCGTTTTTGGCGGTGTGGACGGCGAGGTCGCGGCCCTCGAGGATGAAAGGCGTGGAGATCATGAAGCCGCCGCCAAGGTGTTCGCGGGCGTTGCCCGAAATGGTGTTGGCGATCTCGCCGACGAGTTCGGCGCAGAGCCGGTCGTCGGGCACGGATTCGCCGACGTGGGGGAGGAGGGCGTTCAGTTTTTCGCGGGGGGCGGTGTAGTAGATGTTGCCGCGGTAGAGGCCGGTGATTCCGATGACGGCGGAGAAGCCGAGGCCGGCGGCTTCGTTGTCCGAGCCGAGGTAGGGCGTGCCGAGCGCGGCGCCGCCATCGGCGATCGTGTCGAAGTAGCGGGTGACGCTTTGGGCGAAAATTTTAAGGATGTCTTCTTCCATGTCGTTTAGTTGGCGAGGATGTCGTCGAGGGCTTCCTGGATGCTTTCGATGGTGATGGGTTTGAGGAGGAAGCCGGAGGCGCCGCGCTTGATGGCTTCGACGGCGGTGGCTTTGTCGGCGAGGGCGGAGACGACGAGGATGGTCGCGCGGGGATTGGAGCGGAGGATGAGCTCGACCGCGGTCAGGCCGTCCATCTCGGGCATGGTGATGTCCATGGTGACGACGTCGGGCTTGAAGCGGGTGAACTCCTCGACGGCGAGGCGGCCGTTGGAGGCGATGCGGACTTCGTCGAAGCGTCCGTTGGAGACGCAGCGTTCGATGGCGCGGCGCATGATGAGGGAGTCGTCAACGATGAGGAGTTTCATGCGGTGGCGGCGGGGAGGTAGATGTGGAATTCGCAGAACTGGCCGGGCGTGCTGAGGACCTCGATGGCGCCGCCGGCCTCGTCCACGACCTTCGACTTGATGATGTCCATGCCCATGCCGCGGCCGGAGTGGGCGCCGGGTTGCGCGGTGGTGGAGAAGCCGGGGGCGAAGATGCAGCGGATGAGGTCGGAGTGTTCGGGATCGGCGCCGGGAGAGATGAGACCGGTGGCCTCGGCGCGGGTGCGGATGGCGGCGAGATCGAGACCGCGACCGTCGTCGCGCACGGCGAGGCCGACGAAGCCCTCGGCGGTGGGCGGGAGACCGCGGATGCTAAGGGTGGCGACGGCGGGTTTGCCGGAGGCGACGCGGGCGGCGGCGGGTTCGACGCTGTGGGCGAGGGAGTTTCGCGCGAGCTGCACGAGGACATCGCGCACGAGATCGACGCGGGGGCCGGCGACGGTGTGGACGGCGAAGTCGTCGATGGTGAGCTGGGTGGACTTGTCGAGGTCGCGGGAGGCGTCGGCCACGAGCTGGCGGAGTTGCGCGGAGAGGGCGCTGCCGGCGGCGGGTGCGCCGGATGCGTTGGCGTGGGCGGCGGCCGGCGAACGGTGCGAGCCGAGTTTCACGCGCAGGTCCTGGAGATCGCCGAGGTCGGCGCGGAGACCGGCCTGGGCGACGACGACGGAGAGGAAATCATCGCCGTTGAGCACGGGGCGGTCGAGGAGCTCGGCGAGCTTGGTCTCGAAGGCGTCGGCGGATTTTTGGAAGTAGGCGAGGCGGAGGAGCGCGGCGTTGCCCTTGACGTTGTGGATGGAGCGGAAGACGGCCTTGAGGCGGTCGCGGAGAGCTTCGGTGTGGGCGCCGGTGGTGGCGGCGGCGAAGTCCTCGGCGCGCAGCGTGCGGTTGATGGTGTCGAGCTCGGTCTCGACGAGCTGGGCGAAGCCTTCGAGGTCGGAGGGCGGGACGTGGACGATGCCGAGGAGAATGTCCAACTGGCGGTCCTTGTTCTTCTCGGCCTCGCGGAGTTTTTTCTCGAGCTCGACCTGCGGGGTGACGTCGCGCACGGCGACGAAGATGCGGGCGACGCGGTCGCCGTCCATGATGCGACGGAAGCTGAAGCCGAGGTAGCGGTGGATGAAACCGCCGGAGGGATTGGGGAAGTTGACCTCGATGTCGGTGAGCGGGTTGACCTTGAGGATGGTCTTCTCCTTGCGGTTGGCGTC
The DNA here is from genome assembly GCA_035459785.1 of Rariglobus sp. Classification (GTDB taxonomy): domain Bacteria; phylum Verrucomicrobiota; class Verrucomicrobiia; order Opitutales; family Opitutaceae; genus Rariglobus. The sequence goes on along the minus strand of DATHXF010000142.1, from coordinate 6,931 downwards.
GAAGAGGAGAGCGATGTAGTCCTTCGTGGTGTTGAACATCTTCTCCGAGAGGAGGCGCTGGAGAAGGTTCAGAAGACTGAGACCGGCAAGCTGTTCCTGGCGGAAAATGGAGAGGAGTTCGCGCGAGTGGTGTTCGCCGATGATGCCGTTGGCGTCGATGAGGAGAAGGCCCTCCTGGACGGTTTCCATGATGCGGTCGGTCTCGGATTTGGCGGTGGCAAGCGCGGAGCTTTGCGCGGAGAGCTGCGTGTAGGTGCCCTCAAGCGAGGCGAGGGCGGAGCGGGCGCGGGCGCCTTGTTCGCGGGAGCGGCTCCAGAGGAAGAAACCGGGGATGAGGAACGCGGCGATGCTGACGGCGGCGATGAGCACGGTGCGCGGCGTGGAGGCGGCGCTGATGCTGGCGCGGGCGGTGACCTCGGTGCGGTTGGTGAGGTCGTTCATCAAGTCGAAGATGGGGACGTTGCGGGCGCGGGCCATGTCCACGGCGGCGGCGAGCTGCTCGGCGGAGGCTTTTCCGGAGGCGACTTCCTGAAGGCGGTCGTAGAGCGGGAGCCAGAGTTCAAGCGCATCGCGCACGATGCGTTTCTCGTCGGCGTCGATGACAGCGGGCATGAGGAACTCCTTGCCGTCGGTGCCGGGGACGGGGCCGCCGGCGTCGAAACCGCGGATGACGGCGTTGAAAATGCCGGAGACCTTGCGGAGTTCGCCGAGGGGCGCGTCGGCGGGAAGCTGGGCGCGCGTGTCGCGGTCGTAGGCGAGCAGAGCCTTGGTCATGCGCTGGCTGAGCGCGCGCTGGCGGCCGGCGAGATTGATGCGCTTGTTGTTAACGTCCGTCGCATGCGCGAGGTCCTGCGTGAAGCGATGGATGCCGAAGGAGCCGGCGGCGATCACGACGGCGAGCAGGCCGTAAACGACCCAGGGCAGCACGCGGCGGGAACGCGGTGCGGCGGGCGACGATTGCGGATGTGTAGTTGAATTATCCATACCGGCGCATGATGCGAGGGACATGCCAAGCGCGCGTTTGCGACCATGAACGAGGCCGCAACTTTTTTGTTATTTGCATGAACGGCGCGCATCGGGCTCCGCCGTCCGAGGCAAGGCGGTGCGGTTTTGGCGCGGGTTGCCGTGAAAAACTCCCGTCTTGCGCGCCGCGTGCGGACGGATGCATTGGGCGCATGAAGGTTATGTTCACCCAAAAGGAATTCACGCGGTTGCTCGAACTTGTGCATCTGGGGATGCGGGTGGTCGAGGGACGGCAGGGCGAGGAGTCGCCACAGGTGGAGCGTTACGCGGAGCTGGAGCAAAAGCTCTACGAGATGGCCACGCCGCTGGGATGCGCGGATCTGGTCGATGTCGGTTTCGACGGGCGTCTGGCGCCTTCCGAGAAACTGCTGACCGACGAACGCATGGAGAAGATCTCCGGCGACTATGATAACGATACGTTTTGGCATGAACTGGTCACGCGCCTGGCGGATCGCGACCTCGCTTCCGAGCAGACGCGTCAGTCCGTGCTGGGTGCCGGAGGGCCTTCGATCGATGCCGATGTCCGGTTGCAGAAGCTGGAGGATGGTTACTGGGACGAGTTCGAGAAGAATGACTTAGCTAATGTGCTCCTTCTGCGGGGCGGCCAAGGGTGAGCGGAGCGGCTTATTTGCCGGACGGGGAGCCAGCGAGCTTTGCCTGAAACCGGCCGTATTGCACGAGCTCGCCCTTTCCGCCGAAGACATAGGTGCCGCGAAATTCCGTCGCGCTCAGTGCCCCGCGAAACGTCACCTCGGTTTCCGGTGTGGGCTGATAGGTGATTTCGCACCACGCGCTTTTGCGCGTCCCGGTGACCGGCCAGCGGCCCGGTGTCAGCGGCTTCTCGATCGTGATCCAGCCGGTGATCTGGCCGTCGTCTCCGAGCGTGAGTTCCAGCGTCACCGGTGCGGTGGCTTCGTGCGTGGTGTTGGTGACCGTGCCGGCGAGCGTGCGCGTTTCGGCGGCGAAGCCGGCGGATGCCGCGACTGCCAGTATGAACGTGAAAAGAAAACGGAGGTTCATGGCTTGGCTTTTTTCGCCTCGGCGAGGCGTTGCTTTTCAACCTCGCGCTGGACCTTGCGCATGATGAGGCCCCAGGTGCCGCGAGAGCCGAGCGCGCCGCGCGCCAGCAAATCATAGAGCGGGCTCGCGTCGGGCCGGCCGACTTCGCCACCCACGGTCACCGGCTGAGTCATGCGGCGGTAGCCGTCCACTCCCGGATGTTTTTCGAGGAGCTTCATGTTGCCCAAAATCACGCCGACCTCGTCGCGGGCGAACAACTCGAGACCGAGATCGAGCCGGCGGCCGGCGAGCGCCACGCCGTCTTCCATCGGCACCGTGCCGCGGCCGATCAGGCGGGCCTGCGGCGAATCGAGGCGAAATTCCGTCAGCGTGATGTTGCCTGTCGCGTCGCGTTCGCCCGACACGCGCAGGGTATTCACCGGCATCTCGGCGAATTTCCGCAGCAGGCGTCCGAGTGCGCGCAGCTCGGGGGAGAAGCTCACCGCGCCGCCGAGCACGAGTAGAGTCGAGGCCGTGCCCGCCGCCGGATGCGTGAGGCGCGCCACGCCGTCGCGGCCTTCGATGGCGAAGTCGCCCTCGGCGCGGTTGAGCAATTCCCACACGCTGTTGCCGTCGCTGCGCACGGTCGCGTCGAGGTTGATGCGCGCATCGAATGAACCGAATTCGTTGGGGAACGCGGTCTGCACCACGCGCGCCGTCTCGAATTGTTCGATGTGGAAACTGCCCTTCAGGAAATGATCCGACTCGCCGGCGGGATTGTAGTCGATGCCGAGTCCGCCGCTCCATTTGCCGGCGAACATCGTGCCGGTGAGGCCGGAGAGCGTGAGCTTGGTTTCGGCGACATCGATGCGGCCGCGCACGGCGTCGATGCGGTAGGGCGTGAAGGCGACGGTGCCGAGATCGAGGTCGAAGTGTCCGCGCAACACGCTCCAGAACGGTTTGCCGAGCTTGGCCATGCGTTCGACAGATTTGGATTTTTCGCGGGGCGGGGCGGAAGTCGTGGAGTTCGCGACTGCAGGGGCGGCTGTTTTGGCGGAGGCTGGAATGGTCGCGGGTTGAAACGCTTCCGCGAGTTCCAACGCCGCGGTGACATCCATGAACTTGCTGTGGAGGGCGGAGTCGAAGTTGAGCGTGCCGCTGTCCATGCCGAGATTGACGCGGAACGCGGCGTCGCTCGTCACCGGTGTGGTGAAATACTGCATGCTCACGTCGAAGCCGGCTTCGCGTTGGCGGCCGTCCACTTTGCCGTGGGCGCTGACTTCGAGCGCAGGCAGTGATTTTACGCGATCGAGGCGCGCCCAGAAGTCGAGTGGCTCGCCGCCGAGCAGGTCGCCGTTGAGGCGGGCGACCACGCGGCCTTCGCGGGTTTTGTCGAAGGCGCCGAGATCAAGAAGCGCCTGCAGATCGACCGATTGCGGCAAGGTTGTCTCGGGGTTGCCGAGGAAGCCGAGGGCGGTTTCGAAATCCGCCGCGCGGCGTCCGCCGAGATCGAGCTGCCCTTCGGTGGCGTGGACGCGGCCTTGGTAAACGAGCTGGAAGGTGGGCAGAAGTTGATGGAGCAGCTGCATGTCCACCCCCGGGAAAAACGAGAGGCGGGCGTCGCTAATCGTGGTGACGCCGTCGCGCGTGACGGAGAGATTTTCGACGGTGAGCGGCTTGAGCGGACGCAGACGGAATTTCTGCGGTTCGGCGTGGAGCAGCAGATCGGTCGCGCCGAGTGTGCCGGTCACGGCCATGCCTGGAGGCAGCCACGGCTGGGCCCAAGTGAGCGGAATAGGCGTGGTTTGCAGGCGGAGAGGCCCGTAGGAGCTAAAGATGGTTTCGCCACTGGGTTTGCGCACGAACAGGAAAGGTTGGGTCGTCGCGAGCGTGAGCAGCGGACCGGCGGCGTTGCGTATCGACAGGTCGAGCTGCTCCATTTGCGCGACCTTGCCGTCCACAGTGTTGGCCTTCGCTTTCAGTGTGACGTCGAGTGCTCCGAACGTGCCGACGCTGTGAGGGAGCGCGGGGAGTTTGGCGTCGAGGTTGAGCGAGGCGGCGAAGGCTTTTTTCGCGGGCGTCCAGTCGAAGGACGCTTCGCCGGAGGCGCGACGGCCGGCGGTTTCGGTGACTGCGAACGAGTGTAGGCGAGCGGACCAGAGTGTTTCGCTGTAGCTGAACTCGGGTTCCAGGTGGGCGTCGCCCGAGAAGAGTGTTTCGCCATCGGAGATCGCGGTCAGTCCGGTGAAGGACCAAGGCGCGCGGGTGATGAAAATGAAGCCGCCGCCCTCGGATGCGTGACGCAGCACGGATTCGCCGGCGGCCCATTCGCCGTCGAGCGCGACGCCGGGCGCCCAGCGGGAGAGCCAGGCGAGCGGAAGATTTTTCACCGAGAAGCGCAGGAGGTCTTGCGCGGAGTCGGACTTGAGGGACGCGATTGCGGCGGTGCTGCCGAGGCGGAGCGGTTGCTGCAATGAGAGCGACACGCACGGCGCGGAATCGGCGGCGATGCGGGCGATGAATTCGAGGGCGTCGAGTTGGGTGGCGCCGTCGGTTTCGAGCGCGGCGTCCCAGCGCGCGGCGACGAGGAACGGCAACGGATGATCGGGGCCGGCGAGGAGGGTGGGCAGTGCGCCGGAGAGTGAGCCGGTGGTGTGCGAGTGTGCGGTGGCGAGTGTGTGGGTGAGCGCGAACTGGGCTGCGACGCGGTCGCCTTTTTCCGTGGTGGCGGTGAAGTCGTCGGCGGAGACGGAGACGGTTTCTTTGGAGAGCGTGAGGCGCGGGCTGAGCGCGACGGTGACGGGGAGGAGCGGCGGGAGTTTGTCCGAGGTGAGCGTGATCGGGCCGAGGGTGAGCGGCGCGACGGGCGTGGCGGTGAGCGTGTTGTCGGGCTTGAGTTCGGCGAGCCACTTGCCGGCGAGGGTGCCGGCTGTGAGTTGAACGCCGCTGTCGGCGAGCCACGGGTTGGCCCAGGTGAGCGGAAGTCCGGAGAGTTCGATCTGCGCGGAGTGCGCGGCGTCTTTTTGTGCGAGAATGAAACGGAACGGCGTCGTGTCGCCCTTCACTGTGAGCTGGGTGTTGCGCGGCGCGGGCGTGGCGGACTGCAGATTGAGCAACGACGTCAGGTGCGCCTGCCAGGCCCCGATCTGGGCGAGGCGCGGATCGAGGCGGGCGAGGAAGGCGGGCTTGCCGGAGAATTGGAGGTCGAAGCCGGTGTAGTTGTCGCGCGGATTCAGCGAGGAGAGAATTGTGAGTCGGGCTTCGTCGCCGAATTTGAGATCGGCCTGGTAGCGTTCGCCGGTCGGGGTGTTTTCAACGAGCAGGTTAAGCGTGGCCGGCGGAGGTGTGAATGCGCCGTAACTCGGGAGGCGCAGGTCGCCCTTGAGCTCGATGCTGGCGATGCCGTGCGTGGCGTTTTGGACGATGCGCACCGTGCCGTGGCTGCGGATGACGTTGTCCGGACCGGCGGGCAGCAAGGCGGAAGCGGCGGTGAGATCGTAGGTGAACGTGCCGGGCGAGTCGGGCGTGAATCCGCCGCCGGAGAGAGTCAGGTCGCCGGTCGCGACAGTTTGGCTGCCCTCGCGCACGCCGACGCGGGCTTTGATGTCGGTCTTGGCGAGCGTCCACGCGAGCGGGGCCTGCAACAACTCGAGCACGCCGGTGAACGGTCCGGCGGCGGGCGCACCGGCCGGAGACGCGGTGAATTTGGCGGGGGTGATCTCGATGTTGAGTTGGTTGACCGAGATCTGTTGGACGGCGAATTCGCGGCGGAGCAGGCGGCCGGGGGCCACGCGCACGGAGATCGGGTCGGACTTCGCGGTGAGTCCGGGCATGGAGAAGTCGATGCCATGCGCCTCGAGTCCGCCGGGGCCGATGTCGATGCGTTCGGCTTCGAGTGACCAGCCGGGCTGCGAGGCGACGAGGCGTTTCGCGAGCCACGTCTGCACGGCGGGCACGCGCAGGACGGCGAGACCGGCAATCACGAGTAACGATCCCGCCGCGCAAACGATCAGCAGGCGGCGAAGAACGATGCGCAGACGGGCCATGGATCAGGCGGCCAGTAAGCGTTCGCAGACGGCGAGCAGACGTTCGCGGAGAGGTTCACCGCGGGCGGTGAATGCGCGTTGGTGGCGTTCGTAGTCGAGACGACCTTCGGAGGTTTCGATTTTGATGGGTTCGAAACCGAGGGAGCGCAGATCGTAGGGGCTGGCGCGCATGTCCATCTCGCGGATGTCGCGGGCGAGGGCGAAGCAGTCGGCGATCAGTTCGCTCGGCGTGAACGGCGCGAGTTTGAAGGCCCACTTATAGAGATCCATGTTGGCGTGAAGACAGCCGCGTTGTTCGTGCTCGAGCACGGTGGTGCGCTCGGGCTGGAACTTGTTGAGCGGGCGGGCGTGCGCGGTGAAAAAACGAAACGCGTCGAAATGGGTGCAGCGGACCGGCTGGCTTTCGACGATGCGGGCGAGTTCATCGGGCGGAAAACGAAGCAGGTGGGCGTTATGGCGGATTTCGTCGGGCGTCTGCCGGTAGACCATCGCCCATTCGTGCAGTCCGAAGCAGCCGAAGGCGGGCGGGCGGGCGGTCATGGTTGCGAGGAGATCACGCATCCACATGATGGATACGCGGCGTTTTTCGGAGATCGTCGCGGGATCGATGGCGATACCGTCGGAGGTTTCGCGATATTCAGGCCAGCGGAGGAATTCGCGCGCCGCGTCGCCGGCCAGGGTGACATCGGGACCGGGGTGCCACTGGCGCAGCCACGAAGGCCGGAATCCGTAGTAGCTGAAGAGGAAATCGTAGACCGGATGTTTCTCGCCGCGACCGGCGCGGGCGACGTGCGGATCTGTCCAGGCGCGCACGCGGGCGTCATGCTGCTGCTGGCGGGCACGCCAGACAGGTTCGGCCAGAA
>DATHXF010000141.1:0-1697 GCA_035459785.1 Rariglobus sp. | reverse complement strand
CGATGAACACCGCCATGGATCGCCTGATGGGGCGCCCCTACGACTTTCGCTACCGGTTCGGTGACGACGAAATCTATTGTTCGGAGCTGGTGTTTCGCGGTTACGAAACCGCCACGAAGGGCGATGCGCTTGGCGTCATTCGCAAGCTGGGCGACATGAACTGGCGGCCCTACACTCTGACCATTCAAAAATATGAACAATGCGGACCGGACAACCTGCCGCTGGACCGCCCGATGATCACTCCGCGCGACTTGGCTGAGGCACCGCAGTTCGAACAGGTGTTCAGTTGGACGCTCTGAACGCGCCGTGGCGGAGGCAGGGCTGCGCTCAGCCTTGGTTACGCGGGTGAAACTTCGCGTGCTGGTCGAGCAGGCGTTTTTCTTCAACCGCCGTGTAAATCTGCGTAGTCGCGATATTGGCGTGGCCGAGCATCTCCTGGATCGCGCGCAAATCCGCCCCGCCGCCGAGCAGGTGCGTCGCGAAGGAATGTCTCAGCAAATGCGGCTTCACGGTTTTCGTGATGCCGGCCCGCTTCGCGTATTTTTTCACGAGCACCCACAGCATCTGCCGCGAGATCGCCGTTCCGCGTTCACTGAGGAAAAGCTGGCTGCCGGTCTTTGGCTTCACGAAATGAGAACGGCCCGACGTGAGATAAGCACCCAGCGCCTCGGACGCCTTCCCGCCGACCGGCACGACGCGCTCCTTCGCGCCTTTGCCGAACACCCGCAAGAAACCTGCCTCCAGATCGACTTGCTGGATGTTCAATCCCGCGAGCTCCGACACGCGCAGTCCGCTCGAATAAAACAATTCCAAGATCGCGCGGTCGCGCAGCGCATGCGCGTCGCCGCCGACCGGCGCGGACAGCAGCGCATCAATCTCCGCCGTGTTGAGCGTGCCGGGCATCTTACGGCGCAGCTTCGGCCCTTGGAGCAACTCCGTGAAATCATCCGGCCGCACGCGTTCGCGCACGAGGTGCCGGGCAAACATGCGCAACGCCGAAAGTTTCCGCGCAAGACTCGCGACGGTGTAATCCTCGCTCTTCGCGTCTTCCGGCGCATTCGCCGACGGCTCGATCTTCAGCGAATACAGCCACGCCATCATCTGGTCGCCGGTCGCGGCTTTCCAGTTTTTCACCCCGGCGCGCGCGAGGTGCGCGGCGCACTGGCGCAGGTCGCTCTCGTAGGCTTCGAGCGTGCGGTCGGAGCGCCCGCGCTCGAGCGTGAGCGAGTTGCCAAAATCGCGGATCGGATCGTCGAGGTCGTCGGGCAATCCGCCGCCGGCCGCGTCAGGCGCATCGGGATGTGAAGAGGGGTCGGCCACCGGACACAAAAAAGACGCCGTCGGGATGACGGCGTCGATGGAAATAAAACGTAGCCGCGAGCACCAGCGAGTGGTGCTCGGTCGCTCAGTAGCGGCGCTTGCGGGCCTGGAACGCGGGGGCGTTCACGTCCTTCATGCGGTAGGTGATGCGCGCCTTCTCGAGGTCGTAGGGGCTCATCTCCATCTTCACGCCGTCGCCGGCGGCGATCTTGATGAAGTTCTTGCGGAGCTTGCCGGAGATGTGCGCGAGCACGATGTGGCCGTTGGACAACTGGACTTTGAACATCGTGCCGGGGAGGACGGTCACGACCTTGCCTTCTACTTCGATGGACTTGCCGTCAGAGGATTCAGACATGGTTAACAGCGGCAACGAGGCC
>DATHXF010000140.1:0-4761 GCA_035459785.1 Rariglobus sp. | reverse complement strand
GCCCCCACCTCCGAAAAACCCGCCGCCCAAGCCGAGTTCGCCCGCCTGCAAGCCGTCTGCCACGACGCCACCCTCGCCCACCTGCAACGCGTCGCCGCCGTGATGTCGCCCTCCGAAGGCGCCCGCTTTCTCGCCCTCGTCAGCCCCAAGGTCTCCGGCCAATCCCACGACGCCCCGCTCGGGCTCAAATGACGCCCGCGCCCGCCCCGACTCCTTCCGACGAGGCGCTCGCTTCGGCCTTGCGCGACGGTGACGACACCGCGCTCGATGCGCTCATGCTGCGCTGGCAACTCCCGCTGCGCGCCTTTCTCTACCGCCATCTCCAAAACGAGGCCGACGCCCTCGATCTCGCGCAGGACACCTTCGTGCGCATCTACCGCCATCGCGAAGCCTACCGCGAAGGCGCGCGCTTCAGCACGTGGATGTTTCAAATCGCGCTCAACCTCTGCCGTGACCACGGCCGCCGCCGCACCCGCCGTCCGCTCGTCGCCCTCGACGCCGCGCCCGAACAGACCGATTCACATCCCTCGCCCGACTCCTCCGCGCTCGCCGCCGAACGCACCGCCGCCGTCCGCGCCGCCATCGCCGCGCTCCCCGAAAATCTCCGCGCCCCGCTCCTCCTCTCGACCTACGAACACCTCTCGCACATCGAGATCGCCGAGACGCTTCGCGCCACCCCCAAGGCCGTCGAAACCCGCCTCGCCCGCGCCCGAGAACAACTCCGCCAAACGCTCGTCCGCTGGCTCGCCTGATCCCCCGCCCCGTCGTCGACGGTTTTTCAGTCAACGATTTCACTAAAAGGGGCGTCGAAGCGGCCCCGCTGAGGGGCCACCCTCTGATTGCCCCATGTCCGAAACGTTTAAAGCATCCGCCCCCGGTCTTGACGTCGCAGGCGCGGAGAATGCGTGCCCCCCATGAAAATCCCCCACCTTCGCTGGTGGATCGCCGGCCTGCTTTTTCTCGCCTCGATCCTCAACTACATCGACCGCCAGGCCCTCTCAATTCTCGCGCCCACCATCCAGGCCGACCTCGGCCTGAGCGACCAGCAGTATGCCACGATCGTAAGCTTCTTCCTCGCCGCCTACACCGTCGCCTATCTGCTTTCCGGACGCGTGGTGGATGCGCTCGGCGCCCGCCTGAGCATGGCCTTGTTCATCGGCTGGTGGTCGGTGTCCAACGCCCTCACCGGCCTCGCACGCGGCGCCCTGTCGATGGGCGTGTTTCGCTTTCTCCTCGGGCTCGGCGAGGCCGGCGGCTACACCGCCTCGCCCAAGGTCGTCAGCGAATGGTTTCCCGCCAAGGACCGCGGCATCGCCGTCGGCATCTACTCGATGGGCAGCGCGGTCGGCGCGACCGTCGCACCGATTCTGGTGATCACCATCGCCAGTCATTACTCCTGGCGCGGCGCATTCGTGGCCACGGGTTTGCTCGGCATCGCCTTCGTCGCCGTGTGGCTGCTCTTTTACCGCACGCCCGAAAAGCACCCGTGGCTCACCGACAGTGAACGCACCCTGATCCTCTCCGGACGCGACGCGGCGAAGGACGACGCCCCCAAACTCAGCGAGAAACAGCTCTGGAAAACCATCCTCTCCAGCCGCGCCGCCTGGGCGTTGATGGGCGCACGCATGCTCACCGATCCGCTCTGGTATTTCTATCTCTTCTGGCTGCCCAAATACCTCCACTCGGTCCGCGGGCTCGAACAGCGGGAACTCGCCGGCATGTGGAAAATTTTCGTCGCCGCGGACGTGGGTTTTCTCCTCTCCGGCTTCGTCGCCGGCTGGCTCATCAAGTCCGGCACGGATGTCCGCGTGGCTCGCCGCCGCGTGATGATCGCCTGCGCCTGCCTCACCCCCGTTTCCTTCCTGGTTCCGCTCGTGAGCGGCACCGGCTGGGTGTTCGCACTCGCGATGGTCGTCGCGCTGGCCCACACCGCCTGGCTCACCAGCATCAGTTCCTATGTGGTCGATCTGATTCCAAAATCCATGCTCGGCACCGGTTTTGGTTTCATCGCCGCCGGCAGCGCGCTCGGCGGTATCTTTATGAACCAGGCCGTCGCCTGGGCCGTCGGACATTTTTCCTACACCCCCTGCTTCTACGCGATGGCGGTGGTCCACCCCCTCGCCTTCCTGCTCATCTGGCGGTTCACCCGCCGCGACTGGTCCGCCAACACCGCTCCCACCCCATGAACCTGCTTAAATTTCTCGTCCTCCTGTTCTGTCTCGGCGGCGCCCTTCAAGCCCAAACCACCAAAACATCCCTCAACGGCGAATGGCTCTTCGCACTCGATCCCGTGGACGCCGGCGTGACCCAGGAGTGGTTCAAGCCCGGCCTCCCCACCGACAAATGGGACAAGGTCGCCGTGCCCCACTGTTACTCCACCGACCCCCGCTATCATTACCACACGGGCACCGCATGGTATTTGAGAAAACTCACCCCGCCTTCACCGACCAAGGACGGTCGCGCTTTCATCCGTTTCGACGCGGTCTTTTATCAGGCGACCGTCTGGCTGAACGGACACCTGCTTGGCACACACGAGGGCGGCTACACGCCGTTCGAGTTCGACGTCACCGGCCTGCTTGCCGACGAAAACCTCCTCGCCGTCCGCGTGAACAACGCCTGGAGCACCACCACCATTCCCGGCGCCAAAACCAAGGTCGCCTACCAGAGCCTCAACTACGGTCAGCTGTATCCGTGGATGAATTACGGCGGCATCACCCGCCCCGTCACGCTGATCACGCGGCCCGCTCTGTATGTCGAAAAGGTGAAGATCGAAACCGTTCCCGACCTCGCCGCGAAAACCGCCCGCCTCGACATCCGTGTCTACGTGCAAAACCGCTCGTCGCAACCATGGAACGCCCGCGACCTGGGCCTGACGCTCCATCGCTCGGGCAAAAAAGTGCCGGCCACAGTCAAGGTCACCGGACCGGAATTGGCGCCGCAGTCGGACGCCCTTATCCAAATCCAAGCCGATCTCGCGAAGGAAGACGTCGCCCTGTGGAGCTTTGACTCCCCCGCCCTTTACGAAGCGGAAATCACCGCGGGCGCGGACATCTCCCGCATCACGTTCGGCATCCGCACCGTCGAGGTGCGGGGCACCAAGCTGTTGCTGAACGGCGAGGCCCTTTCCCTCGGCGGCTGCAACCGTCCCCTGGATTCGCCGGGCAACGGCTCGACCGATCCGCAGGCCGTCCTCGAAAAGGACCTGCGCATGATCAAAAGCGCCGGCATGGAGTTGTCCCGCATCAGTCATTATCCCGTTTCCACCGAGCTTCTGGACTGGGCCGACCGGAACGGCCTGCTGATCATCTCGGAAGCCGGCAACTGGCAGCTCACGCCCGCGCAAATGTCCGATCCCGCAATGCGCGCCAACTACCAGAAGCAGGCGCGCGAAATGATGGAACGCGACTGGAACCACCCCTCGGTCATCGCCTACAGCCTGGGCAACGAATACCAGTCGCAAACCGAAGAGGGCAAAGCCTGGACCCGCGACATGTATGCGTTCACCAAGTCGGTCGACGCCTCCCGGCTGGTGACCTTCGCCACCAACATCGTCATGCGCGACAGCATCAAAAAACCGGAGGACGAGGCCTCGCAGTATGTCGATTTCATCAGCGCCAACATTTACGGCGGCCACCTTTCCAGCCTGAAAAAAATCCATGCGCTCTACCCTGAAAAACCGGTCTACATAAGCGAATTCGGCCAGCGCGCCGACCAGGTCAAAAGTGAAGAGGAACGTGTGGCCTATCTCCGGCAAGCCATGGCCGAATTCCGCCAGTGCGACTTCCTCGTCGGCGCATCCATCTGGACCTTCAACGACTACGAAAGTTCGTTCCCCGGCTCCAACGCCAACGGCTACCGTCCGTGGGGACTCGTCGAGCCGAACCGCTCGCCGCGCGCCCTGTATGACACCTGGCAAACCGAGTTCTCCCCTGCGCTCGTCGCGGTCCGGCCCTCCGCCGCCGGACAGTTCGAAGCCTCTATCACGGTGCGAAAGGATTTCCCGAGCTACACCCTGCGTAATTACAAGCTCAAGGCTGGCGCCCATGTGTTCGATATCCCGGTGCTTGCTCCTGGTGAAACCGCGAAATTCACGATAATCCCCGCACCATCCGCCGAGGAGCGGAGCGTCGAACTCTCCAAACCGGGTGGCTTCGTGATTCTCAAAACCGGTTATTAGTCTGCCTCAGCCGACGATCCGGCTCTTCTTCAGCCTGATCGTTTTATACTGAAACCTTTCGCCCGGAATTCAGTCTGCAATTCCATGCCTCTCGTTTCGATCAACCCCGCCACCGGTCGTCTGCTAAAACGCCACCGCGCTCATACGTCTGCGCAAGTCTCCGCCGCGTTATCCGCCACCCACGCCGCCTTCCTCGACTGGCGCAACACGCCCCTCGCCTCCCGTGCCCGTCTTCTCCGCGCCGTCGCCGCCGTCCTGCGCAAACAAAACACCTCCCTCGCCCGCCTCATCACCGCCGAGATGGGCAAACCCCTCGCCGACGCCTCGGCCGAGATCGAAAAATGCGCCGTCTGCTGCGATTTCTACGCGCAACACTCCGCCCGTTTCCTCAAGCCTATCCGTCCCGTCGCCTCCCCGAAAAACGCCGAGGTCGTCTTCGACCCGCTCGGCGTGATCCTCGCCATCATGCCGTGGAACTACCCGTTCTGGCAGGCCTTCCGAGCCGCCGTCCCCGCGCTGATGGCCGGCAACACCGTCCTCCTCAAACACGCCTCCAACGTCTCCGGCTGCGCCCTCGCCATCGA
>DATHXF010000139.1:0-14151 GCA_035459785.1 Rariglobus sp. | reverse complement strand
GATTTTTCACCATTGACCCGAGCGGAGCGAACCGACTTCCTCTGCCCTTCGCCCATCGGACGACCCTCTTTTGGAGGTTCGTCTACATCATCAACGGAGAGGTGGCAGAGTGGTCGAATGCGCTCGCTTGGAAAGCGTGTGTAGGGCAACCTACCGAGGGTTCGAATCCCTCCCTCTCCGCCAGTTTTTAAAACAGAAAACCCGGCCTTAATCGGCCGGGTTTTCTGTTTTTCCAGTTTAACGCCTCAAGCCATTGGCGACGGCCAGTCAGGCTGGTGTCAGCGCATCACGCATCGTTTGTTCCTCCGCCCAAGGTGCCCCTGCTCGTTAAGTCTCCTATGTCGAAGGAGATGAGCCGGTGTTTCCGGAAAATGAGGCGGAACCGTGCCGCGTAATTCGCGTCTGCATAGGCTTGGCGCACCGGTTCATTCCGGGGCGCAACAACCCGTTCAACCTGAAGTCGCCCCCTGCCATGACCAATCCATCGGCCACGGATGTTGCTCAACACGCCGCCCCGGGTGCGCCCGGTATCGAGCCGCGCTGGACTTCGAGCGCCAAGGACGGCGTTGGCACCGCCTATTCGACGGGTGCGAAAGTGTGGTTCACGCTCAGCCACGGCATCGTCAACGAACTTTATTTCCCCTACGTCGACACACCCAACACGCGCGATCTGCAGTTTTTGATCACCGACGGCGAAACCTTTTGCCATGAGGAGAAACGCGATCTCGACCACAAGACGGAATACCCGGAACGGAACGCCCTTCTCTACCGCCTCACCAACACCGAGCGGACCGGGCGCTACCGCATCATCAAGGAAATCATCGTGGAGCCGCACTCCTCCGCGCTCATCATCCATACTCGGGTCGAGATCTCCGATGCTTCGCTGCGCGGAAAGCTGCGCCTCTACGTGCTGCTCGCGCCCCACCTCAACGGCACCGGGAAAAACAATTCGGCGCGACGGCACGATGTCGGCGGACGGAAACTCATCCACGCCTGGCGCGACCCGTTTCACCTGATGCTGGGCTGCACACCCGATTTCACGCGCCGTTCCGTCGGCTTCGCCGGCGCGAGCGACGGCTGGCAGGACCTGATGGACAACTTCAAAATGGATTGGGAATTCGATGCGGCCGAGGACGGTAACATCGCGATGATGGGCGAAATCGATCTGTCCTCCGGACTCGAGTTTACCCTCGCGGTGGCGTTCGGCTTCAGCGTGCAAAGCGCTTCGACTCTCTTTCTGCAGGCGCTCGCCACGCCTTTTTCGCAGCAACGCGAAAAATTCGTCGCCCAATGGAGACGCAAGCATGCCGATGCCGACGGAACCGGCTACCCGGACGAGGTCGCCTCGTTGATCCGCCTGAGCCACTGTGTGCTGCTGGCTCACGAGGATAAACTGTTTCAGGGCGCTTTTGTCGCCTCGCTCAGCATTCCGTGGGGCGAGACGAAGGATGACAGCGACCGGGGCGGCTACCACCTCGTCTGGACTCGCGACATGGTGCACACCGCGACCGCCCTGCTGGCCTGCGGCGAATCCGAGTCCGCGCTGCGCGCGCTCGTCTGGCTTGCGTCCATCCAGGATCCCGACGGCTGCCTGCCTCAGAATTCATCGATCTCCGGCGAAGCCTATTGGAAGGGCGTCCAACTGGACGAAGTGGCCTCTCCGATCCTGCTCGCGTTCCATCTGCGCGACAAAAACGCGCTGCGTCAGTTCGATCCGTGGACGCTGGTCTCGCGCGCCGCTTCCTACCTTGTTCACAATGGACCGGTGACCGGGCAGGAGCGCTGGGAAGAGAACGCCGGCTATTCCCCTTCGACGCTTGCCTCGATCATCGCGGGCCTCGTGTGCGCGGCGGAGTTCGCCCGCGAACGAAACGACCGGATCGCCGGAAATTTCCTCCTCGATTACGCCGACTGGCTGGCCGGCCACGTCGAGGACTGGACGGTGACTTCGTGCGGTGAACTCGTCGCCGGCAAACCGCGCCACTACCTTCGCGTCACCCCCGCCGGACCGGACCACCCGCTGGTCGCGCCCGCGCCCGATACCGCGATGATCACCATCGCGAACGGCGGCGGCATCCATCCGGCGCGCAACATCGTCGGCGGAGATTTTTTGCAACTCGTGAGGCTCGGCGTGCGCGCGGCCGACGATCCGCTGATTGTCGATTCGCTCGCCGTGATTGATCATGTGCTCAAACGCGATCTGCCGCAGGGCCCTTGCTGGCGGCGCTACAACCACGACGGATACGGCCAGAAGCCCGACGGAGGCGCCTTTGACGGCACGGGCGAAGGTCGTTCCTGGCCGCTGCTCACCGGCGAGCGCGGACACTACGAACTGGCCGCGGGGCGCGATGCGCTGCCCTACCTCGAAGCTATGTCCCGCTTCTCCAACGAAGGCGGCATGTTGCCCGAACAATTATGGGACGCTGCCGATCTTCCCGACGGACGCATGATGCATGGCCGTCCCAGCGGTTCGGCCATGCCGCTCTGCTGGACTCACGCCGAATATATCTCGCTGGCGCGCAGCCGGACCGATGGCGTGCCCTTTGGACGTCCGGAACCTGTGTATCGGCGCTACGCCGGCAAGAAGACGGAAAGCCGGATCGAAATGTGGACCTTCCTGCACCAGCTCCAGACGATTCCCTCAGGCAAGATGCTGCGCATTATCACCGCGGCCAAAGCAAAGATCCTCTGGAGCTCGGACAACTGGGTCACCGTCAAGGACTGCGATACCCAAGAAACGGGATTTGGCTGCCACTGGACGGATTTGATGACGGAGGAACTGCCTGCGGGCGCAGCCATCACATTCACCTTTCAATGGGCGGAAAACTGGGAAGGCAAAAACTTCACCGTGAAAATCAGTCCGCCAGCGAGAAATCCTGCGTGATCGCCCCTTGGGTGTCCGAGGTGCATCAAAAACAAAAACCCGGCCTAATCGGCCGGGTTTTTGTTTTTCACTGTTTTACGCTTCAAACTTTTAAGCGGCGCCGGCTCAACAAGCCCGCGATTCCGCCCGCCGCAAGCAGCACCACCACGCCGAAACCCGCGCCCGGGCGCCGTGCGGTCGCCACGTCTAGTTGCAACTCCAACGGCGCGCCTCCGTCCACCTGCAGGCTGCGCGTGAACGTCACCACCTGGCCTTTTTCCGGCAACGTCACGTCGATCGTGCTCGGCGCCGGCTCGACCGCGAGTTGCTGGTCCACGATCCGTCCGGCAATGCCGCGCAGCGCCGTGTTTTCCTCCGCCGTGTTGCCCATGAGCAACTGGTCGGCCTGCCGCGGATCATAGTTCATCCGTCCTTGCAGGAACGGATTCAGGTTGGCCGCCTGCTCGAGCTGCACGTTCTTCGCTCCTTCGATGCTGTTGTTGAGGTATATCTTCTGACGCAGCGTATTCAGACCGAGCACTGCCTGCTGGGTCTTGAGCGTGCGCAACTGCACGCGGGCGTCTTCGTTGGTCGCCTGGTCAAGTCCCTTGGCCTTCGACGCGCGGCTGAGGACTTCGCCCGCCTGTTGTTGCTGGCCCTTCTGCAACAGCACGTTGGCCTCCGCGATGAAATCGTTGGCCTGCTTCACTTCCGCCGCGCGCTTCGACACGACCAGCGACTGGTAATCGCTCAGCCCGAAACCGCCCGCCTGCCGGTCTTCGCGCAGTTGCAGACCGCCGCCGTGGCCGGCCAGCACATATCCGGGCGGAATCACCACGCGCCACGACACGTTTTCCAGCGGCACGTTCAATCCCGGCCCGCGCAACGCGATCCGTCCGTCCTTCGATTTCGCCACCGCATACACGATGCGCACCGTCGCCACGCGCTCGGCCCCCGTGCTCGGCACGACATAGAACAGATACTCGTCGCCTTCACGCACCACAGAGACGCTTTCGCCGTTCACCAGCGTGTTGAACAACAGCGCGCCTTCCGGCAGTCGCACGCGCAACGTGCTCTTCTCGACCACCTCGACGCGCAACTCCGCCGAGGTCAAAAATCCTCCGTCCGGCGAAAACACCGTGGTCAACGCGCCCTGCGTCACGCGCAGCTTCAACGCATCGGCCACCTCGTGCCGGCGCACGGTGACGACCAGCGGATTCTCCGGCTCGGCCACGCGGAAGGCCAGCGCCGGCACGCTGCGGTCGCCGCGATCCTGTAACACCGCCGGCACCGCCGACCAGTCAGCGCGCTGCCAACCGCGCGGGATCTCCGCCGCCTCCAGCTCCAGACGTCCGCCGCCGCGCACCGCGACGAACTGCGTCACTTGTCGCACATTTTCGAATACCGGCGTCGCTACCGTTTCCTTCCCCTGCCCGCTTCCGGCCTGCGACTGAAATTCGATCTGCACCTCGGTCTCGCCGACGATACCGCGCTGGAAGCGGATTTCCCAAAGCTGCGGATCGCCCGCCACGACCGTGAAATCACCCACCGCCGGTCCCGTCGCCCGCACGGTCTTCGCCTGCTCTTCTCCGAGTCCGGGCAACCGCACGCGCAAAGTTTTCACCGCAGCGTTCTCCACTTTGTAGCGAAGCGCGATGCGCGTGAGCGTCTGCCCTTCGCGCGCGGTCACTTCCTGCAACGACTGCACCGTCACCCAGGGCTCGAGCGCCTCGATGCCGACCGACAGCGACCAGTCTTCCTGCAACAAGCGGAACGCCAGCGCGCCCGGACGCGGATTGCCCGCCGTGCGCGGATCGAGCTGCGACACATGCGTGCGGTCCATCGCCTGCAACCGCAGGCCTTTCTCCGGCACGAGTTGCAACTCGCCCGTCTGCCGCGTCGCCTCGCGCACCAACACGCGCGGCACCTTCCATCCCGCCTGCGCCGCCGGCGCCGGTCCGGCCAGCGTCAGCGCAAATTTCTGCTCGCCGATCGTGCGTCCGTTCAGGTGCAGCGTCACGATGCGCTTCCCGCCTTCCGCCGACTCCGTCCAGTGGCTCAACGCCGGTCCGCTCAACGCCTCGACTTCCAAGCCCTCCGGCAGCGTGAAGCTCAACTTAAACAATCCCACGCGCGTGATCGATACGTTCAGATCGGTCGCCAGCACCAAACGGTCGGTGCCCAGCGAGAGCACTTGTTTCGTCGCCACCCGCACCTCGGGCGCAACGGTCGCCACACGCAAACTCACCGCGCCGCCGTCGCCGCCAAAACGATACACCTGCTGGAGCGTAGCCAGCGGCTGGCCGTCGCGTCCGCGCGGCAGCAGCGTCGCATCAAAGTCCTGCACGTTGACCGACGACAACCCTTCGGCCTTCACGCCTTCCGGCTGCGCATCGCCACCGAAGGCCAGCGCCACCATGCCGACATCCCCCGCCGCGCCGAGCACGCGCACGGGACGCAACGCGAGATCGTAGGGCAGCGCCGCCGTGCCACGCTGAAACTCCACCGTAAACCCAAAGATATCCGCCTGTGCCGGCTCGATCGCGACGGACAATCGCCGCGTCAACGGATTAAAGCGCCACGCACCCGCCGGTCCCTTGCCCACGTCGCCCACCGTGAATCCTTCCGGCACTTCGAGCTCGAGCGTCGTCACGCGGCCCTGCACGGGACGCACCGTCACACGCGTATAGCCGTTCACCACGCCCGGCCCCGGCACGAAGAGACTGGAGGTCTCCGCATAAAACCGCGTGGCCTCGGCTGACAGATTCCGCTTCTGCGGTGTAAACTGGATCGTCGGCACGCCCACGGGCGCGAGCACCAGCGTGGCTCCGCTGCGTCCCTCGGGCAGCTTGGGCGTCGGCGTCACCTGGATCGCCATCGGCGAACTAAATTCCCATCCGCCCTGGTCCAGCTGGATCGCGATGCGTTGCACCGCCGCCGGTCCCGTCGGCACCGCGAGACTCTGAGTGATATCCGCCACCGGCAGCTCGAACTTCACGCGCGCCGTCAGCGTGCCTTCGCGCTCCGGCGAAACAAAGTAAGCCGTCGCGCCCTCGCGCTCGACCTTGCCGACGCGCAGCCCCGCGCCCTCGAACTGCGTGAGCACCGCAGGCGCACGCAACAGCAGGAAACTCTCTCCCACCGCGCCGCGCACCGTGAACTCCGCCTCGGCGAACAACCGCCCGCCGCGAATCTCCCACTTTTGCACGAGCGACTCCGCCGCGCGTCCTCCATCCTGCGCCCAGGGATCGGACGCAATGCGTTCCTGATTCGCGCGCGCCTCGGGTGCGCCGAGTCCCAGCGCCACGCCGGACAACAATAGCACCGCCAGCAACGACGCCACCGTCGTCGACCCGCCTTCGGACTCCGGCGTGTCCTCACCATTCAGGCCCCGCGACCGCCACGCGTTCCATGAACGACGCAGTCCCGGCCCGATGCCAAACACCAGCACCGCCAGCGCGATCATCAGGAAAAATACCGGCGCACCCAGCCGCTGCGTCAGCACGCCGAAGCTGAGCAACACCGCGCCCGCCGCCGCGATCCACGCCGCGTTGCGATGACCGCGATCGCGCACCCACGCCGCGCCGAGCAGCGCCACGCCGGCCACCGCCGCCGCCACGCCCCAACCGGAGATCATCGCGCGCCACACCGCGACGTTGGCCACTTCGATGACGACCGCCGTGTCGGCGGGCACCACCGTCGCCGCGTAGTTGATCTCTTCAAGATTCACCCGACGCCGGCCGGCCGACTCCAGCGCCATCGCCAAGGCAAACGCCACCGCGACGGCCCCCGTTAGCAAACCCAGCGTCCACCATCCCGACGTCCGCGCACGCAACGCCAGCGCGGTCAGCGCCACCAATAGCAACAGCACGATCACCGCCGCGCGCCCGCGTTGCGCGAGCCACTCGAAACCGCGCTCCGTCAAATTCGGTTTCGTCATCTCCGCGTTGCCGCGCTCCGCCACCAACAAGCGCCCCGAGTCCGCGTGCAGCGCCCATTCACCGATGATCATCGGCGCCGACATCTTCGGCGCCGCCACCGTGACCGAAGAACCCGACTTCGCCGCCGCCTGGCCGAGCCGCAGCACGACATCGACCGGCTCGTTCGGATTCAACCGCGCCGGCAACGGCACCAACGTGTGCCCGCCGTCGGCGCGTGCATTGACCACGTCGTTGTCCACTCGCGCCTCCCACAACTTCACGCCCTCTGGCAGTTCCAGCCGCAGCGCCTTGCGTCCGCGCGTCTTCACAAAAAACCGCGCCGTCGTGACGACCTGCCCGTCGCGGGCGATGCGGCTGTCGAGTTGCGCGAAATCCACCACTTGGTCGATCGTCTCGCCCGGCTGATACCAATCCACGCCAAGCTCCAGCGCGAAGGGCCGCGCCGTGTATTGGTAAACCGCCAGCGACGGCGACGTGGTCAGCAACCGCAGCTCCGCCGGCAATTCCAGCGGCTCCAGTTTCAACAACCCGCCCTCGGCCTTTTTGATTTCGTTCTTCACCTGCAGCGGACTCACCACTTGCAGATAACCGCGCTCCGCCTGCACGCCCAGCGGACGCACCTCTCCCGGATGGATCACGCCGCCGCGCGCGCTCATCGGTTGCTCAAAGGTCACCAGCAACGTCGCCGCGCCGAGCACCGGCTGGTGCAGCGCCACGATCACCTGGTTGCCCTCGCGGCGCCACTCGCGGCGCACGCCCTGACCGGTCACGTCGATGTTGCCCACCGACGCCGGCACTTCGACGCGCCACTCGCTCGCCGGCGCACCGATCACGAAATAATTGATCAACACGCTCCCGTAAACGACGCCTTCCTTCAGCGAATACAGGTGAAACACATCCGCCTGCACGCTCTGGCCGAGCGCCTCGACTTTGAGCGCCGCCGACCAGTTCGCATCGCGCAACCGCCACGCCTGCTGCAAGCCCGCCACCTGACGCGGAAAATAACTCAGCGGAACCTCGACCAGTTCCTTCGTCGTCGCCGGCGTGATCCGGTAACCCGGCGCCGAAACCACGCCCACCTGCCCGCGCACCGACTTCGCGTCGGGGAACGCCAACGGCATCAGTGTCCATGCGCCCGCGCCCGCCGCCTGATTCTTCTCCAGCCGCAACCGCACGAGCTGACGCCCATCGACCGCCTCGGCAAAAATCACCTTCAACGTCCGACGTCCGTCACGCACCGCGCTCTCCACCGCGTAGTCGGCCACGCCCGCGCCCGTCACGCCGACCACCGCGTAATCCGCCGGAATCTCCAGCGACCAGTCGCGCAACGGCGCCTCGCGCACGTCGAGTTCGAGGTCCGCGTTGATGATGCGGTCCGTCTCCGCGAGTTCATACGTCACGACCGCCGACACGCCTACCTCGGCCAGAATCTGGCTCGCGAGCACGCGATAGCCGTGCTCCGCCGAAGGGAACCGATAGACAAACACCTGCCGCGCCCCGCCCTCGACCGCGCCACCCGGAAACTGCTCGGGGGCGAGCTGCATCATGCCCTCGACGTCCGCCACTTCGAGTCGCACCGCGCCCGCATTGGCCACGCGCACAAACCCCGCGTGACGCACTCCGCCCTCAGGCGTCAGCCGCACCGGCTCGGCCCGCACCGGAAACCCGCCCAGCGCCGACTGGCTGAGCACCGTCAAAAATCCTTCGCCCTCCAACGGACGGCTCAACTTCACGTCGAGCACGCGTCCCTCGCCCGCCGGCACCACGGTCCAGCCGAGCACGTTCGCGCCTTCCACGCCGAGGATCTCGCCCGGCCCGTCAAGTTTCAGGCGCACGCCCGAAAGCGTTCCCTGCAAAATACGAAACGCGATACGCGACGACTGCCGCAACAACCCCGCGCCCACGCGCACCTCGGTCTGCTCCGCGCTCGTGAACGACAACGCCGCCACGCCCGCTTCGCGCGTGCGTTTCCAGCTCAGCGCCGCGCTTCCGTTCGCCGGTAGAAAACCCTGCCAGCCCGCGCTCGTCGCCAGCGGCACCACCGGTTGCGCCGGATCAAATTCCACACGATCCGCCGCCAATCCCGTCAGTGTCACCGGCACCACCGCGCCCGCCGGCATGCGGAAATCCAGACGCCGCCAATCGCCCTCCTCGCCCGCCGCCGCCGCGAACACCACGTCCACCGGCACGATTCCTTTTTTGTCGAACACCAGTTCGTAAACCTGCGCGCTGCCGGCCTTCACGAGTTCCACATGCCAGCCGTCGCCCGCCGCCGCGCCGGTCAACGCCGCCCGGCCCGACAACAACCGCAACCGCGCCCCGATATCCTCGACGCGCGCCTGCGCCTGCAGCCGGAAATCCACGCTGCCCGCCGCCTCGTTGACCGCGCCCGTGAGCTGCACCGCCGTCAATTCCGCACGGGCAAGCGCCGCCCCGCGCCGCGCCAGCGTCAGCTCGATGCGCGCCTCGCCGCGCGCCACGAAACTGCGCGCCTCCGACGGACTCCGCGGCGCACCAACCGCGATCACGCCGTCCACCTGCGCGAGCCGAACATCCACCGTCGCGTCAGGCTGCAACCGCACCCGCGAATCAAAACCCACCGCATCGCCCTGCGTCACCAGCAGCACCGCCGCCTTGCCCGGCACCGCCGGTTCGCGCAGCCGCGTCGTGATGACCAGGTCGAGCGAACGCGGCGCCTGCCCATCCGTCAGCACCGGCCGCAGATCCAAAAACCGTTTCGCCGCCGCGTCGCCCGTGCCCCGTCGCACCGCCCAGTCGCGCAAGCCCGCGCCCGTCACCGTGACGACTTCGCCGTCACCCGAAAGCCCGAGCGTGAGCACCTCGCCCGCGCCCTGGACAATCCGCACGGCGAGCTTCGCCTCGCCGGCGATCTCGCCCTCACCGACGCGCAGCACCTGATCCACCGTGCCCGCAAAAAACAGCGGCGCCGGCGGAGGCACGCCCGTCGCCTCGACCACGATTTTTCCGCCCGCGCCGGGCGTCAGCGCCGTCGTGACCGGCGCGGCCGTCATGATCCACTGTGAAGCCGCCAGACAACCAAGAAGCAGGAGCGAACGCGTTGTTTTCATAAAAAATAATAGGGGGATCGAAAGAGATGAAGCCGCCCCGCGATCATACGCGGAACGCGCCGGCCAATTGCTCGAAAGTTGTCAGGGGTTTGTCAGAGATTTGTCATGGACGGTGAAACTCACTCGCCCGTCAGCCGGCGGGTCTGCCGGAACATCTGGATGAACTCCCGCACGCGCGGCGCATTGGGATAAGCCGCGCCGAGTCCTTCGACGACCGGTGCGAATTCATCCAACCGCACCTGCCCGGCCAGCGCTCCGCCACGCAGTTTCTCGGCGACGAACGCCGCCGATCCCGCCAGTTGCAGCGAAGGCGTCGCGCGGGCGAACGCCGCCGGTTGCGCCGAGTAGGCCAGCGTCCACGACCGCTCGACGCGCTCGTTGGACCGCGTGTCGAGGAAGCGCACCGCGACCTCGCCCAACTCGCCTTCGCCCTCGGGCAACACCTCGACTTGATAAACCGCCACCGCCGCTTCCTCCGCCGCCAACTCGGCGGCATCGACCTTGTCGTTGCGGAAATCCTCGGTCTTCAGGCGGTGCTTCTCGAAGCCGATCAACCGATACCGCGCCACGCGCGCTGGATTGAAGTGCACCTGAACCTTCACGTCCTTCGCCGCCGGACGAAACGCACCGGCCAATTGCCGCGCAAAATTCGCATCGGCTTCCTCGGGGGAATTGATGACTGCATAGCGTCCGTCGCCCTTGCGGGTGAGCGCCTCCAGCACCGAGTCGTCGAGTCCGTCCGCCACCACGCCGCACGCATCAAACGCGATGCCGTTTTGACGCAACGCCTCAACGCGCTTCGCCAGCGCCTGCGGATCGGCGTCGCCCAAGTTGGCCGCACCATCGGTGAGCAGCACGATGCGGTTCTGCGCCGTGGCGAGTTTCTGGCGCATCGCCAGCTTGCCGGCCAACGCCAGCGCCTCCTCCAGATTGGTGCCGCCCTCGGCCGGAGTGCGCGCGGCCAGCTCGATGATCTTCGTCGCCTGATCGCCCGGCACGCCCTCGGCCAGCAGAGTCGGCGTGCGCGCAAAACCCACCAGAGTCACGCGATCATCCGGCCCCAGCAGCGAAGTCAGCGCCGTGAGCGCGGCACGCACGGTGGCCGCACGATCCTCGCGCTCCATCGAACCCGACGTATCCAACATCACCGTGAGCCGCAACGGCTGACCCGAGCCACGACCGGCGGCGGGAACCTTCATGGCAATGCGCACGAGATTGCGCTGTTGCAGAAACGGATGCGCCGCCTGCTCGACACGGCACGAAACCGCCTCGCCCGCCGCCGGCGACGGATCGCCATAGTCGAACGCATTATAAAACTCCTCCGGCCGGATCGTCGCCGGATCAGGCGCCTGCCCCCGCTCCAACGCCGCCTTCGCCAACCGGAACGACGCATCGCTCACGTGCAGGGAGAACGTGGAAACGGATTCGGTCGCCGTGGGGATTTCCGTGCGCAGCGCTTCATCAAACAAAGGAACCTCAGGCTTGCGTGTTAACGGTCCGTCATCACCCGGGCGCACCACCACCGTATCGCCCTGAAGCTCGTAACGGTAACCCGTCGAGTCGGTGACCAAGTCGAGAATCCTGCTCAACGGCAGGTTGCGAAGGGTCATCGAAACCAGCGGATCTTTGGCCGACGGATCCAGCAAAACGATATTGGCACCCGCACTATTTTCGTTGGATCGATCGTATTCTTCCGAAACCGCACTCAGCGAAGAAAGAACCTGCGAGAGCGGCACCTCCTTGAAATTTACTTCAGGAATCACGATCTGCCGCATTTTTACAGATAGGACGCTGGATGCAGGCGCACTCAACGGAGTTCCATTTCCAACCTGCAAACTACCCGACGTAACGAGGGTGCTGCCTGTATAAGTATTGGATTCTTTCAGCACGTTGGTCACTTCCTCAAGTTTTCCAGCGCGATTCTTCATCTGCGTTGATGCATCTTCCAGACTCTTGCTTTTTTTCAGTTCGCCCAGAAAGGGGATCGAGTCCTTGTCCAAAGATGAACGGTCATTAATCGCTTCGAACGGTTGGTTGGCCGCCACCATGGCACCACCGGCGAATTGATCGATACCGTTCACTGACAATTTGTTCTGCTTTTCTTCACTCAACGAGCGGGTGCTGGCATACTCGCCGGAAACTTCAGTTCCCGGTGCCGCAAACGGATCGGCGGCAGAGCTAGGACGAATCTGCCGACGATAACGCCCTTCGGCGGCCAGTGACTCCAGACGGGCGTTCGATTGATTTCCAAAGGCAAGATCGCCGCGCTTCGCCCCCACATCTAAGCCCAACATCTGCCCTTGGTCACGAAGCTGCTTTTGTGATTCTCCCGCCTCGGACTCAGCCCCACCTCGAACGCCGAACTCCGTCACGTTGCCTGCAATCACAACGGCCACAGGCTTGCTGGCCGCAACCGGCGAGGATGGAGGTTCTGGCATCGCCAGAGTGATAGCATCCGTTGTCGCCAAGCCGGAGCCTGCCATCGCCTTGTCAAAAAATACCCGAGCGGGTGCCTCTGTCGCGGACGCACTGAGTGCACCGACCGCATAACCATCCACACGCATTTCACGATTACCCAAGCTGCTGGCTTTATTCTCCGACGGGTAATTTGCCGAGACGTTTGAATTGACGACCTGCTGCACATTCGCCTCCTGCTCCATTACTCGCAGCTGCTCGCTCTGCGTGCGTTCGAAAGCATCAACCGCACTGAATGCCTTTTTCTTCACGCTTCCCACCGTCGGAATGATTATTGCCGACAAGAATGCGATTATGGCAAAGCACGCGGCTATTTCCAGGCCACGGATTCCCCATACGCGCGGCTTTCTCCGCGCCTTCACCGGCGCGGCGACCACCGACTCGATTGTCGGCGCATCGCCGCCGATCACCGCCAGCACCTTCGCGCGGCGTTCCGGAGACAGCAGCAGCGGCGGTTTCAACGGCTTGCCCGCCTCGCCCAGCAATCCGTGCACGGCTTCGAGACGGCGTTTGAAGACCGCCAGCTCCGGTTGCTCGGCGCACAGCACGTCCAACTGCGCCGCCTCGAAGGCCGAGGCCTCGCCCAACACCCACGCGACCACGCGTGCCTCGAGTTCGGGTGAAAGATCGCCGCTGTTCCGGGTAAAATTTTCGTCGTTGTTCATGGCGTGTTCTCCCTCAGCCCCGGCTGCCTTCGATGCCCGCGTGCTTCAGCGCGTCGGCCAGTTTTTTGAGCAGGTGGTGCAGTTTATAACCCACGGTGCCGGCGTTCAGCCCCGTGCGCCCGGCGATCTCGTGGTATTTCAAATCCTCGTGGTATTTTAACTGGATCAGGCCGCGGTCCTCGTCCGGCAACTCTGCCAGAAACAACCGCACCAGCCCGACCGCCTCCATGCGCCCCATCTCGTCCGCCGGCAGTTTGTCGTGCGGAGCGGCGACCTCATCCGCGTCATCCAGCCCGGTCTCGCGCCGGTGGTCGCGCAGGTGGTTGAGCGCGAGATTCCGCACGCAGCGATAAAGCCAGGCGCGCGGGTTTTCCACCTCGGCCCACAGCGGATGCAGCCGCAAAAACGCATCCTGCACCAAGTCCTCCGCGACCGAACGGCGTCCGACCAATCCGAGCGCGAAGTGCAGCAGCGGCCCCTCTTCCGTCTCGAACAGCCGGCTCAGGGTCGATGCGGGGGTATTCATCGCGGAGGCAAAGACATAGGTCGCACGTGCATCTTCACGCAAGGGCGGATCGACCGGACACTGGAAAACAGCGGGCTGCATGATGGGCGGATGAAGAAAACGTCATGACTTCACCCTCTAAGACACGGCCGTCTCGGAATTATTAGAAAATAATTCCTCCCAACTTACGAACGACGGGGACCACGCCCCGCCGTTCGCGGTCAACTCAAGCCCGCGTCACGTCGCGGATCGGATACTGCGTGACCGTCAGGCCCTTCGCACCGCGGCTGCCCACGGTGAGTTCCTTCAGATCGAATTCGAAGTCCTTCACGCGCGCCGAGCAGCGTCCGCTCAACTGAATGCGGACCTTCGACGGCATCGCGTCCTGGTTCTTGGTCTCGTCGAAGAACACCAGCTTCGAGCCTTCGCTCGCGGCGAGGTTGTAAACCTTCTCGCGCGTGGTGCCGCCGAGTTGGAAGCGCTTGGCGAAGGCCTTTCCGCTTTCCTTGTCCTGATAGATGATCGTGTAGAAACGGTCGTCGCCGTCTTTCGGCAGGATGTGCAGGTGCTTGATGTCTTTTCCGACAAACACCTTGTCGGCGACCTTCACGAC
>DATHXF010000138.1:0-19255 GCA_035459785.1 Rariglobus sp. | reverse complement strand
CGCCGCATGAGCACGCACCGCTCTTTCCGCTCCGCGATGACGTGGCTGCACACGTGGTCGGGCCTGCTGCTCGGCTGGGTGCTCTACGCCATCTTCATCACCGGAACCACCGCGTATTTCCGCCCGGAGATCACCGCGTGGATGCAGCCCGAGACCGCCATCGTCGCCGCGCCGGCGGACGCCGCGCGCGCCGCCTTCAAACGGCTGCAGGAGATCGCCCCCGAATCAAAGCGCTGGCTCGTCTCCGTTCCCGACAACCGCAGCCGCGAACTCAAAATCTACTGGGATGATCCCCAGGGCAGCCGACGTTTGAAAAACGAGGACGTCACCCAGTCCGATGGCAAAAACTCCGCTCCTCGCTCCACTTTGGGCGGCGAATTTTTCTACCGCTTCCATTTCCAGCTGATGCTTCCGCATCCGTGGGGCCGGTTCCTCGCGTGCACCGCCGCGCTGTTCATGTTCGTGGCTCTCATCAGCGGCATCGTCACCCACCGGCGTTTCTTCAAAGACCTTTTTCTGCTGCGTCTCGGCCGTGACGGACGCCGCCCGTGGCTCGATTTCCACAACGTCACCGCCGTGCTCGCGCTGCCGTTTTATCTCATGATCAGCTACAGCGCGCTGGTCATCTTCACCCCGATGCTCATGCCGCTGGCCGCGAAATTCCTGGTGCCCGCCAAACCCGCGCCTGCCGCCGTCGCAAGCGCCAACCCCGCGCCTGCCAAACCTGCGATCGCACCCGAAGCCGCGTCCTGGATCACGCCGGATAACTTCGAGTCGATGCTCGCCCACGTCGAAAAAACCTGGGGCACCGAACGCTCGGTCAAACGCATCGAAGTCACCAACCGCGGCACGCCCCAGGTCTCCGCGACCTTCACCCGCGACGCCGCGCCTTCGACCTCCTACGTTTTCACCGACCGCGAAGTTCTCAAATTCTCCGGTCTCACCGGTCTCCCGCTCGCCAATCCCGCGCCCCCGGCCAAGAGCCTCGGCACGCGCATTCGCGGCGTGTTCTACGGACTCCACCTCGCGCATTTCGCCGGCCCCGCCTTGCGCACGCTTTTCTTCCTGATGGGCACGATGGGCGCCGCGATGGTCGGCACCGGCCTCGTGCTCTGGACGCTCAAACGCAAAGACCGGCTCACTGAATCCGGACGCGGCGGACGCTTCGGCTACGGACTCGTTTCACGTCTTAACATCACGACGATCACCGGCCTGCCCATCGCCTGTGCCGGCTTCCTGTGGGCCAATCGGCTGATCCCCGCCGCGCAAACCGGCCGCGCGGATCTTGAGACGACGTGCTTCCTCATCGTCTGGGGCGCGGCCGCGTTGCACGCCTGCATCCGTCCGGCAAAATCCGCATGGAAGGAACAGTTCATCGCCGCCGCCTTCGCGTTCGGCGCGTTGCCGCTGGTCGATTTGCTCACCGCCGGCCGCCAGCTCGACACCTGGCCGCGAGCCGACGGGGTCTACCTCGGTTTCACGATCACCCTGTTGTCGCTCGGCTCCTTGTTCGCCTACGGCGCCCGTAAACTGCACACCCGCCAGACACGGACTGAAACAAAAGGAGAGTCCTCATGATCTGGCTCTCGCTCGCCTGCAACTATCTCGGACTCGCCGCCTTTGCCGCCGCATTGGAATCGCACCGCCGCACCTTCCCACGTCTCTCAGCCTGCATCCGACCTCCCGGGCTATTTGCCATCGGCGGAGTCCTCCAGGCCGCCGCGCTCATCGCCGCCTTCCCGTCTCGCGAAGTCGCCGCCGCACTCGTGCTCTGCGCGGTCGGCTGGGCGGTGTGCGGCTTGATCCTGTCGCTGCTGCTCGCCTTTCGTTCCCGGTCATGGCCCCTGCCGGCCGTCCTCCTTTTGCTCATCGCCATCGCGAACCGCCTCGGCGTGGTTTGATTTGCCCCCGGACGAGCCCGACAGGCAAAGGCTTTAGCACGGAGTCTGCGATGTAGAAAAACCCCTCATGCACAGAGGGAAAAGATGCCCCGTTAAAAAGGCTTGGAGAAGGCGCGCAAACGGTTCCATGTTTATACCTCGCTTTTTTGCAACACGGGTTGCCTCCGATTCCGCTTCTTTCAACAGCCCCGCATCTTGGTTTCATTATGGCTACCGCCTCCGTCGCTTTCGCTGAACTTACCGCACACACGCTGAGCCTCGCCGTTCTCAGCGGACGCAAGGTCACGGCCCTCCGCTCGTTCTCGCTGGACGCCAAAGCCGACATCGCCGCTTTCGTCGCCGAGCACCAGATCTCCGGAGTCACCCGCGCCTCCGTGCTCGGTGCGCAAAATTTCTTCCATCCGTCGTCCGAGGAAGAAACCGCCTCCGTCCGCCAGCCCGCCGCCCTGCTCGCGCACATCGCCAAGCTTCCCCACGGTTTCGTCGGCACTCCGTTCTCGGTCGTCGTCGACGCCGGCACGGGCGTGTTGCCCGCACCGACTACCCCGTCGCCGTGGATCGCCACTGTCGTCGAAGCCTCCGAAATTGAAGACGCCAAGGCCAAGTTGGCCGAACTCGGCCTGGCTCCCGCCGCCGTCACGCTCGCCGCTCCCGCGCAATTCGGCGTGATCGCCGCTTCCCTTTCCCCCGGCGAAACCGCACTCGTGCTTCTCCCCGGTGAAAACGACGCCCACATTGCCTGGGTCGGCACCGATGGCACCCAAGCCCTCGCCGTCGTGCCTGCCGGTTATGCGCAGATGTTTGAAGCCGTGCAGACCGGCCTCGGCCTCAAGTTCAAGACCGCCGCCGGCAAGTTGTTCTACAACGAAAACTACGACTTCAGCGAAGCCGCCCCGAAAGTTGCCGCGGCGCTTGCCCCCGCGATCCAAGCGTTCCTCACCGACGCCCCCGCGACCCACCTGCACATCGCCGGATTGATTTCTTCCCAGACCTGGCTCGTCAACAACCTCGCCGTCTCGCTCAAGCTCACTCCGTGGGCCCCCGCCGGCGCCGCCCTCGCGTCCCACCTGACGCTCGACGCCGGTTCCGTCGCCATCACTTCCTCGACCGCCGGCGTGCTCCCGCTCGCCTCCGCCGGCGCCAATGACACAGCTTGGGTCCAATCCTCTCTCGATACCCAGGCCGCCAAGGTGAAACCGGCCGCACCGGCTCCCGCCGCCAAACCCGCCGTCGTCGCTCCCGTCAAGCCCGCCCAAGCGGCCGCCCCGGTCGCAAAACCCGCCGCGCCTGCTCTTGCCGCAAAACCTGCCCCGAAGCCCGCGCCGGCCGTCATCGAATCCGTCAAAGCCCAGCCCGCCTCCAAACCAGCGCCCAAACCCGCCGCCTCTCAGCCTCCGGCCGCCGCCCCCGTTGCGAAGGCCTCCCCTTCCCCCGCCGCCAAGAGCAAAACCGGCCCGATCATCATCGGCACCACCGTGGTCGTCGTCGCCGCCGTCGTCGGACTCGCCGCCTTTTTCAAACGCCCCAACAGCCGCACTCCTGCGGCGCAACAGCCCGAGGCCGCCGCGCCCGCCGTCACGGCCACCAAGCCCGTGGCAACCGCAGCGCCCACTCCCCCTGCCGCGCCGGCCGTCACCTCGGTTGACAAATTCGCCTCCGACCAGCGCAAGTTCGGCAACGACCGCTACCGCTTCGAAGTCGCCGACAAGGGTTTCATCCAGGCGCTCTCCACCACGAGCGATGAAGTGCTCGTCGAATCCGCCGCCGGCATCAGCCTCCAAGGCAGCTACGTCGGCACCGACGGGCGCCGCAAATGGTTCAACGTCGGTGGCGTCGATGACGCCGGCTACGTGGCGACCGTGAGAAAATCCGTGCAGGCCGGAGTCACCGTGTTCGACGTCAAGGTCACCCACCCGCGCTTCGAACTCACCCAGACCTTCAGCTGCCTGCCCCGCTCCATCAAGGTCGCCGCCAAGTTCAACCCGATCAATCTGCGCGACCCGCGCGGCGTCATCGCCGCCGTCCATTCCGTGCGCCTCTCGCCGGTCGCCCTCAACCCCACCCAGCGCATGAAGCCCGCGGCGGACAACTTCAGCTACGCCATGAAGGCCGGCACGCTGGGCGTAACCTTCGACAGCACCTACTGGGTGCGCGACGGCATCGACGGACGCCAGACGGTCATCGCCGGCGAAAATGGCGTGGCCTTCCACTTCACCGATTCGACCGAGCCCACGCGCAACCTGCTCAACTACGAAATCAGCCTCCCGTAATCCGCCGCGGCCGGCGCAAAAAAGGCGGGGCGGGAGAAAAATCTCCCGCCCCGCCTTTTTTATTTACGCCTCAGGCGCGCGCCTGGTTCGCCGACAGCGTGGCCATGATGGCCTTCTGCACGTGCAGCCGGTTCTCCGCCTGGTCGAAAATGATCGAGCGCGGATTATCCAAAACGCCCTGGCTCACTTCCTCGCCCGGATGCGCCGGCAGACAGTGCATGAACCACGCGTCGGATTTGGCGGCAGCAAAGAGCTCCGGCGTCACCGCATAAGGCGACATCAGCGCAATGCGCTGCTTGGTCTCCTCTTCCTTGCCCATGCTCACCCACACGTCGGTGTAAACCACGTCGGCATCCTTCACCGCCTCGAAGGCATCCGTGGTGTAATGATAATTCTTTTCGAAGCCTTCTTGCTTGAGCAGCGCATCGATGTCGGCACCGGGCTCGAAACCTTTCGGACCGGCCAGCGAGATCTTCATGCCGAAGAGCGCCGCGCCCAGGATCCACGAGTTGGCCATGTTGCACGCCGTGTCCCCCAAAAACGCGATCTTGCGGCCCTTGAGCGAGGCGAGCAGATCGCCGCCCTTCGGGGCCCAGCGCTCCGCCATGGTGAACGCATCCGTGTAAATCTGGCAGGGGTGCAGGAAATCCGTGAGCGCGTTGATCACCGGAATCGTGCCGCTGGCCGCGAGACGCTCGACTTCGCTGTGCTCGTAAGTGCGCACGATCAAGCCGTGCACGAACCGCGACAGCACCTTCGCGGTGTCCTCGACCGACTCGCCGCGACCGAGCTGGATGTCGTTTTTGTTGAGGAAGAGCGGATTGCCGCCGAGCTCGTGCACCCCGACCTCGAACGACACGCGGGTGCGCGTGGAAGACTTCGAAAAGATCAGCGCCCACGTCTGGCGTTTGAGCACGTCCGGAGTCTCGTGTGCACGCTCAGCCTTGAGCTTGCGGGCCAACGCGAAAACTTCCGCCACTTCATGGGGCTTGAAGTCCGTCTCTTTAAGGAAGTGCTTCATGGTAAAACGAAGCGGATATGCCTAGGCCGTCCGCTCCCTGCCTACGAGAGCAAAATGCGGACCGCTTGATTACGATTTCGCAACAAGCACCGAGCGGATGATCTCCACCGAGCGCGCCAGTTCCTCCGCCGTCGCGTTGAGCGGCGGCAGCAAACGGATGACATTCCCGCCGGCCGAGGGCACCAGCAACCCGGCTTCACGCAACGCGGCGACATACGCCGCCGGATCGCTGGCAAGCTGAAGACCCACCATGAATCCGAGGCCGCGCACGCCGAGCACCTGCGCAGGGAAATCCTTCGTGAGCGCCTGCAACGCGGCATGCCAGACCACGCTGGCCTTCGTGACATGAGCCAGCAGGTTTTCACGCTCGATGATATCGAGCACAGCCAGACCCGCCGCACACGCCAACGGTGTGCCGCCAAACGTGGTGCCATGCATGCCGGGCTGGAACAAATCGGCGGCTTTCTCGCCGATCCAGATCGCGCCGATGGGAAATCCGCCGCCGAGGCCCTTGGCCATGCCGATGGCATCCGGCCGCACGCCGGCATGTTCGTAGGCGTAAAATTTTCCGGTGCGGCCGATGCCGCACTGCACTTCATCGAGGATGAGGAGCAGGTTATACTGGTTGCACAGCTTGCGCAGCCCGAGGAGGAACTCGGTCGTCGCGGGATTCACACCGCCTTCGCCCTGGATCGTCTCGATGAAGATCGCCGCCGTCTGGTCGTCGATCAACGCCTCGAACGAGGCAAGGTTGTTAAGTTCGCCAAACGCGAAGCCCGGCACCAGCGGACGAAAGCCCTTCTGGATTTTTTCCTGCGGAGTCGCGCTCATGCCGCCGAATGTGCGGCCATGAAACGCGCTCTTCGCGCAGATGACTTTGTAGCAAACGCCTTCCTGTCCGCCGGCCTTGGTCGCGCCGTGGAGACGGGCGAGCTTCAGCAGGCCTTCGTTGGCCTCCGCTCCGCTATTGCAGAAAAACA
Organism: Rariglobus sp.; assembly: GCA_035459785.1. Classification (GTDB taxonomy): domain Bacteria; phylum Verrucomicrobiota; class Verrucomicrobiia; order Opitutales; family Opitutaceae; genus Rariglobus. Next base: position 13,083 of record DATHXF010000138.1, on the reverse strand, counting down.
CCCGGCCGGGTCCGGCGTAGCCGACGAGCCGGCGCGCGAGTTCACCCTGGTTGGGATTGCGGAAAAGATTGCTGACGTGGATCAGTTCGGCGGCTTGGCGCTGGATCGAGGCGACCCAATGCGGATGGCAATGACCGAGCGCGCTCACCGCGATGCCCGAGGTGAAATCAAGATACTTGCCCCCCTGATCGTCCCAGACGAACGAGCCGGAGCCGCGCACCAGCGTGAGCGCGGGGCGGCCGTAATTTTTCAGCACATGCGCGTCGTAAAGCTCGGCTGTGCTAGTGCGCACGACATCGGGGCGGTTGCTCATGTCAGAATCAACCGTGCACGATTTCCGTGCCGATGCCCTTGTCCGTGAAGATTTCGAGCAGCAGCGAATGAGGGAGGCGTCCGTCGATGAAGTGCACGCGTTGCACGCCTTCCTGGAGGGCGCGGACGGCACTCATGACTTTCGGACGCATGCCCTTGTCGATGACGCCGCGCTTTTTGAGATCGTCCACCTGCGAAACTTTGAGCGTGGAAATGAGCGACTCGAGGTCGGACGGATTGGAGAGCAGTCCCGGGACGTCGCTCATGTAAACGAGACGGCGGGCGCGCAGCGCGCTGGCCACGCGACCAGCGACAAGGTCGGCGTTCACGTTGTAGGGCTTGCCGTCGAGTCCCTCGGCGACCGGGGAGATGATCGGGGTGTAGCCCTCGGAAATTTCCTTTTTGATGAGCTTCACCTTCACCTCGGTGACTTCGCCCACGTAGCCGAGATCGACCGGCTGGCCGTTGTCATCGACAACGAGTTTCTCGCACACGAGCACGCTGTCGCCGGCAAGCCCCTTGGGCTTGCCCTTGGCGAGCGAGACGGCGTTGCACACGTCCTTGTTCACGATCTCGTCGAGCGTCTTTTTGACGATGGCGACCGTCGCCTCGTCGGTGATGCGCATGCCATTGGGGGCGAACTGCGACTTGAGGCCGGAAGACTCCATGGCCTTGGTGATCGCTTTGCCGCCGCCGTGCACAACGACGACGTTGATGCCGACGGCCGCGAGGAAGGCGATGTCGTAGGCGACGCGGTTGCGCACCTCGGGGTCGGGATCATCCATGAAGCTGCCGCCGTATTTTACTACGAAGGTGGAGCCGCGGAAGTCTTGGATGTAAGGCAGGGCTTCTAGGAGCACCTTCGCCTTGGTGGTGATTTCGTTTACGTTCACTTAGCGGTGTTGGGTGATAACGGGTAAATCACGCATGGCCGGCATTTCCATCTTATTTCTCGACCAAGGCAGGAATTCACGCGTTCGACGCCGGCGACATGCAGAATCGGCTTCACTCCGCGCGCCGTCGCGCCACTTCTGAACGCGTGCCCAGCACCGCCCTTACCTTTTCCTCCCGTGACGAACACCGCGCATGGCTTTCCGCGCACGCCGCCCTCCCTCGTGGCTTCCGTGTGGGCACGACGCGCTTCGAGTTCATGCCGAAAGAGGCGCCCAAGCCCGCCAAGATGACTCTCACGCTCATCGCACTGGACAAGCCCACGCCGGACTTCGCCGCGATGTTCACCAAAAACGCCTTCCCCGGGGCACCCGTCATCGTCGGCCGCCAGCGCCTCGGCGAACCCGTGCTCGGCGCGATCATCATCAACAACAAGATTTCCAACGTCTGCGCGCCGGGCGGCGTGGAGACCTCCGAGCGCGTGTGCGTCGAAACCGCAAAACTCCTCGGCCTGCCCGCGACCGCCGTGCTGCCGAGTTCCACCGGCGTGATCGGCTGGGGACTACCCGCCGACGACATCGTCGCGAATCTCCCGAAGGCCGCCGCCGCGCTGGCCGCCGGCTCCATCATGCCCGCCGCCGAGGGCATTGTGACCACCGATCTTTATCCGAAAGTGCGCAGCGCCGCCGTAGGCGCCGGCCGCATCGTCGGCATCGCCAAAGGCGCCGGCATGATCGAGCCCAACATGGCGACGATGCTGGTCTATATTTTGACCGACCTCGCGGTGCCTCGCGACACGCTGCGCGCGCTGCTCACCAAGACGGTCAACGCGAGTTTCAACCGCATCAGCATCGACAGCGACACGAGCACCTCCGATACGGTCGCCCTGGTCTCGTCCGGCTTGGTGCCCTGCGAAGATCTTGCGGCGTTTGAGAGTGCGCTGGCACTCGTGTGCCGTGATCTGGCCGAGGATGTCGTGCGCAACGGCGAAGGTGTTCGCCACGTCATTCGCGTCGAGGTGAGCAACGCCGCCACGCCATCGCTCGCGGTCGCGCTCGGCAAGGCGATCGTCAACGCGCCTCTCTTCAAGTGCGCGGTCGCCGGCAACGATCCGAACGTCGGCCGCCTCGTGCAGGCCATCGGCAAGCACGTGGGCGCGCACGCACCCGAGACCGATCTTTCGAAGCTGCGCGCGAGCATCGGCGGCATCGAGATTTTCGCCAACGGCGCTTTCCGCCTGAATCCCGAAAAGGAACTCGCACTCGTCGCGCACCTGAAGGGCGCGGAACTCTACGCGAGCAAACCGGGCCCCGACGGCGTGTTTGCTCCGCCCGTGGATTACCCGCCGCACGAACGCTGCGTGGAAATCGAGATCGACCTCGGCAGCGGACACGCGCGCGCCACGGTGTTCGGCGGCGACCTCACACACGAATACGTGAGCGAGAACGCCGATTACCGGAGCTGAACCGCCCGTAAAATCGCACACTCCCGCGGAGGCCTTCACCGGCCTCCGTTTTTGTATCCGTTTTTCAGGCACAAAAAAACCGCCCTCTCGCGAAGGGCGGTTTTGGATTGAAAACGTTCCTGACAGCTTAGCGCTTCGAGAACTGGAAACGCTTGCGGGCGCCGGGCTGGCCGGGCTTCTTGCGCTCTTTCTCGCGCGGGTCGCGCTTGAGGTGGCCGGCCTTCTTAAGGGCGGCGCGAAGCTCGGGATTGAGCTTCTGGAGGGCGCGGGCGATGCCGTGGGCGGTCGCACCGGCCTGGCCGGTGACACCACCGCCGGCAACGTTGACGTCGACGTCAACCTTGTCCTTCAGCTCGACGGTGAGCAGAGGGCGGTAGGCCTGCTTGGAGAAGTTCTCGTGGGAGAAATAGGTGTCGAAATCGCTGCCGTTGGCAGTGAGCTTGCCGGTGCCTTCGGAGAGGCGCACGCGGGCGGTGGAAGTCTTGCGGCGGCCGGTGCCGAGGAAAATGGTCTTTTCAGCGCTCATGGTAATCAGACGGTGGTCTTGACGGGGCTCTGGGCCTCGTGGGTGTGGGTCGGGCCGGCGAACACGCGCAGCTTCGTCAGCATGGTGCGGGCGATGCGGTTCTTCGGCAGCATGCCTTTGACGGCGTGCTCGATGATGAAGGCCGGGTTCTTCTCACGCATCTGCTGCATGGTCTTGTAGCTCTCGCCACCGACGAAACCCGAGAAGAACATGTATTTGTTCTGCTCTTCTTTTTTGCCGGTGAGGACGACCTTCTCGGCGTTGATGATGACAACGAAGTCGCCGGTATCGACGCTCGGAGTGTAGGAAGCTTTATGGCGGCCACGGATGAGGTTGGCAGCTTTGACCGCAAGACGGCCAAGGACCACACCCTCGGCATCGATAAGATGCCACTTGGGTTGCACGGTCTCTTTTTTGGCGAGGAACGTTTTCATGAGAAAAGAGGCGGATTCCGCAGGTTTGCCCGAAGGGTGTCAACCCCTCTTTTGCATTGTGAATAAAAAAGCCCGCCCCACCGGTGAGGGCGGGGCGGGCCAAGAATCAAAACCTAAGCGGGGCTTAGATTAGAAACCGACGGACAGGCCGACGGAGAACACAACCTGATCCTGGTCGGGATTGAGGTTGTCGGTGTCAACGGAGGTGTAGTTGACAGCACCGGTGAGCTTGGCGGTCTCGCTCAGCTTGTAAGGAACGGCAACGCCAACGCCCCAGTAGGAGTAGTCATCGGAAGGGATCTGAATGTAGCCGTAGGTGGCGGACAGATCGACGGAAACGCCAACCTTCTCAACAGGGATGCTGTAGCCGATGGAACCGATGTAGGAGGAAACTTCGAGATCGAAGTCGTAGTAGTAGTAGACGCTGGGGCTGAGGAGCACGTTGGCCTTGAGGCCACCGAACACTTCAGTGGTGTCACCCTGGCTGCCACCGTTGTAGGTGTAGCGGGTAACGCCGAGGTCAGCCGAGAAGGTCTCGTTGATCGCGAGGTTGTAACCGGCATAGAGGTCGGTTTCAGAACCGGAGAAGTTAGCGGCACCATCGCTGATGGCGTCGGAATGCCAGAGACCGGCATAGAAGTCGCCGTAAGCGGCCTCAACGGAGGGCTGGATGGAGGCATCAGCGAGCTTAACGCCGCGGAAAACATAATCGCTAACATACGTGACATCAAGGGTCACGGCGAGTTCGGAGGCCTTGGCGGCTTCCGCAGCGGAGGCGGAAACGCCAGCAGCGAGAGCAGCGAGGGCAAGGATCGTCTTTTTCATGGTGTAGTTTTGTAGTTCTGTAGTTCTATCAGGTTTGCCGATAGGTCTCGGCGGACGGTATGCAAAGAATTACTACGAACACTTCAAGTCTTTACTCAAAACCGATCATTCTGTCGCAACTCGCCACAAAACGAGATTCTTATAGAAATCAGTAACACGGCACCTCGTTTTAATGCCGACCAAATACATGAAGAAATACCTTTATCTCACCTCCGCCGCAGGAGTGCTTGGTGTATCGGCAGGGGCATTCGGCGCCCACGCCCTCAAAGATATACTGACTGAAGCCGGAACCTTATCCATTTGGAATACAGCAGTGTTATATCATTTGATCCATGTCTTGGCATTACTGGTGACAACACTTTTCTCATCCAATCAAACACCTCCTTCTCGATGGCTGCGCAAAGCCTGCCAGTGCTGGCTTCTCGGCATTTTGTTATTTTCCGGATCCCTTTATTCTTTAGCTTTGGGCGGTCCCCGTTTGCTGGGTCCCGTCACTCCTCTGGGTGGCATTTTTTTAATTTTGGGATGGGTATGCGTGATCGGTTTTAGCTCAAAACCGGCCTCCAAAGCATAAAACAGCCTGATTTATGCAGATTCCCGAGGATTTACGCCTTGTTTTGGCTGCCTTAAGGCAAGTCGCCCGACCACGCTTGGCCGGAGGTTGCGTGCGGGATTGGCTACTCGGACTCACGCCCAAAGACTTCGATATCGAGGTCCAAGGTATCGATTTCGACCAACTTCATACTGTTCTTGATCCCTTTGGATCCACCGACGTAGTCGGTCGCAGTTTCGGTGTAATCAAACTTCGCCTGGGCAAAACCGAATACGATTTCAGCCTCCCCCGCCGTGAATCCAAGACCGGCGCCGGCCACCGGGGCTTTGCCGTCACCCCAGATCCCACGCTCAGCGACGCCGATGCCGCCGCTCGTCGCGACTTCACAATCAACTCGATCACCTGCGACCCCTTCACAAGCGAACTCTTCGACCCGCACGGCGGACAACAAGATCTGCGCGACCGTATCCTTCGCCACACCAGCCCCGCCTTCGTCGAGGATCCCCTGCGTGTCCTCCGCGCTTTTCAGTTCGCCGCCCGCTTCAACCTCACCCTCGCCCCCGAAACCGCAGAACTCTGCCGCAGCATTGTTAATACTTTCTCCGAACTCCCCGTTGAACGCATCTGGGGCGAATGGGACAAGTGGGCCATTCAAGCCATCCATCCTTCCCGCGGTCTCGCTGTCCTCGAAGAAACCGGCTGGCTCGTCCACTTCCCCGAAGTCGCCGCCTTGCGCGGGTGCCCGCAAGACCCCGAATGGCACCCCGAAGGCGATGTGTTCACCCACACCCAACACTGCTGCGATGCCCTCGTAAATCTCCCCGACTGGCGCGACGCCCCGCCCGCCCGACGCCGTATCCTCATGTTCGGTGTGCTTGCCCACGACTTCGGCAAGCCGTCCACCACCGCCCAGTCCGAGATCCGCGGACGCCTCCGTTGGCGCAGCCTCGGCCATGAAGCCGCCGGGGGTCCTATCGCCGACAACTTCCTCCACCGCATCGGCGCACCCCACTCTATTATAGAGAGCGTCCACCCGCTGGTGGTTCTCCATCTTGCCCACCACCACGGCACCGGCGAATTCAACGACAGCCATATCCGGCGCCTTGCCCGTAAACTCCACCCCGCCACCATCGACGACCTCTGCGCCGTGATGACCGCCGACAGCCTCGGCCGCCCTCCCCTCACCGGTCCCGACAATCTCGTCCTTATCGAAAAACTTCGCACCCGCGCCCACCAACTTTCCATTCGCATCGCCCCGCCCCGCCCGATCCTGCTCGGCCGCCACCTCATCGCCGTCGGCCACAAACCCGGCCCCGATTTCACCTCCATCCTCAACGCCGCCTTCGAAGCCCAGCTCGACGGAGCCTTTGCCGACGAAGCAACCGCGCTCATCTGGTTGAGCAATTCTTTGCGAACTGTCCGACCGCACCGTTCGTGACAAATTCCGCTCTCCGCGCTTAACTGCACTTTCTTTTTTTCCAAACCCATGCCGACCCAACTCGACCAGCTGAAGCAATTCACCGTCGTCGTCGCCGATACCGGCGACTTCGCCTCCATGAAGGAGTTCGCGCCGCGTGATGCGACGACCAACCCATCGCTCATCCTCAAGGCCGCCGCGATGCCCGCCTACGCCGCGCTCCTGGACAAAGCCATCGCCGACGCCGGCCCCTCCGCATCGCTTCCCACCGTCATTGATCGCCTGCTGGTCGTCTTCGGTCTCGAAATTCTCAAGATCGTCCCCGGCCGCGTTTCCTCCGAAGTGGACGCCCGCCTCTCCTTTGACACCGCCGCCACCGTCGCCAAGGCCCGCGAGATCATGGCGCTCTACGAAAAGGCCGGCATCGGCAAAGACCGCGTGCTCATCAAAATCGCCTCCACATGGGAAGGCATCAAGGCTGCCGAGATTCTGGAAAAAGAAGGCCTCCACTGTAATCTCACCCTCCTGTTCTCCTTCGCCCAGGCCGTCGCCTGCGCCGAGGCCGGCATCACGCTCATCTCGCCCTTCGTCGGCCGCATCCTCGACTGGCACAAGGCCAAGAACCCCACCGCCAACTTCGCCGGCGCCGCCGACCCCGGTGTGATCTCCGTCACGCAGATCTACACCTACTACAAAAAATTCGGTTACAAGACCGAGGTCATGGGCGCCTCCTTCCGCAACACCGGCGAAATCGTCGAGCTCGCCGGCTGCGATCTCCTCACCATCGCCCCCACGCTCCTCGCCGAGCTCAAGGCCTCCGAGGCCCCCCTCGTTCGCAAGCTCGACCCCGCCATCGCCGCGTCCGCCGATCTGAAGAAGGCCACCTTCACCGAATCCGCCTTCCGCTTTGCCCTCAACGAAGACGCGCTGGCCACCGAAAAGACCGCCGAAGGCATCCGTCTTTTCTCGGCCGACATCGTGAAACTCGAACAGCTCATCGCCCAAAAACGCGGCTGAATTCCACGTCTGAAATTCACGCCCCTGCCCGGCCCGGCGCTTCCACGCGCCGGGCTTTTTTGCGCCCATCCATCCCTGCCCCGTTGACAACGTTCGCGCCCGCTCCTGCCTTCAATTTGAGACATGGAAGACGGCATCAATTTTATCCAGGACCTCGCCATCGTGCTGCTCGCCGCCGGCCTCGCCGGCGCGCTCTGCAAACGCATCGGGCTCTCCGTCATCGTCGGCTATCTCGCCGCGGGTCTCTGCATCGGTCCCTACACGCCGCCATTCTCGTTCATCACCGATGTCGGCCGCATCCAGACGCTCTCCCAAATCGGCCTCGTCTTCCTCATGTTCGCCATCGGTCTCGGTCTAAGCCTCACAAAGCTCGGCCGCATGGGTCTGCCCGCGCTTGCCGCCACCGCCCTCGGCGCGTTCTTCATTCTCAACCTCACCCAGCTCCTCGGTGTCGCCGTCGGCTGGTCCACCGCGCAAAGTCTCTTCATCGCCAGCATGTTCATGGTCTCCAGCTCGGCCGTGATCGCCAAGACCGTGAGTGAACTGAAGCTCAACCACGAGGGTGCCGCGCAACGCGCCCTCGGCGCCACCGTGATGGAGGACGTCGTCGCCGTCGTGATGCTCACCATCCTCGCCGCGCAGTCCGCCGGCGGTGACGAAAGCGGCGCCAACGTCGGCGCCCTCCTCGCCACGATGAGCGCCTTCGTCGTGCTGCTGGTCGGCGCCGGCCTTCTGCTGGTGCCCCGCCTGCTCCGCCGTCTCGAATCCCGCGCCGATCCCGAGCTCCAGACGATCATCGTCGCCGGCGTCCTGTTCCTCCTGGCCATTCTCGCGGCCAAAGCCGGCTACTCCCTCGCCCTCGGCGCCTTCCTGCTCGGCGCCATCGTCGCCGAAATGCCCCAGAAAGTGGGCGTCGAAAAATCCTTCGCCGGCATGCGCGACCTCTTCAGCAGCGTATTCTTCGTGTCCATCGGCATGATGATCGAGGTCAAGCTGCTCCCCGGCGTCTGGCACATGATCGTCGGATTGTTCCTCTTCGTGATGATCGTCCGTCCGGTCTGCACCGGCATGGCCATGATCCTCTGCGGCATGCACCCGCGCGAAGCCCGCCGAGCCGGCCTGCTGCTCACGCCCGTCGGCGAATTCTCCTTCATCATCGCCCAGCTCGGCGTCAGCACCGCCGTGCTTCCCAAGTCCTACTACCCGCTCGCCGTCGGCGTCTCCATCCTCACCGTGCTGGCGACTCCGCTCGTCAACCGCCACGCCACGGCCCTGCTCAACTTCGCCGAGCGCATCGAACCCCGCTGGTTCACCCGCATCTTCGAAGCCTACCACGGCTGGATTCAACAGCTGCAAAACCGCCAGAACGCCCCCATCGTCTGGAAACTGGTCCGCGGCCGCTTCCTCCAGATCGGCGTCGAGATCCTGCTGACCACCGGCCTGCTGATTTTCTCCGGACAAATTCTCGCCGCGCTCCAGACCACGCTCGAATCCGGCTGGATCGAGAACGCCATGCTCGACTATGTGTTCTGGTGCCTGGTCGGCCTGCTAGTCCTCGTGATGCTCGTCGCCCTCTGGCGCAACGTCTCCGCCGTCACCATGATTCTCTCCGAGGGACTCAGCGCCGGCACGCGCCTCCCCGCACCCTTCATCTACAACGGGCTCCGCGCCCTCTCCGCCGTCGGCCTCGGCTACTGGCTCTATCTCATCCTCCCCGTCGCCGAGCTTCCCGGCTGGGGCTGGCTCGTCATCGCCGCCTCCGCCATCGCCGTCACGACGTTCTTCTCCAACCGCCTCATCTACCTGCACAGCACCTGGCAATCCTCCGTGCAGGACGTCCTCGCCGCCGACCCCGACGCGCCGGACAACCCGCGCACCAACGCCCGCCAGGCCCTCGACCAAGGCCTCGAGTCCTGGAGTATGCGCCTCGAGGACTACATCGTGCCCGACGATGCCGCCTACGCCGGCCGGGATCTCGCCCACCTCGCCATCCCCTCGCGCTTCGGCTGCTCCGTCATCGAGGTCGAGCGCAACGGCTACGTCATCACCCGCACCGGCCCCGACCTGCGCATCTATCCCGGCGACAAACTCCTCCTCCTCGGCAAGGACGAAGGCCTCTCCTCCGCCCGCGCCTACCTTCAAGGGGACAAAAAAAACGCCGACTCCGGAACCGAGGAATTCAGCGGCTCCATCCTGCAAACCCACACGCTTCCCCCCGGCCCCCACGCCGGCCGCACGCTCGCCGACCTCCAGATCGCCCGCGAAACCGGCGTGCGCGTCGTCGGTATCCAGCGTGGCAATACCCAGATCATCAACCCCGGCGGCAACCAGCATCTCGCGACCGGCGACAGCCTCCTCGTGGTCGGCACGCTCGACGAACTCCGCGCCTTCCGTCGCTGGCTCCGCGGCGGCGGTGAAACCCGCGCGCCCTTCCCCATCGCATGATCCGCGCCTTCCAATGGGACCTCGCCCGCCAGGTCGAGCGTCTCGGCTTCCTCCTCGACCAGCTCCCCCGTTACGCCGACTGGGGCTACCAGGAGCTCTACATTCACCTCGAGGACGCGGTTGCCTACCCGAGCCTGCCCGGCGTCGCCCGTGCCGACGCCTACACGACCCGCGAGTTTGAAAAACTCGTCCGCGCCGCCACCCGCGCCGGCATCAAGGTCGTCCCTATCGTCAACCTCCTCGGCCACACCCAATACCTGATAAAAAATCCGGATCTGCGCGACCTCAACGAACTCCGCGCCCCCGACGGCTCGCCGCTCGAACGCGGACAAATCTGTCCGCTTCACCCGCGCACGCTGGAGATCGCCGACAAACTTCTCCGCGACATGGCCCCGTTCTGCACCGCGGGCAAAGTCCACGTCGGCCTCGACGAATCCTTCCACCTCGGCAAACACCCGCTCTCCCGCGCCGAGGTGAAACGCATCGGCCTCGCATCGCATTTCGCCAACTACGTCGGCCGCCTCCACACCCTCCTCCAGCCGCTCGGCCTGCGCATGGGCCTGTGGGCCGACATGCTCGCGCTCATCCCCGACTCCATCCCGCAGCTCCCGCGCGGCCTGATCGCTTACGACTGGTATTATTACCCGTTCCCGCGCCACCCGCGCATGGAGCTGCACAACTACGCCGACTACGACCTCGCGCCCGCGTTCGCTCAACAAGGCATCGAATACTGGGGGTGCCCCATGAACGGCGGCTTCCGCCACGAACCGCTCCCCGTCTTCGGCGAACGCCTCGCCAACGCCCAATCCTGGTGGCGCCGCTGCCGCCAGACGCACGCCGGTGGTTTTCTCATGACCGGCTGGGAACCCCAACGCCTCGCCTTCGAGATGCCGATGGTAGTCGATGCCGCCGCCGCGTGTCTCTGGCTGAATCCCGAAATCGACGACCACGCCGGCATGTTGGCCAAAGGATTCGAACGCGTCTTCGGCAAAAGTGGTTCCCGCGAAGCCGCCCGCGCCGCGCTCGCCTGCGACGAACACGCCTTCGCCGGCTACGCCAAGTGGGAAACCCACGACCGCTGGGACGGACTCGCCGGCCCCGAAGGCCCCGCCCGCGCCGACCGCAGCGCGAAGTTTTTCACGCGCCTCGCCAAACAAAAACTCCCCGCCCCCTTCACCACGAGCGCGTCACTCAACGCCTACCTGGCCGCCCGCGAAGCGTTTATCCGCCAAGCCGCCCGAGACGTCCAAAAACTCCGCCGCTACCACGCCACCGGCCAAACCCAATTTGTCACTTATTACGTTACAAATTGCCTTAAGACTCTCGAAGAGTTTGAGTTAAAACTCTCAAAAACCCGCCTGAGCGCCCGTGAAATCTGGGCCCGCACCCGCGATCCGCGCGTGCAATCTCCCTACGCCGACATCCTCGACCGCGACGCCACCCGCCTCAAAGCCTGGCGAAAATGGCTCGTCGCCACCGCCAAAAATTCCGCCTGCGCCCTCGACGCGGCACCCGTGCACGGACGCTGGCAGCTATCGTTCATCGTCCACAACCACGCGCCCGCGCTCCAAAAAATCCTCGTCGAACAACAGTCCGCCGACGGCACGTGGCAAACCCTCGCCGAGCGTTTCACCATCGAGTTCCGCGCCAAGGCCGCGCGTCCGCGCGCCAACATCAAACGCGAATTCTCCATCTCCGTTGATTCACCCGCCCGCCCGTTGTGCATCGCCTTGCGCGGCGTCGGCGAAGTCGCCGTGAGTCAGGTCACCTTCACCGACGGTGTGATCACGCTGCATCCGAAGGACTGGCCCGTGCGCGAACGCCGCGTGCTCGGCACGCCCGCGCCCACGACCGGATTCCCCGATCTGCACCTCGGCAGCAACCGCGACGCGGTGGAGTTGGCGTTTTAAGTGGCATGGGCATCTTGCCCATGTCCGAAATCCCACGGGCAAGATGCCCGTGCCACTTCAGAGCCGCGCCTTCAACGCGCGCGCCGCTTCCAGCGCGGCGTCCGCCGTCTTCGCGGTCACCGTGAAATGGCCCATCTTGCGGCCGATGCGCGGCTCCTTCTTTCCATAAAGGTGCAGCTTGGCGTGCGGCTCGGACAGCACGGCCGACCAGTTGGCGTCGCCGACCAGCGCACCGGCCTGCCACTTCCACGCGTCGCCCAGAATGTTGACCATTACGACCGGCGACACGACCGACACGTCGCCGAGCGGCAGGCCGCACACCGCGCGCACATGCTGCTCGAACTGCGAGGTCACGCACGCGTCGAGCGTCCAGTGTCCGGAGTTGTGCGGACGCGGCGCGAGTTCGTTGACCAGAATCTCGCCGCGATCCGTGAGGAACAGCTCGATCGCCAGCAGGCCGACGACGTTGAGTTTTTCAACGATGGCGAGCGCGAGTTTTTCCGCCTCGACCCGGATCGCGTCGGACACGCGTGCGGGAACAATTGAAAAATCCAGAATATGCTTCGTGTGGATGTTTTCAGCGACGGGGAAAATCTTCACCTCGCCGTTGCTGCTGCGGGCCACGAGGACCGACAGCTCGCATTTGAAATCGATGAACTTTTCGATGACGCAGCGCTGCTTCGTGAACGAGGCGACGGCCTTGGCCAGCGTCGCGTCGTCGGAGACCTTGATCTGGCCCTTGCCGTCGTAGCCGAAGTCGGCGGTCTTCACGACGCACGGCAGACCGATGCGGCGGATGGCGGCGGCGAGATCGTCGCCCGCCTCGACCTCGGCGAAAGGCACCGGTGAAAAGTTGTTTTTGCGCAGCCAGTTTTTCTCGCGCATCCGGTTCTGGCAGGTCTCCAGCACGCTCCAATGCGGATGGAGCTGGACGTATTTTTCAATGGCCCAGAGCGGCTCAGCCGGGATGTTCTCGAACTCGTAGGTGAGCACGTCGACCGACTTGGCAAAGGCGGTCAGCGCCTCGATGTCGGTGTAGGGCTTGTTCGTCTCCAGCGCCGAAACCTCGCCCGCCGGACCGTTGGCTTCCGGCTCGTAGATGTGAACACGGTAGCCCAGCCGCTCCGCCGCGTGGGCGAACATGCGACCGAGCTGGCCGCCACCGAGAACACCAATCGTTTTGCCGGGAGGAATCATGAAGGGAGCTGAGAGCTAAGAGCTGAGAGCCAAGAGTCCAGTCCGGGCTTTCCGGCCCGGGTTATCCGATTCCTTACGGCAGCTTGGCCGC
>DATHXF010000137.1:0-21995 GCA_035459785.1 Rariglobus sp. | reverse complement strand
ATCGAGCGCATCCGTTTCACGTCGCCGCATCCGCGCGGTTTCAAAGACGATCTCGTGCAGGCCTACGGACGCCTGCCGAAGCTCTGCGAATACGTGCACCTTCCGATGCAGAGCGGCAGCAATCGCATTCTGAAGGCGATGAACCGCCCCTATTCGCGCGAACGCTACAAGGAGATCGTCGATGCGCTGCGCGCGGTGCGTCCCGACATGTATTTCTCGACGGACATCATCGTGGGTTTCCCCGGCGAGACCGACGAAGAGTTCGAGCAGACGCGCGAGCTGTTCGAGGCCTGCAACTACGACATGGCCTACGTCTTCAAGTATTCGATCCGCAGCGGCACGCCGGCGGCGGACATGGGTGATCAGATTCCCGACGAGGTGAAGGAACACCGCAACGCCGTGCTTCTGGATATCCTTCGCAAGAACTCCGAGCGCCGCAACGCGGCCCTGCTCGGCACCGTCGAGGAAGTGCTCGTCGAGGGATCGGACAAGACCGGCCAACGCTTCACCGGCCGCACGCGCGGCAACCGCGTGTGCATCTTCGACGCGAATCCGCGTCTCATCGGTCAGCTCATCCCGCTCAAGATCGAGCGCGGCAGTGTGAGCACCCTTTACGGCGAGCTGCAGCTCGCGGGCGTTTAATCTTTCCCCTTCATGTCGCTATTTTTCGCCACTCTCATCACCGGATTGATCCTGCTCGCACTGGGCTCGCTCTTTCTCGTGAGCAACTCGGCCATCAAGTCGATGTTCAAGGCGTTCCCGCGCTCGCAGGTGGCGTCGGTCATCTTCTTCGGCGGAGGCGCGGCGTGGTTTGTCTACAACGTCGCGCACATGTCGACGGCCGATGTGATCGGGTTCTCCACGCCGACTCCGTTTGTCTATATATTCGGCGCGCTGGCGCTGGCGGCGTTTTTTTACCTGCCGGAATTTTTGTCGGTGCGCGGACTCAGCGTCCTCATTCTGGTGGGCGCGTGGCCGTTGCTGATGTCGGCCTACGGTCGCTACGAACTGCCGCAGCGGCTGTTCATGGTATCGGCGGTGTATGTCGCGATCTCGGCGGCGATCGCCCTGGCGATGTGGCCCTACTGGCTGCGTGACTTTTTCGACTGGCTCTATCGCACACCGGGCCGCGCCCGCGCTTTTGGAGGCGTGTTGGCGGGCTACGGCCTGTTGCTGGCGGGCGTGGCGTTCACCTACTAATTTTAGAATCATGGCTCCTGTGCTTCTCGTTCTCGCCGGTCCGGCCGGCTCTGGAAAAACCACTCTGTGCGAGCGCATGGTCGCCGAGGTGCCGGGCTTCGGGCGCATCGTCACGACAACCACACGCGCGCCGCGTCCGGGCGAGGTCAACGGCGTGCACTACCACTTTTTCACACCGGAGCAGTTCGACACGAAGGTCGCCGCCGGCGAGTTCCTCGAGTGGGCGTGGGTCCACAAAACGGGCAACCGTTATGGCACGCTGGCCTCGTCGGTGCTCGATCCGCTGGCGGCCGGGCACAGCCTGATCATCAACGTGGACGTGCAGGGCGTGGAAAGTTTCCGCAAGGCCGCGCTGGCGAATCCGCTCCTCGCGAAACGCATGGGCACGGTGTTCATCAACGTGCCCATCCCCGAGCTGCGCGTGCGCCTCACCGGACGCGGTGAAACCGACGCCGAAATCGCGCATCGCATGGAGACGGCCGAGCGCGAGCTGCTGGAGATCGAGAAGTTCGACTTCGTGGTGCACAGCAGCAACCGCGAGACGGATTTCCAGGCGTTGCTCGCCATCTGGCGGCAGGTGCAGGCGCGGGCGCAGTGAGTCGCCTCAAACCGCTTCGCCGGCTTTTTCGGCGGGCAGTTCAGCGATAAAGACCGCGCCCTGTCCGGCTTTGCTTTCGCACCAGACGCGGCCGCCCATCGTCGTCACCAGTTGTTTCACGATGGCGAGGCCGAGGCCCGTTGACTGTTCGCCGCCGGTGGGGCGTGCGCTGAGGCACACGTATTTTTGAAAGAGGCGCGGCATCTCGTCGGCGGTGATGCCGGGGCCTTGGTCGCGCACGCGCAGCACGAGTTTTCCACCGAGCGCGGGTTCGACCTCGACCACGACTTCGCGGTCGAACGGGGAGTATTTCACCGCGTTGCCCACGAGATTGTTCAGGATCTGCTTGAGCGCCGCGCGATCCACCAGCGCACGCGGCGCGGTGCGGGCGAATTGCGTGGTCAGCGTGATGCGCTTGCGGTCGGCCACCGTCTGCATGGCGGCCATCACCTCGTCCACTTCCTTGGTCACATCGACGGGTTCGATCTTCAGGCGGCGGCGTCCGTCCTCAAGCGCCTGCACGTCGAGCAGGTTGCGGATCATGTGAATCATCTGGTGCGCCAGCAGCATGATGCGGTCGAGCGGTTCGCGATCTTTGGGATCGGCGTGCTCGGTGAGGATCTCGACGTTGAGCATGAGGCCGTTGAGCGGGTTGCGCAAATCGTGGGCGGCCATGCGCATGAGGCCGGTTTTTTCCTCGTTCAACTCTTCGAGCCTGCGCTGCGTGGCTTCGAGTTCGCGCTGCACGCGCGTGCGTTCGACGAGTTCTTTGCGCAGGGAGCGGTTGTGCCAGAACATCACGCCGAAGAAGGCGCCGGCCACCAGCACCGCGCCGGCGACCCAGCGCATCACATAATCCCAGCGAACGATGCGCACGTAATCCACGCCGACCCACGGGCCGACGATATCCTGCCGGTCCTTGGTGCTGAGCGACGCGACGCCTTTGTCGAGGAGATCGCGGAGGACCGGCTGGTCCTTGCGCACGGCGTAGCGCAGGTCGAAGAGGTAGGGTGCCACGCCGGCGATCTTCAGGTTGGAGAGCCCGAGCGATTTGATGATGTAGTTGGCGTTGGCGATGTTGGTGGCCACCGCGTCGGCGCGCCCCGAGGCGACCGCGAGGAAGGCCTCCTCCATCGAGCCGACTATCAGGCGTTTGATTTCCGGATGCTCGCGGGCGAGCACGGCGACCTCAACGTAACCTTCCACGCCGGCCATGCGTTTGCCGTGGAGCTGATCAAGCGAGATCAACGCCGGCGAGTCGTGCCGGGTCACATACGCCATCGGGAACGAGTTGTAGGGACGCGTAAAAATGAAGTCCTGCTCGCGTCCTTCGGTCTCCGCCGTGCTCACCAGAAAATCCACCGCGCCGGCGCGGGCGACTTCATAGGCTTCCGGCCAGGAATTCGAATGCACCGGCTTGAACGTCAACCCGAGACGTTGCCCGATCAGCTTCAGGAAATCCGCGTCGATGCCGGTGAACTCGCCGTGGGCGTCACGATAGCTGAAAGGTCCCCAACCGGGATCATAGCCGAACTGCACCACCGGATGCGCCTTGATCCATGCCTTTTCCGTATCGGTTAACTCGATACGCGCTTCGGCACCGCTCGCCGGCGCAAGGACGGTGAGAAGAATAACCGCAACCCAACCAACATGTTGAAGCAGCTTGCGCATGACGTTCGGGCGATGCGGGCAGTCTGCAAGTTACATGCCGGTGCGACAAGCCCGCAGGACGAGACGTCCTTCTTTCGGCCGGCCGGTTTACTTCAAGGCGGAGAATTTCCGCAGGTATTTCAGAGCCACCTCGAATTCGTTTGGCAATGGAGCCTTGATCACAACCATCTCTTTGGTAACGGGATGCTTGACCGTGAGCTGACTCGCGTGGAGCGCGAGACGGCTGATGAGCGGCTTCTCGTCGATGCGGCCTTTGTAGCCGCGTTTGAGCTGCGAAAGTTTCAGTTCCGTCACGCCGTCGCCGTAGAACGGATCGTTCAAAATCGGCAGGCCGCTGTATTGGAGATGCACACGCAGCTGATGCGTGCGGCCGGTGACAGGGCGGCACTCGACAAACGTGAACTGTTGAAACCGTTCCAGCACGCGCACGATCGTCTGGCTGGCCTTGCCGTGTTTGCGCACGGTGCGCATGCGGCCGGGGTTGTCCTCGTCGTCGATCAGGTCGCGATCCACGAAAAACTCGTCGTCCGCCAGTGGCTCCGGCGGCTGGTCGCGCGGATCGTCGGACCGTTCGAACAACTTCGCCTCCGGTGTGCCGATGCAGAGCGCGTGGTAGATTTTTTTAACCGTCTTCGACTGGAATTGTCCGCTCACGAAATCGAGCGCGGCTTTTTCCTTCGTGCAGAGCAGGATGCCGCTCGTGTCGGCGTCGATGCGGTGGACGTTGGCCACGCCGTGCCCCAGCTTGTCGTGGATGAGGCCCATGAGGTTCTCGCGTTTTTTGTCCCATCGGTCGGGCGCGACGAGCATGCCGCTGGGTTTGTCGAACGCGATGAGCGTGTCGTCTTCGTAAATGACGGGCGGGATGGGCATGGACTGAACCCCATCGCAATGCTACTCTTCCCTTCGCGCAAGCCCGCACCCTCATCCGCCCCATGAGTTCTCCCCGCCACATCCTCGCGCTCGACCAGGGCACCACCTCGTCCCGCGCCATCGTTTTCGACCATGCCGGCGCCATCGTGGCCGTCGCGCAGAAGGAATTCCCCCAATACTACCCGCAGCCCGGCTGGGTGGAGCACGATCCGATGGAAATCTGGTCCAGCCAGAGTTCGACCGCCGCCGAGGCCATCTCGCGCGCCAACCTTTCCTCCGGTGACATCGCCGCCGTCGGCATCACCAACCAGCGCGAAACCACCCTCGTGTGGGACCGCGCTACCGGCCGCCCTGTGTGCAACGCGATTGTGTGGCAGGACCGCCGCACCGCCGATTTTTGCGCACAGCTCAAACGCGACGGAGTCGAGCCGCTGGTCGCCGAAAAAACCGGCCTGCGCCTCGATCCGTATTTCTCGGCGACGAAACTGCGCTGGATTCTTGAAAACATTCCCGGCGCGCGTGTGCAGGCCGAAGCGGGCAAACTCCTCTTCGGCACCGTCGATACCTGGCTGCTCTGGCAGCTTACCGGCCGCCGCGTGCACGCGACCGATGTGACCAATGCCTCGCGCACGCTCCTCTGCAATCTACGCACCGGCCAGTGGGACGACGACTTGCTCAAGCTCTTTGGCATTCCGCGCGCGATGCTGCCCGAGATCCGCTCGTGTTCCGAAATCTACGGCCACGTTGACGCAAAACTCTATCCTGCGGGCGCGCCCATCGCGGGCATCGCAGGTGACCAACATGCCGCGCTTTTCGGCCAGGCGTGCTGGTCTCCCGGCATGGCCAAAAACACCTACGGCACGGGTTGCTTTACCCTCCTGCACACCGGCGATCAGCCGGTCGTCTCGCGCAACAACCTCCTGACGACACCCGCCTGGAAGATCAACGGACGCACCGACTACGCGCTCGAAGGTTCCGTCTTCATCGGCGGCGCGGCCATCAAGTGGCTGCGCGACGAACTCTGCCTGGTGCGCGACGTCGATGAATTCAACCGGCTCGCCGCATCCGTGCCCGACGCCGGCGGCGTGTTTCTCGTGCCCGCCTTCTCCGGACTCGGCGCGCCGCATTGGGATCCTTATGCGCGAGGCACGATGGTCGGCATCACGCGCGGCACCAACCGCGCCCATTTCTGTCGCGCCGCGCTCGAGGCGATCGCGCTTCAGACCGCCGACCTGATCGCCTGCATGGAAAAAGACAGCGGACTTCCGCTGAAGGAACTGCGCGTCGATGGCGGCGCCTCGCGCAGCGATCCGCTGCTTCAGTTTCAGTCCGACCTGCTCGACACCCGCGTGGTGCGTCCGCGCTGCATCGAAACGACCGCGCTCGGCGCCGCGTGTCTCGCCGGTCTGGCCGTGGGCTTCTGGTCGGACCGCGAAGAACTCGCGCGCAACTGGACGGTGGACGCCACGTTCAAGCCGCTTCGTCCGCGCGCCGAAATCGACGCGCTGCGCGCCGGGTGGGACCGTGCGTTGGAGCGCGCGAAGGGCTGGCAAAAACCGGACTGAGCGACGTGCCATGTCACGCCCGCGTGTCGCCCGGGTGAACATTGGGTGACGCGCCCGCTTTGCCTTTGCGCGCGACCGGCGCGGGACGCATGAGCACTGGCTTTCAACCCTATGCCCGCGCTGAGTTTCGCCCCCGCCATTTCACTTTTGGCCGCCTTTGGTCGCGGTTCGCCCGCGCAGCCGCTGCGCACGCTGATCCGCACCACCGGTTACAAACTCCGTCCGCCGCGCCCCGTTCCACACACGCCGCGCATCCGCGCCGCGCAGGACGCCGTGCTGGGTTCGGGCGCGGCCGGTCCGCACCAACTCGCCACGTTGCTCTGCGAACAACGCAAGGGCGCGATGCCCACGATCGTCTTCGGCGGCTTTGTGCCTGATGCAACTGAACAGGTTTTTCTTCTGCGCGGTTCGCTGCTCAACAAGGGCAGCGTCTATTATTTCAACTATCCGCGCAACGGCTTCTCCGCCGACCTGCTCTTCGCCCAGCTCGACGATCTGGTCGCCGAGCTGGCGACGCTCCACGGCACGCCGCCGGTGATTTTTTCGGTCAGCTTCGGCTCCGGCCTCGTCCTCGAATGGTTGCGTCGCACGCGCGCGGCGGGCCGTCACGCGGACATCGCCGGGGCGATTTTTGTGAGCCCTATCGGTTGCATCGAAGACCTCCTGGATCCGACCGCATCCAAGCCCTCCACGCTACTTGGTCGCGCGGTGAAACCCTACCTGGATTCGCCCGATGGGGACGTGGATCCGCGCCAGATCGAGAAAACCCGAACGATTTTCACCCGTATGTTCGGTGCCGGCGTGCAGAACAAAGCCGCACTCGCCGCCCTGATGACCCCCGGCGAGCTGCAACGCCTCCATGGCGCCGTCATGGAAACCATCGCCCGCGTCGATGGCCGGGGCGCCTGCGAACGCATGGCGGCCCTCCGGGCCTTTTCTTCGCCGGCCGCGTATTTCTCGCCGCGCCTGCTGCCGCTGACCGAAATGCCTGTGCTTATCTTGTTTGCGGAAGAAGAAGATGCGGTGATCGACGCCGGTTCGCCCACGCGATTTGTGTTCAACACCGCACACCGCGCCTACTTCCCGCGAGGCGTTTGCCAGACCCTAGCCAACCCCGGCGGCACCCCCGTCCAGCACGCTTCACTGATTTTTCACTGCGCCTGTTTTTTGCCGCCAATCACCCGGTTTTACCGGGGGTTAAAAGCACGTAAGTTTCTGCAAGCCGCATGAATTCGCTTGCGACTCCCCGACGGGCGACGCTGCTTAAAAAGCAGCCGTCCCGTATGTTTTCACCGACGCGAAGTCTACTGACTGTAGGCGCCAGTTTCATGACCACCCGCACTGTGCGCAAGTTGCGGGACGGGGCCGATGCCGTGCCCGATCAGGACAAGGCGCTGGACCGCCTCACCGGCCAGCTCGCGAAGACCGCTTACGGGAAAATCCACCACATCACGCCCAAGCTCAGTTACAGCCAGTTCCAGACGAGCGTTCCGCTGCAGACCTACGAAGGCTTCATGCCTTACATTGAGCGGATGAAGGCGGGCGAGGCAGACATTCTCTGGCCCGGACACTGTAATTTTTACGCAGTCTCCTCCGGCACCACCGCCGGCCGCACCAAATACCTGCCTGTCACCGCCGACATGCTGGAGCATTTCCGCAAGGCCGGGCTCGATTCGCTGTTCTACTACACCGCGCGCGTCGGCCACACCGGAATCTTTCGCGGCAAGCACCTCTTCCTCGGCGGCTCCACCACGCTCACGCGTCTCGAAGAAGCGAAAAACATCACCGCCTACGCCGGCGACTTGAGCGGCATCACCGCGCTCAATCTCCCGCCCTGGGTCGAGAAACACCTCTACGAGCCCGGCGCGCCGATCGCGCAGATCGCCGACTGGCCGGCCAAGCTCGAGGCCATCGCCGAGCGCACCTGGAACCGCGACATCACGATGCTCGCCGGCATTCCCAGCTGGGTGCTCATCCTCGCCGAGGCGGTTAAAAACCGCGCGGCCCGCGGCAAAATCCGCCCCACGTATCTCCAGGCCGTCTGGCCCAATCTCGAGTGTCTCATCCACGGCGGCGTTCCCATCGGCCCGTTTGCCGAGGAGCTTCGCACGCACATCGGCCCCAAGGTGAATTTCCACGAGGTTTATCCGGCTTCCGAGGGCTTCATCGCCACGCAGGATGCCGAGTCCGCGCTCGGCCTGCGCCTGATGACCGACACCGGTCTCTTTTTCGAATTCCTGCCGTTCAAGGATTATCATCCCGAAAATCTTCCGCTGCTCGGACGCCACACGGTGCCGCTCGAAGGCGTGAAGGCGGGCGTGGACTACGTGCTCGTGCTCAGCACGCCGGCCGGTCTCACCCGTTACGTGATCGGCGATGTCGTGCGCTTCATTTCGACCGATGTGCCGCGCTTGGTTTATGTGGGCCGCACCGCGCTTCAGCTGAGCGCTTTCGGCGAACACGTGATCGAAAAGGAACTCACCGACGCGCTCATTGCCGTCTGCCAGCGCCACAACTGGATCATCGTTAATTTCCACGTCGCGCCGCTCTTCATGGACAGCGCAGCCGGCCAGCGCCGCGGCCGCCACGAATGGTGGATCGAGCTCAAGCCCTACACGCAGGAAACCCCGACCGGCCCTGTGCTCGCGGCCGAGCTCGACGTCGAATTGAAGCGCCTCAACGAAGACTACGAAGCCAAGCGTGTTGGCGGCGGTCTCGAGGCCCCGCACGTCAAACTCGTCATGCCCGGTGTTTTCGAACACTGGATGCGCACCAAAGACAAGTGGGGCGGACAGAACAAGATGCCTCGCTGCCGCAGCGATCGCCAGATCGCCGACGAGCTTGCCCAGGTCGCGCGCTTCCACGACTGAGCCCCGCAGCCGGCTCTTTTTTGGGCAAAAAACGCCCAACCCGGCCGGGCTCCCCGCGTTGGCATAGCCGATGCTAAATTCGTTATGTCAGACGAATTCCCTGCCTCGGCAGGGTCCAGGGGTAACATGGATACCGGCCTAACCGCCGATTAAGAAAAAAAGAGGGCCCGCCGTTAGGGGTTTCGGCGGGCCCTTTCTTTTTAAAGCAGCGAAGCTATCAATTTTTCGTAGGCTGCAGGATCCGTAAGCCCGAGCTTCACGTGGCGGATGTTGCCCTCACGATCAATTACGAACGCGGTCGGGAGACCTTCATATCCGCCAAAGTTTTCGGCCACGGTTTCGTTCGCCATGATCAACGGATAATTGGTCTTCATTATTTCGCCGAACGCCTTCACCTCCGCAGGAGGCAGATCGTCCATTGAGAAGCCAAGAATCACCAACCCGCGCTCGCGGTATTTCTCCTGCATCGCGATGTATTCGGGGATTTCCATGCGGCAGGGGGGGCACCACGTCGCCCAGAAATCAACCACGACCACCTTGCCTTTGAAATCGGACGCCTTCACTTCGCGGCCATCGACGTCCTTGAGCACCCAGTCGGGTGCCTTGCGCACCACGGGTAATTCCTTGTGTCCGCAGCCCGCGGCCAACAACGCCACCGCGACGGCGCAACCGAACCAGAGAAAAGACTTCATCCCCATATGAGGCGCAAGGGACTCCGCTTATTCCCCGGGTCAAGCGCGGGCCGCGCCCAGACGGGGTAACAGATCGCTCGTGGAGATCAGTCCGATGCCGATGAACCCGGTGGCTTTCACCAGCAGCACGATGGCGATCGATTCGAGTCCGTTTTTCTCGAAGTAAACCGCGCCGGCCAACATCACGCCGCCCAGCACCAGTTCGACCGCGATGATCGCTGCAAACAGCGTGCGGCTGCGCAGACGTGACAGCAGTCCGCCGGCCGTCACCGCGCGGCCGCCCTTCGGCGTGCGCACAAACTCGCCGCCGCGTTGCGACAGTCCTTCGACCACCGCCACGCAGCAGGTCACGCTCATCGCCAGACCGAACGCCAGCATTAGCGGTGCGGCGATGAACAGCATCACGCCTTCCTTCCACTTCCGCTGGGTGAAATATTGTCCCGTGATGTAGAGCGCGACGGTCGCGCCGCTCGTGAGCACCACGACGACGGGGTTGAAGATCATCCACGTGCCCGTCAGGCGTGCGCCGAACAGCAGATACGGCACGAAGATCACCGAGAACAGCACCAGCAGCGGATGGATGAACCCGACGAGCAGGTGGCTCGCCGCCTCGCGCTTGATGCGCGCCGGCACGTCGCTGCGCAGAATGGTGCCGAGTTGTTTACGCATCACCTGCATGCCGCCTTTGGTCCAGCGGCGCTGCTGCGATTTGAACGCCGTGAGGTTCTGCGGCAGCTCGGACATCACCGCGTAGTGCGGCAGATAGACAAACCGCCATCCCTTGAGCTGCGCGCGATAGCTCACATCGAGATCCTCGGTCACCGTGTCGGGCGTCCAGCCGCCCGCTTCTTCAAGCGCGGTGCGTCGCCAAATACCCGCCGTTCCGTTGAAATTGAAAAACAGTCCGGCCGCATGACGCGCCGCCTGCTCGACGACGAAATGCGCATCAAGGAAGATGCCCTGAAAGCGCGTGAGAAAACTCGCGCGGCGGTTGTTGAACTCCCAGCGCGCCTGCACCACGCCGACGCGGGCGTCGGCAAACTGCGGCATCATCGTCTCCAGAAAGTCCGGCTCCGGGCGGAAGTCCGCGTCGAAGATCGCGAAAAACTCCGCGTCGGTCAGCGTGTTCGCATGGGCGAGGGCGCCTGCCTTGTAGCCCGAGCGATCCTCGCGGCGGATGTGTCGCACCATCGCGGTGCGCTGCGGATTCGCGCGCAACCAGCGCTCGATGATCGCGGGCGTCTCGTCGTTGGAATCATCAAGCACCTGGATTTCCAGCAGACCGGCGGGCCAGCGGATCGCCGTGACCTTTTCGAGGAGCGCCTCGACGACCAGCGGCTCGTTGAAGAGCGGCAGCTGGATGCACACGCGGGGCAGGGGACCCGACCAGGCGGGTGGAGCCACGAGCGGACGGCGCGAACCCTTGGCGTAGAGCCAGAGCATCTTGACCTTGTGCAGACCGAAGATGCACATGCCGAGCAACGTGAAGAGATAAAGCCCCAGCAAAGCCTGGGAGAGGAAGGTGGACATGGAAGTTACCGGCTAGATGCCAAACCGCAGACTTTGTTCCAGCCGGCGCGCCTGATGCAAGCGTAGTGACGCTACTTAGGTGTCGTCGCTTGATCCCGGCAGATTCATTCCGAGCGTCTCGATGAACTTCTTCATCGCCGGCGTGAGCACGCGGCCCTTGCGGTGGAGGATGGCCAGCGGACGGGTGAATTCCTTGTTCTTGAACGGAATCATCGCGAGCGTGCCCTGCTGCTGTTCCTGAAGCACGGTGGCCTGCGGCACGATGGCGATGCCGTGGTCGATTTCGACGGCGCGCTTCACGGTTTCGATGTTGTCGAACTCCATCACAGGTTCGATCTCCAGCTTGTTGTCGCGGAAAATCTGGTCCACCGCCTTGCGAGTCGGGATGTCCGGGTCGAAACCGATGAACCGCTGTCCTGCGAGTTGCTTCAGTTCCACGCCCGACTCCGCAAATTTGGCCAGCGGATGCTTTGGATGTGAAATCAGCACGAGCCGGTCATTGCGAAACGGCAGCTGCTCGATCTGGCGTGTGCGCACCGGGAAGGCGACGAGACCGAAGTCCACCGAGTTGTGCAGGATGTCCTCATAGACGAGATTCGAGCGCCGGTATTCCACGCGCACGTTGACCGACGGAAAATCGACGAGGAAGCGTTTGATGAACGGAGGCAGCTCGTGCAGGCCGATCGAATAAATCGTCGAGATGCGGATTGTGCCACTGATGACCTTCTTCATCTCTTGCAGCTCGCTCGCGAGCTTGTCGTAGGCGTGCAGCAATTCTTTCGCCGCCTCGTAAACACGCTGACCTTCGCGCGTCAGCTGAAACTGCTTTTGGCTGCGATCAATGAGCAGCGCCTTGAAATGTCGCTCCATCGCCCGCGCCTGCTGGCTCACCGCGGATTGGGTGATGGCATTGATCTTTGCCGATTTTGAGAAACTCTTCGTCTCGACTAAGTCCGCGAAGATTTTGAAGTTTTCGATTTGCATGGGCGGCGAGTGATTCGTGTTCAGTATAAATAAATCTTATCAAAATCAACCTCATAACGAGGAACGCCATGTTTCCCTCCTTCGACACCTTTAAAAGCCGTGCTGATGTCATTCGCGCGCAAATCGCCGCCGCCTGCACTCGCGCCGGTCGCGATCCGGTCTCCGTGGAGCTGCTCGCCGTGACCAAAACCCACCCCGCCGAGGCCGCCGATTATGCCGCGCGCTACGGTTTGCGTGCCGTTGGCGAAAACCGCGTCCAGGAGGCCGTGGATAAGCAACCGCACTGCACCGCGAAGATCCATTGGGAGCTGATCGGTCACCTCCAATCCAACAAGGCGAAGCTCGCCGCCGCCCATTTCGACCGCGTGCAAAGCGTCGACAGCGAGAAACTCCTCAACCACCTCGACAACGCCGCCGTCGCGCTCGGCAAAGTCCTGCCGGTCCTCCTCCAGATCAACGCCGGCCGTGATCCCGCCAAATTCGGTGCCGAACTCGAAGACGCCCCGCGCCTCCTCGAACACGCACTCACCAAAAAAAATCTGCGCATCGACGGACTCATGACAATCGCCCCGCTCTCTGACGACCCTGCGGTCGCCGTGCGGACTTTCACCACGCTCCGCGAACTCCGCGACACGCTCGCCACCGGGTCCGGCACGCCGCTGCGCGAGCTTTCGATGGGCATGAGCGGCGATCTGGAAGCGGCGGTTCTGGCCGGCAGCACGCAGGTCCGCATCGGCAGCGCGCTTTACGGCAGCCGCTGACGGCCGATTCGCATTTGCCACCCGCGCGAATCCGCGTTGGATTTACGCCATGGACAACGCCAACTCACCCTTCGGCTCACGCGAAGCGGTTTTGGCTTTGCTCGACGACCCCAGCCCCGCCGTTCGCAAGGCGCTTCTTGTGCACTTCGCCGCGCAAGGCGAACCGGCCCGGATCTTCCTCGAAAACCTTGCGAGCAACGGAGGACGCCTGCTCGCGACGCACGCGAAAAGTTTTCTCGATGAACTCAAGTTTACCGACCCGGTTTCCGAGTTCCGCGAGTTCATCCGCTCGCTCAACTACGAACTCGAAACCGGCGCGCTGCTCCTCGCCCGCACGGTGTTTCCCGATCTCGACGTCGGCCTGAGTTGCCAGCGCCTCGACGATCTCGCCGCCCGCTGCCGCGAACTCACCGCCGAGCCGCTCTCCGTGCGCGAGAAATGTCGCATCATAAACCGCGTGCTCTTTCACGAAAACGGATTTCGCGGCAACGCCGAGCACTACACCGATCCACTCAACAGTTTTCTCCCGATCGTCCTTGAGCGCCGCAAAGGCATCCCGCTTTCGTTGAGCATCGTTTATCTGCTCGTCGCCCAGCGCCTCGGCATCGACCTCGAGCCCGTCGGCCTGCCCGGCCACTTCATGGTCGGCTGCTACCTCGAAGACGCGCCGCTTTTCATCGACCCGTTTGAGCAAGGCGTCTTCCGCTCGCCCGAGGAGGTCTTTGCGTTTTTGAAGGCCGGTTCGCACAACCCGAAGGTCTCGGATCTCGCTCCGACGACGGTGCGCGAAGTCCTCTGCCGCAGCTGCCGAAACCTGGCCAACCACTACGCCGCCGCCGGCGACGCCGACCGCGCCCAGCTCTTCGCCGGTTTCGTGGAAGAGTTCGAGTCCACCTACGAGCGTCACGCGCAGCCGTAAACTTCCCCCTCGCGCTGCGCGAAACGCCCCGCGTAATTACGCGGACAAACCGATGTCCGCCGACCCCATCTACACGCTCGCCGATCTCGATACCTGGTCTTTTCCCGGCACCGCGCTCGCCGTGCTCGGCCATCCGATCAAGCACTCGGTCAGCCCGCCCATGCACAACGCGGCGCTCGCGCAGATGGCGCAAAGCGACGCGCGCTTCGCCTCGTGGAAATATTTCCGCTTCGACATCGCCCCCGACGATCTTCCCGTCGCCCTTGAAAAACTCCACGCCTGCGGTTTCGCCGGGCTCAATCTCACGGTTCCGCACAAGATCATCGCGTTTGATCGTGTCGCCGCGCTCGATCCTGCCGCCCGTTTGATCGGCGCGGTCAACACCCTGCGCCGCACGTCCGCGGGCTGGCATGGTTACAACACCGACGGCTACGGTCTCGCCACCGCCATTCGCGAGGACCTGGGGCGCGAACTCGCCGGAGCGCACGTTCTTCTCCTCGGTGCCGGCGGAGCCGCGCGCGGAGCGGCCGTCGAATGTCTCCAGCGGGGCTGCGCCAGTCTGACGATTTTGAATCGCACCCGCCGCACGCTGGACGAATTGATCGCCCAAATTTCGACTCCCGATGCAAAGGCGTTGGTGCGTGGTATTTCCCTCGATGAACTTTCGGCGGTGCCTTCCGGCGCGCTGGTCATCAACGCCACCAGCGCCGGCCTCAAGTCCGACGATCCACTCCCGGTCGATCTTGCCGTCCTCCCTCGCCCCGCCGGTGTTTTCGACATGATCTACAATCCGCCGGAGACGCCGTTGCTCACGCAGGCGCGCTCCCTCGGCATCCCCGCCGCCAACGGTCTATCCATGCTCGTTCACCAAGGCGTGCGCGCCCTCGAAATCTGGAGCGAGGCCGCCGTGCCCGTTGACGCCATGCGCGCCGCGGTTCATTCAGCCATGAAAGCCCACGCATGACCTTCGACTACGCCGAGTTCGCCGCCGCCTTTCCCTGGTTTTTTCCGGTCGCCGCCGCGCTCTTCGGCGCGATCGTCGGTAGTTTCCTCAACGTCGTCATCTACCGGATGCCGTTGGACAAATCCATCGTCACCCCCGGTTCCCACTGCGCGTGCGGCGCGCCGATCAAGTGGTATGACAACATCCCCGTGCTGAGCTGGTTTCTCCTGCGAGGAAAAGCCCGCTGCTGCGGACGCTCCTACTCCTTCCGTTACGCTTTCGTCGAGTTGCTCACCGCCGGGCTCTTTCTCGCCTGCTGGCTCATGTTCCCTCCGGCAAAAGCGCTGTGCGGAATGTTGTTTGTGAGCTGCGTGCTCTGCGCGTTCTTCATCGACCTCGACCACATGATCATCCCCGACGAGTTCACCATCGGCCTGGGTGTTGTGGGCGTGGTGCTCTCGGTCTTTGTCCCTTCGCTGCACAACCAGTCCGACGAGTTGTTTATCGTCGGTGCGCTTCAGTCGGGACTTGTTTCATTTCAAGGCCTGCTGATCGGCTCGGGTCTGGTGCTCTGGATTGCGCTCATCGCCGAGGCGTTGCTCAAAAAAGAGGCGATGGGTTTTGGCGACGTGAAATTTGTCGGTGCGATCGGTGCATTTCTCGGCTGGCAGGGCGCGGTGTTCTCGATCTTCGGCGGCGCTGTCGTCGGCACGGTCTGGATCGGCCTCGCGATGGTCTGGAAAAAACTCTTCGGCGACAAAGTGCAGGTCGCCCCGCGCGCCGAAACCGCCGACGGCCAGCCCGCCGAGCTCGCGATGGGCGCGCAGATTCCCTTCGGCCCGATGCTGGCCATCGGCGCGCTGATGCATTTTTTCTGTTTCAGCGCGTGGATGGACAACTACCTCGCCGAGTTCGCGGCGATGTTCCACTAATCCCCGGCTTACAGCTCCACGGCGCCGTCGCCGGTGAGCATGTGAAGGATGTCGGGCTTCGCGCCGTATTTTTTCTCGTAGGCCGCGGCGACCGCGTGGGCCTGCGCTTCGCCGAACGAGTCGCTGGTCAGCGCCATGACCGCGCCGCCAAAGCCGCCGCCGGTCAGGCGCGCGCCGAACACGTGGTCGGTGGTCGTGAGCTTATCCACGAGAAAATCGAGTTCCTCGGTGCTGTTGCCGAAAAAGTTCTGCGAGCTGCGGTGCGAGGCCGTGAGCATGCCGCCCACGGTTGTCAGGTCGCCGTTTTCCAGCGACTTCACGGTGAGGTCCACGCGGGCGATTTCCTCGATGACATGCTTCGCCCGATTGTAGGAGTCGGCGGAGAGCTTGTCCTTGGCCGCGTCGAGCTGCGCGGGTTTCGCTTCCACGAGCAGCGCGACGCCGAGAGCCTTCGCCGCCTCCATGCACTCGCGATGACGAGCCGAGTAAAGGCCGTCCACCAGCGCGTGTTTGGTGTGCGTGTTGAAAATCCAGAAGTGCGCACCGGCGGGCATCGGCACAGTGTCGAAACGCGGACCGCGGCAATCGATGAACACGAGATGACCGGCCTTGCCGAAACCCGACACGCCTTGGTCGAGGATGCCGCAGGGCACGCCGACAAAATTATTTTCCGCATGCTTACCGATCTTCACGAGCGTCTCGCGGTCGGCCTGCTGGCCGGTGATCGCCAAAAACGCCAGGCCCGAGGCCAGTTCGATGGCCGCGCTGCTGGAGAGACCCGCGCCGGTCGGTAGGTCGGACATCGCCACGTAGTCAAAGCCCTGCGGAGTCTGCAGTCCGAACGCGGGCATCGCCGCGATCACGCCGAGAGGGTAGTTTACCCAGCTCGCCTCGCCCTGCTGCTTCAGGCTCACGGCGGCGTCGAGCGTCACCGTCTTGCCGGTGAACATGCTGTAGAAATTGCGCTTCCCGTCGGTGCGCGGAGCGACCGCCACGGTGACGCCGCGATCAATCGAGGCACCCAGCACGGTGCCGCCGTTGTAATCGGTGTGATTGCCGATGAATTCGATGCGGCCCGGCGCGCGCGTGACGACGGACGGCTCGCGGCCGTGGATTTGTTTAAAAAGGTCGGCAATGATCTGCTTCATGGGGAGTCAGTCGGAATGCCCTGCGCTCCCCCGTGCCGTCAACGGCGTTTCGTTGTAGAAAGCCGCCAAGCCGCGATCACTCCTTCTTCACGCCCTCGAACCCGGCCGGCGTCTCGCCCTGTGCGCCCTTGGTCACGAGTTGCAGCAAATAGCTCATCGCTTCCACGCGAGGAATGCCGCGTTGCTCGGCGAGTTGGTCGCAGCGTTTGATCAACTGATCGGCCATCGTGGCGGCCGCCGCCGGATTGGGTGCGCCCAGCTTCGTGCACAAAAGAATGAGTTGGTCGCGTTCGGTCATGGCAGTTCGACGAGCTCTATAAAACCATCGCCGCCCGGCTCCGGCGCAAGCTTCGCCACCGGGTCGAGACCGAGTTTCGTGATCATCGCGAGCCCGATGAAGCCGCCCGCGCCGTCGGACACTGCCGAACGCAGCTCGCCCACGCGTTTTTCACCTTGGAGCAACGCGCACGGCACTGCCGGCACGCTGCACCCCGCACCGCGCACCCGCACCAGCCGCCGGCGCACCGTGCCCATGGCTTTGAGCCGCGCCATCACCTCTTGCCCGAGGTAGCAGCCCTTCGTGTAAGAAATCCCTGTCTCATCCAACCCGCCCTCGTTCGGCAGGTCGCCGATCCCGATGTCCTGCGGCACACGCGGAATCTCCGCTGAAATCCGCAGCCGCTCCACGGCTTCGGCCGAAACCGTCGCCAAACCCGCAGGCACCGGGGCATCTGCCGGCCGCACCCACTCAAAACTCGGTTCGCTTCCGCGCCGCCCGCGAAACACCCAGCCGCCCTCCGCCACTTTGAAAAACTCGCCGGCCTTCGGCACGCCGCCCGCCTCGCGAGTCAGCCACGCCTCCGCCTCCGGTCCGCCCACGGTCAGGCCTGACCATGTCTCCGTGGCCTCTTCGACGACCACATCGTCCGCAATCACGTAGGCTTCGAGTCGTTCACGGATCACTGTTGCCGAACTGGAAAAACTAATAATCCACACACTGTCAGCGGCTTCCCGTAGCACAAAACTGTCCGCCATCACCTTTCCTTTCTGATTCAGCCACAATCCATACGCCACCGGAGCCACCGCCGTGGACCTCAATTCCTGCGTAAACTGACCCTGAAGAAAGGTTAACGCATCCTCACCGGTCACGTGCAGGCAGGCGGTCGGCTGAAACGGGCACCGCCACCCTGCGCTGGCACCCGGAAAGTCTGAAAATTTATCCATTTAATGAGTAATAGCTTATCGGAAATCGTGAGAGATTCTGAGAACTTTATGTTGACCAACATTGGTCATTCTATACTCCTAGCAACGTTAGATATTAACACTTCTCCTGCCTAGCAGGAGTTTTGGGGTAACTAAGAAAGCAAATGGCCGGTCGCTTAGGGGTAGGCGACCGGCCAACTTATTTTTAAAGATCGAACATCGCGGCACCGCTTCACATCGAAGCGGTTTTTTTGTGCCCGGTTTCCCGCGCTTGCCCTCCGCCCCCGATTTACGTCACGGTCTTCCCTTCATGCACAAGACGTCCGACATCAATGTCGTGGAGACCCGCCCCCTCCCTTCGCCCGCCCAGCTTCTTGCCGAGCTGCCGAAGACCGAGGCCCAGGCCGATTTCATCACGCGCTCCCGCGACGAGATCAACCGCCTCATCTTCACCAGCGACCGCCGCTTCCTCCTCGTGATCGGACCCTGCTCGATCCACGACACCGAGGCCGGCCGCGACTACGCCCGCCGCCTCGCCAAGCTCGCCGCCGAGGTTTCCGACCGCGTCATGGTCGTCATGCGCGTCTATTTTGAGAAACCCCGCACCACTGTCGGCTGGAAGGGCCTCGTGATGGACCCGCACCTCGACGGCACCCACGACATCGCCGCCGGCCTCCGCCTCGGCCGCGCCTTCCTCCAGGAAGTCCTCGACCTCGGCCTGCCCACCGCCACCGAGTTCCTCGACCCGATCACTCCCCAATACATCGCGGACCTCGTCTGCTGGGGTGCCATCGGCGCCCGCACGACCGAGTCGCAGACCCACCGCCAGCTCGCCTCCGGTCTGTCCGCGCCCATCGGATTCAAAAACGGCACCGACGGCGGCCTTCAGGTCGCGGTCAATGCCATCAAAGCCGCCTCGCAGCCGCAGACCTTCCTCGGTGTTAACCTCGACGGCGCCGCCTCCGCGATCGTCACCAAAGGCAACCGCAACTGCCACATCGTCCTCCGCGGCGGTTCCGGCGGCCCGAATTACTCCGCCGAACACATCGCCAAGACCGAAGCCGCCCTCACCAAAGGCGGACTCCCGTCTTCGATCATGGTCGATGCCTCGCACGACAATTCAGCCAAGAAGCCCGAGCTGCAGCCGGACGTCATCCGCGCCCTCCTCGCGCAGATCGCCGCCGGCAACACCTCGATCATGGGCGCGATGGTCGAGAGCAACATCGAGGCCGGCAACCAGGCCTTCCCGCAGCCCAAGGAAAACCTTCGCTACGGCGTGAGCATCACCGACGGCTGCATCGGCTGGGACACGACTGAAAAAATGGTCCGCGAAATCCACGCCGCGCTTGCGCCGCACTTCGCGTAAGGGACGGGTCGAATTGAATGGGGAACTCAGGAAATCAGGAACAGAGCTGCCGAGTTCCGGGGTTTGCTTCCTGATTTCCTGAGTTCCCCATTAAGTCTTCCGGCTTTTTTTGCGCATTAAAACGCAATCGGTGCGTGTCACGCGCCGAACCTTTGCGCTAGTCTTGGCATTGCCATGAGCAAATCCCCTATTCGCGTCGCCGTGACCGGAGCCGCCGGTCAGATCTCCTACTCCCTCCTTTTCCGCATCGCCTCCGGTGCGATGTTCGGTCCCGACCAACCGGTCATCCTCCAGCTCATCGAAGTCCCCTTCGAAAAAGCCATGAAGGCCCTCGAAGGCGTCGCCATGGAACTCGACGACTGCGCCTTCCCGCTCCTCAAGGGCATGGTCCTCACCGATGATCCCCGCGTCGGCTTCAAAGATGCCAACTGGTCACTCCTCGTCGGCGCCAAACCCCGCGGACCCGGCATGGAGCGCGCCGACCTCCTCAAGGACAACGGCAAGATCTTCATCGGCCAGGGCAAGATCATCGACGAAGTCGCCGCCGCCGACGCTCGCGTCGCCGTGGTCGGCAATCCCGCCAACACGAATTGCATGATCGCCGCCTCGCAGGCCAAGCGTCTCACGCCCGACCGCTTCACCGCGATGGTGCGCCTCGACCAAAACCGTGCCCAGGCCCAGCTCGCCAAAAAAGCCGGCGTCGATCTCACTGCCGTCAAAGACATCTTCATCTACGGCAACCACAGCCCGACCATGTTCCCGGCGTTCAAGCACGCCACGATCAACGGCAAACCCGTCAAAGAAGTCATCACCGACATCGACTGGCTCAAAGGCCCCTTCCTTGAAACCGTCGGCAAACGCGGCGCCGCCATCATCGCCGCTCGCGGCCTCTCGTCCGCCGCTTCGGCCGCCAACGCCCTTGTCGATCACGTCCGTTCGCTCGTTACGCCCGGTGCGATCCACTCGCTCGCCGTGAAGAGCGAAGGCCGCTACGGCTTCGACCCCGAAGTCTGGGCCGGCATGCCCGTGAAGACCACCACGCCAGGCAGCTACGAAGTCATCACCGGCTACGAGATGTGCGACTTCTGCAAAGAGAAGATCGCCCTCACTAACAAAGAGCTCGTCGAAGAGCGCGCCGCCGTCCTCGACATGATCACGGCCTGATCCTTCGGCCAAAAATTTGGTTCTGGTATCCAACGGCGCCCCTTCTCGGGGCGCCGTTTTGTTTTTTGAGAACCGATTTCCGATTGCGAACGCTGTCACTGCCCGCCCAATCAAACCCCATGCCGTTCGCTAAACTAAAGCCGCTTGGAGTGCTTTTGCTCGCGCTGATCTGCACCTCCCTTAACCACGCCGCCGACCTCTACACTGCGGACGAAACCGCCCGGCAACTGAAAGCCCTTCAAGAAACCGTCCAGGCATTCCGAGCCGGAGACGTCAGCGTAATCGCGAAGCACATCCAATTTCCGCTGGCGCGCCAATATCCCCTGCCATCCGTCGAGACACCCGAAGAGTTTGCCCAACGCTACACCGACATCTTCGACGCCAGCCTGCTCAAGCTCATCACGGCTTCCGTTGCCGAAAAGGATTGGGACCTCGTGGGTTGGCGAGGCTACATGCTGGACCGAGGCACCGTCTGGGCAGAAATCGACGGTCGGATTACAGGAATCAACTATGAGACCAAAAAGGCGCGCGAACTCCGCCTCAAACTCATCGAGGTAGACCGCCGCAGGTTGCATCACAGCCTGATTCGCTTCAACGACCCCGTTCTTAAGTGGGACACCCTAAGTTTCCGGCTCCGCATAGACGACCTCGGCGATGCAAATTACCGCCTGGCCCTCTGGCGTTCCGACCAACACCCCCAAAGCAAACCTGCGTTGTCGATTACCGCAGGGAAATTCGAGCGCGAGGGCAGCGGCGGCGATCATACCTATACCTTTCACCTAAACGACGTAACCTACCGCTGTGATGTCACGGTCCTCGGCGACGATCAGGGCACCCCAAAAATCGGCACCTTCACCATCCTCCGAAAAGACCGCGAGCTCCTCACCGAAGACGTCCTGCGCGACTACTAACGAGTGCCGACACTGCCCGCGCCCCGGCTCACAACAGCCCCGCCAGCGCCCGGTCCTTCGTCAGCGCGAAGGCCTTCCGCACCGCCGCAAACGCCTCGACCAATTCCCGTGGCGATCCGCTCTTCTCGAAACGCATCTCCAGCGTCGCGCCATCACACACCACCGCGGCCGCGATGCCCGTGACCGACAGTGTGCAATCCCGGTAATCCGACGGATAATCCACGCGCAGTTTTCCGTCCGCGTCATCATCGCCCTCCAGTCCCTCGACCGCATCGATCACCGCCTCGACGCGCACGCCTTTTTTTAGCGCAAACGCGATGGCCGAGAACTGCCCCGCGAACAGCTCGTTGAATTCCTCCACGCGCAACAGGTCGCCATTCTTGATCGAGTGCAGCGTGCGCGTGATCCCGTAGCTCGACGGATCGACCACCTCCAACGCATACGCGATCTCCAACGTGAAATCCTTTGCCCCGAGCACCGCGACCGGCGACGTCACATCGAGGCCGACATCCTTACGTTTGTAATTCATCGCCGCCTTCGCCCGCTGGAAAAATTCCTCCGCCTCTTCGCTCAATTCCGGTGTGCACAACTTCGCCAAGAAACCGCTCGTCGCATTGTTCACCGCATCAGGCACCGTGTGCCGCGATTTATCGAAGCCGCGCAGG
>DATHXF010000136.1:0-1641 GCA_035459785.1 Rariglobus sp. | reverse complement strand
CGCGCCCAGCCGTCCTCGCCCGTGCCGACTTCCTCGCCGTGGACCCAGGAGAACCACACCAGTCCGCTCCAGTTGTTGAACGAGCCGTAGGCGGCCGAGGCCAGCGGCAACATGGTGCGGTGCGGCGACTGCGCCAGAATGTTCTTTTCGCCCTCGGCCTGGTTCAGTTCGCCGATGAAAAACGGTTTGCCCGCGAGCGCGGTGCGGCCCGCCTTCGCAAAACCATCCTCGATTCCGCGCACCACCAGCGGGTCGATGTAAGCGTGGTTCTCCATGACATCGGCCGTGCGCGCATGCATCTCGAGCGTGCTGTCGCCGCGCCAGAGATTGGAGAACGTCATCGGCGCGCGACTGCCGGTGGCGCGCACCGCCTTCTGGATGCGCAGGTAGTAGGCCTCGTCCAGGCCCGTGAGAAACTTCGCGCGCAAGGCGACGGCCGCCGGAGTCGCCGGCTTGTAGAGATCGCCGCCTTCGACACCCGCCGCCGCGGCGTAGTCGCTCCAGCGCTTTTCCAACTTCTGCTGCCAGAAATCGGGCAGACGGTTCATGCAGACGATCGCGTATTCGAGCGCATGCTCGTTGACCACCTCGATGCTGATGACCTGGGGATCATCCGCGTAGGACAGACCGGTGTGCGGATTGACGTGCGTGAAGAGGTTGTGAACGAACTCCTCGGTCAGCAGCGCGGCGCGCTCATCGACCACCGGCAGAAGTTTGCGCAGATCGAAACTCTTCTTCGACGGCCAGCTGTTCAGTTCGGTGAGCGCGGCGAACCAACCGGTCCGGTCGGCGTCATCGGTTTTCAAAATGTCGACGTCGCCCGGCAGGTAGGCGCGCGTGAAATGTGTGGACATCGCCAGGTAGATCCCGCGCTTGCGCAGGGCCGCATTGAGATAATCGAAGCGGTCGAGCGCAACGGGCTCGAACTCGCGCGACGTGCCTTGGTAGCTCAGCAACGCGCCGCTCGGCAGGTCGGGGTTCCAGTCCTTGCCGGCGCGGAGCAGATGATGCGGACGGACCAGGTTGACGCCGAGTTCGGAAAGATTTTTTGCAAACGCATCCGCACGGACGCGATCCGGATAACTGGCGGTCAGATTGACGCCCCAGAAACGGACGACACGGCCGTCCGGCGCCTGATAGTCCTCACCCTTGACTGTGAGAGGCACGATGGAATCGGAGGCAAATGCGGATAACGCGGAAGCCGCGAAGAGCACGAGGGAGGCGAGACGGAGCATGGGACGAAAGGGGTTGGTTTATGGGAGGCAATCGGGCGCACAAAGCAAACGCGGCCGTGTTTCCACGACCGCGAAGCGCCTGTATATTGAGAAACGATTACTTGGCGGCGGGAGCGGCGGCTTCCGCGTCAACGGCGGCCACGGAGAACACATCGACGCTGAAAACACCGGCCTGGCGACCTTCGGTATACCACTTGCCGAGACCTTTTTCGAAGCGGGCGTCGGCGACGAGGTTGTCTTTCGGACGGTCGCGACCGGCGAGTTGGATGGCGACGTCAGCGATCCAGATTTTCACGGCGCTCGAGTCACCATAGTTAAACGTAAGCCGCGATTTTCCGGGGATGGCCTTGGCGGCGGAGAACGGGAGTTCGTAGCGCTGCCATTGGGTGCCGATCGCGATGTTTTC
>DATHXF010000135.1:0-23397 GCA_035459785.1 Rariglobus sp. | reverse complement strand
GACCAAGGCCTCGAAGCCCGGCGTGATCGAAGTCCCGAGTTCCAAACTCAGCGCCTTGGCCCGTGCGATCACTTCCTGCGGATCGGAAATGTCCGCCGGCGTGATCTTGTTCATCACATCGGCGGCCGTGTAGCCCAGCATGCGCTCGGCCCCGACGTTGAAGATCTGGATCACGCCCTTCTCATCGGTGGCGATACTTGAAAAGTTGACGCTGTTGAAGATCGCATGCTGCAAGGCCCCGGCTTTCAGCAAAGCTTCCTCGCGCCGAATCTCGGTGACGACCTCCACTGCGTCGGCCGCGAAATGTCCGGCGGGTGTAAGGGATGGCAGTGACGGTTTCATTTATTATATGGGGTGCCAGTTGGGCCGTTCGAAATGATCCGCCTGTGCAGGCCAATCCGTGGAATAACGCTGGCTGGTGGGGTGGAACGACGGTTGCCGTGATGACGCGAGAGGATGAAAAGGCAGAA
Source organism: Rariglobus sp. (assembly GCA_035459785.1). Classification (GTDB taxonomy): domain Bacteria; phylum Verrucomicrobiota; class Verrucomicrobiia; order Opitutales; family Opitutaceae; genus Rariglobus. The sequence continues at coordinate 22,927 of DATHXF010000135.1, read as the reverse complement.
GAACCGATTATTCCCCCATGTTCTTGGCTGGTTTTTTTATTCTATAACACAGTGCATCCAATAGCGATATGCATTTAACGAGCCGTCGAAATCAGAGGCATTGCGTTGCGCGGCCAACCGGTTGGACCAGTTTCATGAGGTCAACTGAAGGCGTTTGGATTTTCGCCGGCATGAAAACCCCGACTCTACGCGAACCGGACGTGACCGGCCTAGATACCAGCACGGGGGGACCCGCATCCGCCCTCTCAACAAAGATTCACCGGATCCACATCCAACACCTGCGTAATATCATCCGGCCAGGCAAAGGCGAGGCGCAGCGCGTTCAGGTCGGCGATGACGCGCGTCACCCCGTTGGTGAAATACCAAACCTGATACCGATATTCGTCTTTGATTTTTTCAATCGGCGATGCCGACGGTCCGCGCAACTCCACGCGTCCCTCCAACGCTTTCTCCACATGCCGCGCCCACTGTTCGGTGTAGAACTTGAGCTTCTCCTCGCTCGGCCCGCGAAACAGATGATGGATCAAATGCCGATACGGCGGATAACGAAAATCCTTCCGCATCTTCAGTTCACTCGCGGCAAAGCCTTCGAAATCCGCCTGCCGTGAAAACTGGATCGCCTCCGCCTGCGGAGTGAACGTCTGCACCACCACTTCGCCCGCGCGGTCTCCGCGTCCGGCCCTGCCCGCCACCTGCACGAGCAACTGGAATGTGCGCTCGTTCGCCCGGAAATCCGGGATGTGCATCGAGATGTCCGCGTCGATCAATCCGACCAGCGTCACATTCGGAAAATCCAGTCCCTTCGCGATCATCTGCGTGCCGATCAGGATATCGATTTTGCCTGCGCGAAAGTCGGATAAAATTTCCCGAAACCGGTTCTTCTTCGACATCGTGTCCGTATCCATGCGCTCCAGCCGCGCTTTCGGCAGCACACGACGCACCGCTTCCTCGACCCGTTGCGTGCCCATGCCTTTCCAGCGGATCTCCGGCGCACCGCACGCCGGACAACGCGCCGGCGCCACCGCTTCTTGTCCGCACAGATGGCAGCGCAACTTCTCGTCGCTGCGATGATACGTCATCGTGATGCTGCAATGCGGACACTCCTCCACGTGCCCGCATTTCGTGCACTGCATCGACGGCGAATACCCGCGCCGGTTGAGAAACAAAATCGTCTGCTCCTTCTTCTCAAACCGCGCGTGCATCGCATCGACCAGCTTGCCCGACAGCGACGTGAACCCGCGCTGCCGCAGCACTTCGACGCGCATGTCCACGATGTTGATATACGGCAGCTTTCGCTCATCCACGCGCTCGGGCAGACCGATCATCCGGTATTTGCCCGCCTGCGCATTCGAATAACTCTCCAGCGACGGCGTGGCCGACCCGAGCAGACACAGCGCGTTGTTCAACTTCGCGCGCATCACCGCCACGTCGCGTCCATGATAACGCGGGGTCTCGTCCTGTTTGTAGGCCGGCTCGTGCTCCTCATCGACCACGATGAGTTTCAGATCCTGCACCGGTGCAAAAATCGCCGAGCGCGCACCGACCACCACGCGCGCCTCGCCCGTCGCCAGCGACATCCAGCCGTCCAGCCGTTCGCCTTCGCTCAGATGACTGTGCCACACGACGCACTTGTGATCCGGCGCGATCGCCTCCAACCGTCCGCGCAACCGCGCCACCGTCTGCGGTGTCAACGCGACTTCCGGCACGAGGAAAATCACCCCGCCGCCCGCCGCCAGCGCGTCGTGAATCGCCCTCAGATAAACCTCCGTCTTGCCCGAACCGGTCACGCCATGAAGCAGCGTCACCACAAATTTGTTCTCCGCCAGCGTCGCCGCGACCGCATCCACCGCCGCCTTCTGCCCCGGATTTAGATCATGCGGCTGCGACGCCACAATTTCGCCCGTGGACCAGTTGTCTGCATACGCGATGCGCTCCACCCGCTGCGTCTCTTCCTTCACGTAACCGCGCTTCACCAACGCCGACACCACCGCCGCCGTCGCCCCGAGACGTCCGAGCACGAGTGATTTCTTCTGAGGCTTAAACTGCTGCGCGAGAAACTGGTAAACCTTCGCCTGCGCCGGCGCGCGTTTCACCAACGCCTCCAATTCCGCCGCTTCGAGAATCCGCGCCGCCGAGAGCAGTTTCTCCTGTTTCAACGCCGCCGCATTGCGCACCGCCGCCGGCAGCATCGTCTCGATGATCGAATCGTGCTTCGCCGCATAGTAACTCGACATCCACCGCGCCAGACTCTGCAAGTCGGGAGGCAGCGCCGGAAACGGATAAACCACGTCGGCCAGATTTTTGAGCCGGCTCACCGGAAAATCCACCGGCTCGCTGAACTCCGCCACGATGCCGAGGTGCAACCGGTTCATGATCGGGATGCGCACCAGCGACCCGACCGCCACCTGCGCGCTCAGCGTCTCCGGCACTTTGTAGTGCAGGAGCTTGTCAAAACCCGCCAAGGGATTCACGCCGACGGTCATCATCATCGCAGAAGGTGCTTCATGCACGCCCCGCCGGACCCGTGCAAGCGCGCCGACGAACCAGTTGACAGTCCCCGCCGCCCCACAGACATTTTTCCCGTGAGCAACGACGCGGCCCGCGAAAAATTCAAAAACTACCTCGCCAGCAAAGGTCTCCGCATGACCGACCAGCGTCTGGCCATCTTCGAGGCCGCCTTCGCCCGCAAGGAGCACTTCACTGCCGAGGAACTCCTCGATCATGCCCGCGCCATCGACGATTCCGTCTCCCGCGCCACCGTTTATCGCACGCTGCCGATCATGACCGAGAGCGCCCTTCTCCGTGAAGTGGACATCGGCACCAACATCAAATTCTACCTGCCCATCGCCAACGACAACGCCCAGGTCGCCCAGGTGATCTGCGTCGATTGCAACAAGATCTTCGAGATCAGCGCCCCCTTCATGGAGTGGTATGGCAGCACCGTCTCCTCCAAGCTCGGACTCACCCCGGTTTCCCAACGTCTTCAGGTCAGCGCGCACTGCATTGCACTCAAGCAAACTGGCGTTTGCAAAAATCACGCGTAAGCTCGGCCCATGTCCCGCAAAGAAGATCCCGCCTTCGATATCGCCTTCTACGAATCGGTCCTCCGCCGCGAGCCCGGCTACGAGGACGTCATCGAGCTTCTCGGCGGTCTCTACACCAAGACCGGCCGCATCGCCGACGGCCTCAAGATGGACCGCAAGCTCGTCAAGCTGCAGCCCGACAACGCCACCGCCCGCTATAATCTCGCGTGCAGTCTCGCCCTTTCCAAACGCCGCGCCGACGCGCTCCGCGCCCTCGGCGAAGCCGTGAAACTCGGCTACACCGACTACGACTGGATGGCCCAGGACCCCGATCTTGAGAGCCTGAAAAACGTCAGCGCCTTCAAAGCCCTGCTTGCCCAGCTCAAACCCCACAGCTGAGCCCCCACTCGACGGTTCCCTGCCGCCACTCGACATTCGTCATTGGTCATTCGTCATTTTTCCCATGCCCGCCCTCGACTACGAACCGCTTGTCCTCGCCCCCCGCTCCGCTCCGCCGAAGCTCACTCCCATCCAGGAGGAAATTCTCGCCCTCAAGCGCGAGCGCAACGCCGTCATCCTCGCGCACAATTACCAGATCGAGGCCATCCAGCAGGTCGCCGATTACGTCGGCGATTCCCTCGGCCTCTCCTATCAGGCGCAGGCCGCGCAGGCCGACGTGATCCTTTTCTGCGGCGTGCACTTCATGGCCGAGACCGCGAAAATCGTTAATCCCGCTCGCACCGTTCTCCTTCCCGACATCGACGCCGGCTGCTCCCTTTCCGACTCCTGCCCCGCCGAACGCCTCGCCGCCTACAAGGCCGCCAATCCCAACGTTTACGTCGTCGCCTACATCAACTGCTCCGCCGGCGTGAAGGCCCTCAGCGACGTGATCGTCACCAGCGGCAACGCGGTCAAAATCGTCAACCAGATCCCAGCCGACAAAGACATCCTCTTCGTCCCCGACCAAAACCTCGGCCAGTGGGTCTCGCAGCAGACCGGCCGCCAGATGCGTCTCTGGCCCGGCAGCTGTTACGCCCACGTCATGTTCACGACGCAGGCCGTCGAAAAAGTCCGCGCCAAATTCCCCCACGCTCCCGTCGTCGCCCATCCCGAGTGCACGCAGGCCGTCCGCGACCTCGCCGACGAGGTGTGCTCCACCGAGCTCATGGTCAAGTTCGCCAAGGAAACTCCCGCCAACGAGATCATCGTCGTCACCGAGAGCGGCATGCTGCACCGCCTGCGCAAGGAAGTGCCGCACAAAACCTTCATCGCCGGCCCGACCGACAGCTGTGCCTGCAACGATTGCCGCTTCATGAAAATGAACACCATCGAGAAGGTCCGCGACGCCTTGAAAAACCTCTCGCCCGTCATCGACGTGCCCGAGGCCACCCGCACCGCCGCCCTCGTTCCGATCCAGCGCATGCTCGACTGGAGCAAGCGCTGATCGGCCCATGGTGAACGGCGCCGACTTCGATTGGATATTCTTCGATTGCTTTAACACGCTCATCGACGACTTCGACGAATCCGGCGACGAGTCCGGCCTTGTCTCTCTGCCGGCCCTTGCGGTCGAACTCGGCTTCTTCACCACACCCGACGAATTTCTCGCGGCCTACGGATACGCCCGAAAAAAACGCCCCGACGGACGCGAGATCCATCTTCCCGAACGTCTCGCCCACACGCTCGGGAAGGGCCTGAAACCCTCTCCGCACGAGATCGCCCGGGGCGTCACTCTCCTGCAAACTCGCTGGGAGGAGGACTACCACCGTCTTATCCGCCCCACTCCCGGTGTCTCCGAAATGCTTGCCCGCTGGTCCGGTCACAAACCCGCCGGCGTCGTCTCTAACTTTTTCCTTCCGCAGCGCCCCGAACGTTATCTCGAACGCTTTGGTCTGCGCTCCCATTTCCGTTTCGTCGTGGACAGCGCAGGCTTCGGCTACCGCAAACCCGACCGGCGTATTTTCCACCACGCCCTCGCGCAGGCGGGACTTTCACACGATGAAACCCACCGCGTTCTCTACATCGGTGATCGCAACGACCTCGACGTCCTCCCCGCCCGTGAACTCGGAATGAAGGTGATCCACTTTCATCGCGGACGTTCGCGTCGCGGCGTCGAACCTACGCCCGAAGGCGTCCTCGCTATCCACGATTGGTCGGAGTTCAGGTAAAACTGCTCACCTCAGCCCGAACACCAACTGGAGCATCGTCTCCAGATCCTTGCCGGGCACATAGACTCCCTTGCGCTGCACCGCGATGGACTTGCCGCGAAAGGCCTTCAACGCCTGCGCATCGACGTCCGACAGACGCACTTCGTCCGCCTTGAACCCAACCACGTCCGTCGCGCTTAACGGGGTCCACGCAAACGGCAGTCCCGTCACGTTCACCTTCACTTCCCACCCCGCGACTCCCGCAAGCGGAATCTCCCCCGTGACCAATTCCGGATACCGCTGCACAAAATCCGGAACCCGCCGCGTGGCGATGCGCACGTGCGCCACCGCCGGCAGTCGGGAGAAATACTCCGTGAAATTATTCACGCGTCGCGCCCGGAATTGATCCAGGAAATCCAGTGCGTTGATGCCCATCAGATTCATCCCGTTGTAGACGCCTTGCTCGTTCGGACTTCCGAACTCTTTCCAGGCATACCACGACTGAAACTGGCGCGTCATCATGAGCCCGATTTCGTAGTGCAGGTGCGCGCGATCCTTCGGGATCGCATATCCGCCCGCCGAACGTCCCATCGTGGCGATCACCTGCCCGCAGGTCACTGCATCGCCCGGCTTCAGTCCCGGCTTCACCGCACTCAAATGGGCATAGAGCGTGTAAACCGCCGGCTTCAAATCCGGATGCTCGATTACCACATAGCGTCCGTAACTGCTCTCACCCGCCCGCAGATTCACATGGCGCACGACCCCGGTCATCGTCGCAAACACATCGTCCTTTGGCTCTCCCTGCCTGTCACGCGAGACCGGCTTGAGATCGATGCCTTCATGAAACTGCGTGCCGTTGCTGCGCACGGAACCGAACAATCCCGAGGTCACCTCGCCCGACACCGTCGGCTGGATGTAGGCCTCGATACCCTTGCCCTCCACGTAAGCCGTGTTCGGGGTCGGCCAGACCAACTCGACTCGCGGTCCGGCCGCATTCAGCAGCACCGGACATATGAACAATAAAACTTGGCTGAAACGCACCCGTGTCTCCCTGGGTTACTTTTTTTCCTTCTCGATCTGCTTCTGGTAGTCCTTGGATGTTGCGTCCAAGTTCTTCACTACTTTGGGCAGGAGTTCGTCCGGAATCGCGACGAAAACCGCGATCGCCCCCGTGCTAAAGGGTCCCTCAATCATGCGCGCCCCCACCGGCATGTTATTAATGAAAAGCACAAGTCGCTTGCCCTGGTTGCTCGTCGTCACGCGATACACATCGCGCGTTGCTTCAGGCGTGAGATTGAAAACCAAAAACGGCCCGAGATCCGCCTGCGCAATCTGCACGCCGGTGAAATCAAATTCGGTCACGATCGGCTTGTTGTTGATCGCTATCTTCACCCCGCTCACCGGCAGCGTCACCGAGGCGAAGGCTTCGCGCTCGTCTTCGGACTCCAAAAAGAACCGCGCGATGGCCGTCTCAAAATTCTTTTTCTTCTTGCCCGAGGAGGAATTACAGCCCGCCAGCCCCATGAGGGCCGCCAGCATCACAAAAAAGGAGAAGCGCAGGGGATGTTTCATAAACAAATGTTATCGTCGGGCGTAAAAACGTGAATCCCCACCATGCGACGGCCCGCACCGACTTGGCAAGGTTCGAGGCGAGCCGGTTTTACGCTCCCGCCGACTCCGCAAACGCATCCATCAACTCCGCGCCCACCGTGTCGGCGATCAACCGGCCGCGCGTGGTCAACCGCAGCACCCCGCCGCCCGACTCCGCCACGCCGGCATCGACGAGCCGCGCAACTTCCGTATCCACGGCCGACCACGGCGCCGAAGGAAACCGTCCGCGCAACTCCGCCAGATCCACGCCCGCGTTCATCCGCACGCCAAAGATCAGCGCATCCTCCGCCAGCAAGGCCGGCGTCAGCGCCACCCGGTCTTCCGTGACGCGCTCGCCCCGCGCCAGGTGCGCATGCCATTTCTCCAAATCCGCCACATTGCCGCCGCGCCAGCCTGCGTGCTGCGACGCGGCCGACGGCCCGAGCCCCACCCATTCGTGCATGCGCCACGTATTGAGATTGTGCACACACGCATGACCGGGCCGCGCGAAGTTCGACACTTCGTATTGCGCATACCCCGACTCCTCAAGCCTCGACCAGGTCGTTTCATAAAGCCGCGCCTCGTGCTCCACATCCAACTTCACCTGACCCTTCGACAACTTCACCCACAGCTTCGTGTCTTCTTCAAAAGTCAGGCAATACGTGGACAAGTGATCCGGTGCCAGCGCCAGCGCCTCGCCCAGATCGGCCAGCCAAGCCGCCTCGTCCTGCCCCGGCAGCGCAAACATCAGGTCGATGTTCACACTCGCGAAATCCGCCGTGCGGATACGCTCGTAGGCCCGGAAAATCTGCTCCCGCGTATGCTGGCGCCCCAGCCCGTCGAGCAACGCCGGCTGAAACGACTGCGCTCCCATCGAAATGCGGGTCACGCCGATTTCCTTGAGCGCCTCCAGACGCGCCTCGGTCACCGACGCGGGCGCCATCTCCACCGTCCATTCTTTCGCCCCGCCCGCCAGCCGTTCGCGAACGATACCGCCGAGCCGCCGGATATCGTTCGGCGCAAGCAGACCTGGCGTGCCACCACCCCAGAAAACGGTTTCGATCCGCCGCCCTTCCCAGGCAACGATAGCCGCCTCGTCGGCGATACTTTTCATATATTGGTCGATACCAACCGCCGTCGGCGTGGTCTGGTAGAACGCACAGAAATCGCACGTCGAGGCGCAGAAGGGCACATGCACATATATTCCGAGAGGACCGTGCAGACCGACTTTGCCCGCCGTATGATTCATTTCGCTCATTGCCAAGATTGGGCGTTTCTGTTGCGTATCACGCCACTTTTAAATCAGAAAAATCCCAATGCAAAACACCCGCTTTACTCGCATCAAAAGCATCGCCCTCGCGCTGGGCGCCCTCGCCGGCCTGTTCTTCGTGACCGGCTGCAACGTCGGCATCACCAACCTCACGCCCGGCGTCCTCCCTGAAAACCCTTCGCAGATCTACACGATCTCGAACCGCGTAAAGCCCAAGTCCGTCAACGTCGTTCCCGGCAGCCTCACCGTCCGCATCATTATCGACGGCCAGAGCTTCCCGATGACCAAGAGCGACCTTGGCACCGACATGTATACCTTCGACTACCAGCTCCCCGCCGGTCGGACCGAGCTGGCCTACTACTTCCTCGTAAACTACAAATACGAGAACCAGGGCCTCATCCACGACCGCGAGGAGTTCACCGATGTGATCCGCTCCAAGATCGTCGGCCGCTACGTGCTCTCACTTGAGACCAACCGCGGCCCCGTCGGCGCCCGCATCAGCGTGCTCGGCCGCGGCTTCACCGCCCAGGACACCGTCACCTTCGACGGCAACACCGCCCGCACCGTTTACGACTCGCCCAACTCCATCAGCTTCTTCGTTCCCGCGCTCGACGCCGGTCGCAACTACAAGGTCGAGATCGCCGGCGCCAACGGAACCAACGCGGTCGGCACCTTCCGCATCGACACCTCCTCCCTCAGCGTGAGCCCCACCGAGCTCTCGCTCACCCGCGGCCAGACCCAGTCCCTCACCTTCACGCTGCCCGCGCCCGCCCCCACCGGCGGCCTGCTCCTTGATATCACCACCGATGCTCCCGACAGCGTCATCATGCCCGAGGTCGTCGTCGATGCCGGCAGCACCACCGCCACTGTCCCCGTCACCGGCGGCAAGGCTGGCTCCGGCAGCCTCTTCCTGAAGGGCTTCGGCACCGGCGAAATCACCGTCCCCGTCACGGTCAAGTAATCGCCCGCCACTCCAGCAAAAAGGCCGGTCCCGCAAGGGCCGGCCTTTTTTGCGCGGGGACATATCCGGATAAGACGGTAACTCCTTTGGGTGGACGGCGATCTCCGAGCGCCGTCTGGACCATCAGCCCGGCAGACCGCGCCCGGAGGTCACGGTCCACCCCGGCATTGTCTCAGCCGTAGCTGTAGTTGAAATGTTCTATTCAATCACCACCGCCACCGGCCGGTGGTCACTCGCCACACCGACTTCCGGCGAATCATGGATGCGCCCCGTCCCGCCTTTGACCCGCGGCCACAACCCCGGCGACACCAACACGTGGTCCACTCGCGAATACGAATCGTCCTTCCGAAAAAAATGCGACCACACGTGCCCCCGTGAATCCGCCGCTGGCAACCAGTCGGCGATTCCCGTTTTGCCGCGCTCCAACATAGCCCGCACCGGCCGGCTCGTGCGTCCGTCGTTGAAATCCCCCAAGATCAAAAACCGCGCCGTCACCGGATCCGGAAACACCGTTAACACGCGATCGCGCACCGCCACCGCCTCGCCCGCCCGTTGCAACGCCGCATTCGGATCATCCGGCCGCTCGGTGTAACGGCTCTTCAGGTGCACCACGAAAAGCGCGAGCTCGCCACTGTCCGTTGCCAGCCGCACTTCCAACAATCCGCGCCTCACCGTCTCGATCCCGTCAAAATATTTGAACCGCAGATCCGTGTGCCGAGTCACGCCCGCGAACGGCCGCTTCGACAGCACCGCCACCATACGATTCGTGTCCGCCGCCATCAAGACGACCGCATGCGGATAGTCCACGCCTTCACTCTTCAGGTCGCGCAGCAACTCGCGCAGGTAGTCTTCGCCGCCCACTTCCTGCAACGCCAGCACATCGGCGCCGACCTGCCGGATCACCGCACGCAACGCCGCTTTCTCATCTTCCGGTTTCGGATACTCCTTCCGATACACGCCGTCCGCCGTGGTGCGGTCCGCCAGCGTGTAGTTCTCGATGTTGTAGGTCGCCACCGTCAGCGGCTCCGCCTGCAGGATCGCACCCGCGACCAGCAGAACCGCCGACAACATCAGGCGCCCCGTGCTCATCACGTCGCTTTCGCCAGCGCCGCCTCGCGCTCCACCAACGTCGGATGCGAGTAATAAAACCCGCTGAACCACGGATGCGGAGTCAGATTGCTCAGGTTTTTCTGCGACAGTTTCCGCAGCGCCCCTACCAGCGGACCCGCCCCGCCCATCGCCTCGCGCGCAAACGCATCGGCCTCGTATTCATGTTTCCGTGACAGGATATTGCTAAGCGGCGAGAACCAGAACATCACCGCCCCGCTCAGCAGCCCGAAAAGCAGAAAACTCGGCGCGAGTTCATGCGCCGGAAAATGGAACGCCGGATTGAACCAGTCGCTCCGCGCCAGCCACGCGATGGCCGCAAACGAGCCCAGCAGCATCGCCGCCGACATCGCGATCATCTTCGGAATATGCCCGCGCCGGTAATGACCGACTTCGTGGGCGAGCACCGCCTCCAGCTCCTCCGGTGTCAGCTGTGCGATCAGCGTATCGAACAACACGATCCGCCGGAACCGCCCGAACCCCGTGAAATACGCATTCGAGTGCCCCGAGCGTTTGCTGCCGTCGATCACCTCGATCGTCGACGCCTTGAAACCCGTGCGTTCCGACAACGCCAGCAACCGCGTGCGCAATTCACCCTCGGGTAGAGGCGTCAGCTTATTGAACAACGGCAGAATCAGTTTCGGATAAAGCACCAGCATCAGCAGTTGGAATCCGAACATAATTCCAAAGCCCCATACCCACCAAGTGCCTCCCACCCAGTCCACCAGTGACAACAACGCCCACAGCAGCGGAAATCCGATCACGAAGACCAGCGCGAGTCCCTTGAACTTGTCCGCGATCCACAATCCCGGGGTCGATTTATTAAACCCAAACCGCCCCTCCAGCCGGAACTGCCCCCACCAATCAAACGGCAGGCCCGGAATGCTCAGCAGCACACCCGCAAACAGGATGAACAACGCGTCGTCCCACTTTCCCGCCGGCGACCACGCCCCCACGTTGCCGAACAACATCGGCAATACCTGGCTCGACAGCACCAGCAGCAGCACGCCCGTATCGAAAACCATCGACCACGAGCCGAACCGGTTTTTCGCCAAGGTATAATCGACCGACTTGCGGTAAGTCTCCGCGTCCATGATCGCCGCGACCGCCGCCGGAGCCTGCGAGGCATGCCGGCGCACTTCCGCGCGATTCAGCCCCGCCAACACCAATTCAGCCAGCAACTTGGCGACAATTAATCCCACCACGACAGTAAAAACCATGACGCCGACTCCATCGGTTTCCCCGCCCGCGCCAACTCCAATGTTTGATTGAAAACCCCTCCGGCGCCCGCAACGTTGACGGGTTGTGAGCGACAAAACCAAGCCAACACCTTCCTTCGAGGACGCCCTCGCCCGTCTTGAATCCATCGTTGAGTCGATGGAATCCGGCGACGTTCCGCTGGCCGAGCTCCTCGCCAAATTCGAAGAGGGCAACACGTTGCTCAAAACCTGCGAGGCCCGCCTGAAGGAGGCCGAACTCAAGATCGAACAGCTCAAAAAACAGAAGGACGGCCCCCCCGTCCTCACGCCGTTTGAAACCCGCCGCGACACCTGATCCGGCCCTCCGATCCCGCCGCTTCATCCCCTTTCGTTAATGAACACTCCCGCCGACACTTCGGCTTCTTCGTCCCCGTCGTCGCGTCTTCTTGAGCGCATTCACGGTCCCGCCGATGTCAAAGGCCTCTCCGCCGAGCAACTCCCGCAGCTCGCCCGCGAGATCCGCGAAGAGATCATCGCCGTCACCGCGAAAAACGGCGGCCACGTCGGCCCCAATCTCGGCGTCGTCGAGCTCACCATAGCCCTCCACCGCGTCTTCTCGACGCCCGACGACCAGTTCGTCTTCGACGTCGCCCACCAGGGCTACGTCCACAAGCTCCTCACCGGCCGCGGCGGCGACTTCTTCAAAAAACTCCGCCAGACCGACGGCGCCAGCGGCTTCCTCTACCGTGCCGAGAGCAAACACGACTCCTTCGGCGCCGGTCACGCCGGCACCGCCCTCTCTGCCGCCCTCGGCATGGCGACCGCCCGCGACCTGCGCGGCACCCACGAACACGTCGTCGCCCTCTGCGGCGACGCCGCCTTCACCTGCGGCATCACCCTCGAGGCGCTCAACAACGTCGTCAGCTCCACAAAACGCCTCGTCGTCATCCTCAACGACAACGAGTGGTCCATCGCTAAAAACGTCGGCGCCATCTCGAAATACCTGAACCGCCTCTCCACCAATCCGACCTACAACAAGGTTCACCACGATTTGGAGAAGTTCTTCACCGGCCTCCCCGGCGGCCCCGACATGCACCGCATGTGGGTGAAGTGGAAACGTGAAACGAAGGACTTCTTCGTCGAGTCCTCCCTCTTCGAAAAATTCGGTCTGCGCTACCTCGGCCCAATCGACGGCCACAACCTCGACGAGCTCGTCAAGAACCTCGAATTCGCCAAACACTGCGACACGCCCGTCATCCTCCACGTCCTCACCAAGAAGGGCAAAGGCCTCGACGCCGCCATCAACTCCCCGGAAAAATTCCACGGCGCCAGCCCCTACGATCCGCTTACCGGGGAGAGCATCAAACCCGCCGTCGCTCCCGCCGTTCCGCCCGCGCCCAACTACCAGGATGTCATGGGCAAGGCTCTCGTGCGTTTCGCCCAGGCCGACCCCGCCGTCGTCGGCATCACCGGCGCCATGCCCAGCGGCACCGGCCTGTCCCACCTCGCCAACGCCTGCCCGAAACAATTCTTCGACGTCGGTATCGCGGAAGAACACGCGGTCATTTTCGCCGCCGGTCTCGCAACCAAGGGCATCAAACCCGTCGTCGCGATCTACTCGACGTTCCTCCAGCGCGCCTACGATCCGATCATCCATGATGTCGCCCTGCAAAACCTGCCCGTGACGTTCGTCATGGACCGCGCCGGCCTCTCGCCCAACGATGGCCCGACCCACCACGGTCTCTTCGACCTCGCCTACCTGCGTCCCGTGCCCAACGCCGTGATCATGCAGCCCAAGGACGAGGACGAGCTCGTGGACATGATGCACACGAGTCTCCAGCTCAAGGGCCCCGGCTTCATCCGCTACCCGCGCGGTGCCGGCGTCGGCGTCAAAATCAAGGACGCCCCCGCCACGCTCCCAATCGGCCAGGCCGAGGTTCTGAAGCAGGGTTCCAACATCATGATCTGGGCCCTCGGCTCCATGGTGCAGGACGCGCTCGCCCTCGCCGCCCGCCTCGAGGCCTCCGACGGCCTCTCCGTCGGCGTCGTCAACGCCCGCTTCGTCAAGCCCCTCGACCGCACGCTTCTCCTCAGCCACGCCGCCTGCATCCCCCTCATCGTCACGATGGAGGACCACGTCCTCTCCGGCGGCTTCGGCAGTGCTGTGCTCGAGGCCTTGCAGGACGCCGACTGCCCCGCCGCAGTCGAGCGTATCGGCTGGCCCGATACGTTTGTCGAACACGGCACCAGCCAGGACATCCTCCGCGCCGCCCACGGACTCTCGCCCGACGCCATTTACCAGCGCGTCGCCGACCGTTGGCGCAACCACCACACCGCCCGCATCGAAGCCAACGCTTGATCACTTTTTCCTGACCATGCCTATCAAACCCAAGCACCTCACTTTCCCCAAGAATTTCGTCTGGGGCGTCGCCACCGCCGCCGCCCAGATCGAAGGCGCCGCCTTCGAAGACGGCAAAGGCGAGTCCATCTGGGACCGCTTCGCCCGTATCCCGGGCAAGGTCCTCAACGGCGACACGCTCGACGTCGCCAACGACCACTATCACCGCTACCCGCAGGACTTCGCGCTCATGCGCAAGCTCGGCATCAAGAACTACCGCCTCTCCGTTTCCTGGCCCCGCATCTATCCCAACGGCGACGGCGAAGTGAATCCCGCCGGCCTCAAGTTCTACAACAAGCTCATCGATTCCTGCCTCAAGAATGGCATCACCCCGTGGGTCACGCTTTTCCACTGGGATCTCCCGCAGTCCCTCGAAGACCGCGGCGGCTGGGCCAACCGCGCCACCGCCGACGCCTTCGCCCCCTACGCCGAGACCGTCGTCAAAGCCCTCGGTGACCGTGTCAAAAACTGGATCACGCTCAACGAGATCATCTGCTTCACCCGCCTCGGCTATGCCAAAGGCGGCGACAAGGCCCCCGGCCGCGAAGAGAGCGAGAAGGTCGTCAACCAGACCTACCACCACGCCCTCCTCTGCCACGGCCATGCCGTGAAAGCCGTCCGCAACTTCGGCGGCAAGGGCGCCCGCGTCGGCATCACCGACAACTCGTCTGTGCCCATCCCGCTCACGGAAACTCCGGCCGACATCGCCGCGGCCCGCGCCGCGTTCATCGAGAAAAACTCCCGCATTCTCGAACCCATCTATACCGGCCGCTATTCCGCCGATCACAAAAAACGCATGGGCGCCGACATGCCCGACGTCCAAAAAGGTGACCTCGGCCTCATCAGCCTCCCCACCGATTTCCTCGGCCTCAACATCTACACCGGCTCCTTCGTCCGCGCCGCCAAGGGCAAGCGCTACGAGGAACTCCCCCTCCCCGCCGACTTCCCCCGCAGCAGCTGCCCGTGGCTCAACATCATGCCGCAGGTCCTCTACTGGGGCACGCGTCTCCCCGCCGAGATCTACAACGTCCCCGCGATCTACATCACCGAAAACGGCTGCGGCTACGACGTCGAGGAAGTCACCGCCTCCGGCGAGGTCCATGACCTTCACCGCCGCGACCTCGTGCGCAACTACCTCCATGAGCTCCACCGCGCCATCGCCGACGGCGTGCCGGTCAAGGGCTACTTCCTCTGGTCCTTCATGGACAACTACGAGTGGCAGGACGGCTACACCCGCCGCTTCGGCATCGTGCACTGCGACTTCAAAACGCAGAAGCGCACTCCCAAAACCTCCGCCAAGTGGTATGCGAAGGTCATCGCCGAAAACCGTCTCGTTTAATCCGTAATCGCAAACATCCCTGCCCCGAGCATGTGCTCGGGGCTTTTCGTTTACCCCAACCGATGTCCGCCCGCCCTTATTCCCGCGCCTTCTCCTCCCTCGGCTGCGTCGAACTCACGCTCGACGAAACCCTCGCCCTCGCCGCTCGCCATCAGCTCGACGCAGTCGAACTCCGCGGACTCGGCGGCTCACTCGACGTCCCCGCGTGGCTCGCGCAGACCTACGGCTCACCCGAGGACTTCGCCCACCACGCCCACAAATCGTCCGTCAAAATCGTCGCCTTCGACACCTCGCTCCGTCTCATCGGTAACACCAAGGACGAACGCGACGCGTTTCTTCAATTCATCCCGTGGGCCGAGGCCGCCGGCATCCCCCGCCTGCGCGTGTTCGACGGCGGCAGCAAAGCAGGACTCACCGACGCCGACCTCGCGCAAGCCCTCGAGACGCTCGCCTGGTGGAACGCCCTCCGCCGCGACAAAGGCTGGCGCACCGATCTCATGATCGAGACGCACGACGCGCTGACGACCACTCCGGCGATCCTTCGCTTCCTGACCGCCGCCCCCGCCGGCACCGGCATTCTCTGGGACACCCATCACACTTGGTTTATCGGCGGAGAAAACCCGATCGACACATGGGCCGCCATTCGCGGCTCCGTCGTCCACATTCACGTCAAAGACAGCTCCCCGACACCTTCGGGACGTCACCCCTACACCTACGTGCCTCCCGGTCAGGGCCGGTTTCCCATGACCCCGGTTCTCGATGCGCTGCGTCGCGACGCCTACACCGGTCCTGTGAGCCTCGAATGGGAACGCCACTGGCACCCGTATCTCGCACCATTGGAAGACGCCCTCGTCTCCGCCACCGAATACTTCTGGTGGTAGGCACAAAAAAACCGGCCTCATGACGAGGCCGGTTCGTGAATAATTCGAAGGTAATTTAGACCGCTTAGGACTTCTTCTCGTCCTTCTTCTCTTCCTTGGTGCAGCAGCTCTTGCCTTCGCCGCAGCAGCCTTTCTTTTCCGCCTTCTTTTCGGTGGTGCAGCAAGCGGCGTCGGCCTTCTTTTCAGGTTTGGCATCAGCCTCGGCGCGCACGAGGGCGACGGAGGCAAACGAGGCGAGAACGCAGGCGAACAGGATACGGATGGATTTCATGATGATGTTTGGTGGGGTAAAATGTGCTTTCAAAGATATGATACGCACGAAAACGAAATATTCCTCAAAAAATCTTTTGGTGCGGGTAGAGGGAGTCGAACCCTCTTCTCATGCTTGGGAAGCACACATAATAGCCGGTATACTATACCCGCAGTAACGGGACTAGGTTGAAACCGGACTATTTCGCGTCGCAACCACGAATTACAACTCTTCCCGACCGGTCAAAAATCCCCGGGGCGCAGCGGGAAAATCGGATACCCCAATCGTTGCGAACTGATCTTCTCCAGCCTTAGCGCGACGTGATGGTTGTGTGTCATGAAACGCAGGAAACTAGTCCGGTCGATTTGCAGACAGCGCAACTGTCCTTGCGCGATCACATCCGCAATGGCCGAGCCATTTTGCAGCAGGCTGATCTCTCCGAAAAAATCCCCGGCCTTCAACCGGTTGATAAACTTTCCGCAACTTCTCACCTGCGCGATGCCGTCATACACGATGTAAAACCACCCGGAGTCGCCCTTTTCCTGGATTACGGGGTCGTCATCGCCGTAGCCCGCGATCTGAGCCAGCCTCGCGAAACGCGCCACTGCATGCGTGTGCCAGTTCGCACAGAGCGGCAGCATGCGCAGGAAGGCGTATTTGTGCGTCAGGTCGTAAACACCTTCCGCTCCCAGTCGCGCCACGATCACGCGCTTGAACACCTCCGCCGGCATCATCATCGCCGCCAACGGAGTCCGCGTGCGAACTTCCAGCAGCGCATCCGTTCCGTCGGGCCGCAGATGCGGCAGACCGAAAAAATCCCCCTCCTCCAGCAAAAGGGCCCGCATGCGCCGTCCGTTTTTTCCCATCCGGTTTGCCGTCGCCCGCCCTGACAGAATGAGCCCGACATGATCGCTCTCCTGTTCGGCCTCCGTGAGCTTTTGCCACGCATGGAAAGTCACCGGCCGCCATGACCGCAAAATCACGGCCTGCTCGTAGGGGTTCAACTGCCCCAGCAACGGATGCGCCGATGCCAATCGCAGCAACGCCGCCTCGTTGTCAGGGAAAACATACTCCTGCCGCCAGTGACGCCACATTCGCGCGAACCGTTGACGCACACTCCTCTGCATCTGCCGCAATCCGTCCTGCCACCGCCGGACCATGATCACCATGATCGTGACCAGCAGCGCCGCGCCGAGCGCCTGCAACGACACCGACCAGTAATCCCAATCATCCGCCACGTCCATGAACGAAACCCCCATCTCGCCAAACACCAGCCGGGCTACCAGCAGCGTCCACGCCGCCGCCCAGACGAGTTCGATCAGGCATACCCGCCAGTCCCACCGCAACCACGCCGCGCGCCAGTGATGCTGGGGACGCTGGTTCGGCAGAAACAGAAATCTGGAATCCGTATCGAGTTGCGGATACCGGCTGATCAGTCCCGCCAGCCGCCGCGGCAACCCCGCGCCCCACGGACGCCACAGCAATAGCCAGACCGCCGCCATCGGCAGCACGAGCTCGTGAAGCTGACACAAGCCGGCGATCAGCGCCACGGTCAGCGGCAGGCTTTCCCCCAGGGCGATCAGCGCCCGCTCACCCGGACGCAACAAACAGGAGTCTCGTAAATCCAACCGCAGGTGCAGTCCCGCAAACGTGGCCATCCGTTTCTTCGGATAGACCTCGCCTCCCGCGCCCGCCAGCAACGCCGCGGCCAGCATCTGGCCGAGGATCAACGCCACCAGGCTCGCGCCCGCGCCGATGAACAATGACGTCAAATCCGCCCGCAACACGGGCACTCGCACCGCAAGCCAGACGAAGACCGCCGCCACCAGAACCCAAGCCGGCCATAAAATATATCCGGCCCTCAGTGCCGGCCAGCGCACTGTTTTTCGCACCGGCTTGCGCACCGTCCCCGCGCAGAGAATTCCCGCCTGGTGGGCCTTTACCACCAGTTCGTAAAACTCGCGCAACGGCAGGCAGTCCCGCCCGCGCAGCAACCGCGCAAACGCATCCGGCACGGTGACCGGCTCCGCGAAAGTCTGCAGCACCACCGCCTGCGCCGCGCTGATCGTCAGGTAGGTCTGCGCCGGGACGTTTTTGATCACAAACGTCTTGTTCGCGACCCACCCCCGCTGAATGTCGGGATTCAGGGTGAGCTTCTCGACGGTCAGGAGTAGATTTTGGTCCATGTGATCAGGTGTTCACACAGGATCCGGCGCATCCGGATCTCCCAGCATCTCCGCCACCACATCCCTAAGCTGCGGCAGACTGAAAGGCTTCGGCAGAAAACGAAACCCCTCGTCACTCACGATCCACCGCGACTCGTCGTTGAGCTGCCCGCTCAGCAACACGATCGCCAGCCGCGGATACTCGTCGCGCAACTGCCGGGCCAGGCTCATCCCGTCCGTGTCGGGTAAAATCACATCCACCAAGGCCAACCCGATTTCGGCGTGGCCCGCCTTCATCACACCCACGGCCTCCGCGCCATCGGCCGCCTGCCGCGTCTTCCAGCCCAGACGGGCCAGCAGCGCGATAATCATTTCCCGCGCTTCGGGATGATCATCGATCACCAATACCTCTCGCGGAACCTTCCCGACACCGGGAATACCGACCAATCGCTCATACCATGAAGAAGACACGTTGAAGGGAAGCTGAGTGCAGAACCTGAGGACAACACCCCATAGCTAGTTCCGCGCCACACCCGCAAACGACCTGACAATACCTGCGGGACTACGCGTAATCCCGACGGGCATCCAACGCGCTCTTCAGCGTCACCGAATCCGCATACAAAACCCCGCCGCCGCTCGGCAGCCCGAAGCCGATGCGCGTCACCTTGATGCCGCTGCCAGCCGCCAGGTGCTCCGTCAGATAATGGCAGGTCGCCTCGCCTTCGACGTCGTTGGACAACGCCAGAATCAGTTCGCGCACCTCGCCCGCCTGCGCCCGCGCCAGCAACGACGCGAAATTCAAATCCCCCGGTCCCACGCCGTGGATCGGCGACAGCTTTCCATGCAACACATGGTAAACCCCGCGATACGCCCCCGAGCGCTCCAGCGCCACGAGGTCAGGCACGTTTTCCACCACACACACCACGGCCTGATTGCGGCGCTCGTCCGCACACAGCGCGCATGTGTCGCCTTCGGCAAGATTTCCGCAACGCACACACCGCCGCACACTGCGCGCAGCTTCCTGGAGTGCGTTCACCAGCACGGGCAATGCACCCGGTTTCCCGACGAGCAGATGCAACGCCATCCGCTCCGCCGAACGAAACCCCACCCCCGGCAGTTGCTTCAACTGCTGCTGCAGATGCTCAAAAGCGGGGGTCATCGACAGACGCCTCAGAACATCCCCGGCATCTGGAAGGCCGACGTGACCTTCTGCATTTCAGCGTCGTTGAATTCCTTGGCCTGCTTGGCCGCGTCTTGGATCGCGGTGAGCAGCGTCTCGGACACCAGCTTGGCGTCTTCCTTGAGGAACTCGGCGTCGAGTTCGAGCGACAGGAACTTGCCCGCGCCGTTGATCTTCACTTTCACCGCGCCGCCGCCGCTGGTGATGTCGATGACCTTCGCCTCCATCTGAGTCTGCAGCGACTCGATGGATTTCTGCATTTTCTGAGCTTGTTTGAGGAGTTTGCCTACGCCGGCCATGGTAAGAAGGGTTGGAAGTTAAACGTGAGGTTTGAAAACGAAGGGCTAGTGCCTCGCAACCCGCGCAAATCTTCAAGCCCCAAGTATCGCCGCATACCCCTCGCGAAAACTCGGGTAAACCGGCCGCCACCCCAACTCGCGCTTGATCTTGTCGTTCGCGATCACCCGGTCCGGCGTCACCCGCCGCCGCCCCGCCGCCGGCTCCCCCGTGAATCGCGGCCTCGGCACGCCCAGCTTCATCGCCAGCCAGGCCGTCATCTCGACCTTCGGCGCCGCTCCGTCATCCGCCACGTTGAAAATTCCATCCGCCACCCCCGCCGGCGCATCAAACGCCGCCCACACCGCCCCCGCGATGTCGTCACGATGGATCAAATTCAGCCGATATTCCCCGTTCCCGGCGACTTCGTCGCTCCCGTCGCGCAACTGATCCAGCAAGTAATGTCGCCCCGGCCCGTAAATCCCCGCCAGCCGCAGCACAAACTTCCGCCCTCCCGTCCACGCCAGCAACAAATCCTCCGCCTCCACCAACGGACTCCCCGCCGCCCGCGTTTCCTCAACCGAAGCCGTTTCATCCACCCGCACGCCGCCATCCTGCGGATACACCGACGTGCTCCCCGTATAAATAATCGTCCCCACCGGCGCCTTCGCCGCCCACGCCAGCACCGACTTCATCCCGTCCACATAACTATGCCGATACCCCTCCGGTCCGCCGCCTCCCGAGCTCACGCAGTTCAAAACAAAATCCGCCCCCTCGCCCAACCGCGCATGCCACGCCTCACCCGCAAGATCAGCCACCACAACCTCCGCACCCGCCTCCGCCAACACCCGCGCTTTCTCTGCATTGCGCGTCAACGCCGTCACCCGCAACCCGCGCGCCAATCCCTGCCGCACCACCTCCGCGCCGACATAACCGGCCCCCAAAACCACCAAGTGCGCACGTTTGCCTTCGTTCATATTTTCCCCACTCAACGCACCACACCGCCAAAAGCCAATTCCGCAAACCATCCCGCGAGCTTGCCCACTCCCTCTCGCAACCCATGCTCACGTCCCTTCCTGCGCGCATGAGCGAACCCGCACCCATCGTCGACCTCCAGTCCGTCACCAAGCGTTACGGTGACCCGTCCCGCCCGCCCGTCCTCGACAATCTCTCGCTCCGCGTCGCCCCCGGCGAATTCGTCAGCCTCATCGGCGCCAGCGGCTGCGGTAAATCCACGCTCCTCCGACTCCTCTCGGGCCTTTCCGAACCCACCTCCGGCCAGGTCCTCGTCTCCGGACACCCCGCAACCTCCACGCCGACCGAGCGCGCCTTCATCTTCCAAGACGCCGCGCTTCTCCCTTGGCGCACCGTCCGCCAAAACGCCGAAACGCTCCTCCAGCTCCGGCACACGCCTCCCGCCGAACGCGACCGACGCGTGTCCGAACTCCTCGCCCTCGCCCGCATCTCCCCTCTCGCCGATCGCTATCCGCGCCAACTCTCTGGCGGCGAAAAAATGCGCGTCTCCCTCGCCCGCGCTCTCGCCCTCGAACCCTCCCTCCTCCTCCTCGACGAACCCTTCGGCGCCCTCGACGAACTCACCCGCGAACACCTCAACGAAGAACTCCTCGCCCTCCGCGAACGCCAGCGTTGGACCGCCGTCTTCGTCACCCACTCCGTCGCCGAGGCCGTCTTTCTCTCCAGTCGCATCGTCATCCTCGCCGCCGGCCGCATCGCCCACGACCTGCCGATCGACCTGACCTTCCCGCGCACCGCCGAAACCCGCGAATCCCCGGTCTTCCACCAACGCGTCGCCGAAATCTCCCGCCTCCTGCGCTCCGCCGCGCCCGTCGCCGCATGAACCGCCGCGCCCTCCCCTTCGTCCTTCCCGTCCTCACCGGCGTCCTCCTCGTCGCCGCTTGGTATGTAGTTCGCCTCTGGATACTCCCCGCCGATCAGCGGTTCCTGCTCCCCGCACCCCACGCCGTCCTCAACGCCTTTAGCGAACGCGGCCCGCAGCTCTGGTCCGCCACGCTCTCCACCGCCACCGGCGCACTCCTCGGTTTCGCCACCGCCACCGCCCTCAGCATCGTCTTCGCCCTCGCGCTGTCCCTCTCCCCGCTCGTCCGCGCCAGTCTCTATCCGTGGCTCATGGCTCTCCAACTCACGCCCATCATCATCTTCGCTCCCATCCTCATCCTCTGGGTCGGCCCCGGTCTGAAGAGCGTCGTCATCATCACCTTCCTCATCAGTTTTTTCCCGCTCGTCGTAAACACCACCCAAGGTCTCGTCTCCACCGACCGCCTCCTCGTTGACCTCTTCCGCATGGGCCGAGCCTCGCGTCTTCAGCAAATCTTCCTCCTCCGCGTCCCCGCCGCGCTCCCCTATTTCTTCACCGGCCTCCGCATCGCCGCCACCCTCGCCCCCATCGGCGCCATCGCCGGCGACGCCTACGCCGGCAACTCCGCCGGCGGACAAGGCGGACTCGGCTTCCTCAGTCTCATCTACAGCGCCCAGTTCCAAATCCCCGCCCTCTTCGCCACCGCCCTCGTCAGCTGCCTCCTCGGCTTCCTCTTCGCCGGCGCCGTCGTCTGGCTCAGCTGGGCCGTCCTCCACCGCTGGCACGACTCCTACCAGCAAAAGGACTCCTGAAAAATGCAGACTTCCCCCCGCGAACTCCTCTGCCGCGACCGTCGCCTGATCCTCGACGGCACTCCCCACATCGTCGGCATCCTCAACGTCACCGACGACTCCTTCTTCGACGGCGGACACCACAACTCCCTCCCCGCCGCCGTCTCCCACGCCCGCCTCCTCGTCGCCCAAGGCGCCACCGTCATCGACGTCGGCGGACAATCCACGCGCCCCGGCTACACCGAAGTCGGCCCCGACGAAGAAATCCGCCGCGTCGTCCCCGTCATCCGCGAACTCGTCCGCCACACCGCCGCGCCCATCTCGATCGACACCTACCACGCCGCCGTCGCCGACGCCGCCCTCGCCGCCGGCGCCCACATCGTCAACGACGTCCACGGACTCCAGCGCGACCCGCTCATGGCCTCCGTCATCGCGAAGCACCAAGCCGCCGCGATCCTCATGCACAACGACCCGACGCTCCGCGATTCCCCCGCCGACGTCATCGCCTCCCTAAAA
>DATHXF010000134.1:0-32890 GCA_035459785.1 Rariglobus sp. | reverse complement strand
TTGGCGGAGGCGACTTTGTCCATGACCGTGTTGGCGAGGGTGACGAAATCGCCGAGTTCGGTGAGGCGGGTGTGGAGTTCCTTCGCCTCGGCTCCGGAGAGCCCGCCGCTGGTGTCGGCACACTGGCGGAGGATGGCGAGGGCGGGTTCGGTTTCGCGGCGTTTGCGCTCGCGGGCGATGATGCAGAACATGCGCCAGACGTCTTTCTCGGCCTCGTAGAAGTCGCGGCGGTCGCCCTTGCGCATGAGCACGCGGATGAGGCCCCAGCCGGTGAGGTCGCGGAGGTTGGTGTTGGCGTTGCCGCGGCTGATGGAGAGGCGCTCCATCACCTCGTCGGTGGTGAGCGGTTCGGGCGAAACCAAGAGGAGGGCGTGGATCATCGCCATCGTGCGGTTGATGCCCCACTGGGTGCCGAGGGCGCCCCACTGCGTGATAAAGAGGTCGCGGGTCTCGGCGAGTTTGGCGGCGTTGGTTTCTTTGCCCATACTTTCAGTAATTACTGAAAGTATGATGAAGTCAAGCCGGTTGGCGGTCGTGGGGCTAGGGTAGAAGGTTGTTGCGGGCCGGCGAGGCCAGGGTGCGCAGCGCCGCTTCGTCGAGGGCGCGGTTGAAGACGGCCAGGCCGCCGAGCAGGCCGGTGAAGGGGTTGGCGATGAGGGCGCCGGTTTCGATCCAGCCGCCTTGGCCGTCGCCGGTGACTTTGGCGGGGCGGGCGACGGCGCCGACGGTGAAATCGGCGTCCCCTTTGAGCAGGCCTTCCGGGTAGTGGAAGGGGTTGCGGCCATAGGTGCCTTGAGGTTCGCGCACGTCGAGTAGTCCGTCGAGGTAGGCGCGCGCGTGTCGGCCGTCGTAGGAGATCGCCACGCATTGCCAGGTGTTGAAGGGGACGGGGGTGGCGCCGATCGCGACGTCCATGCAATAGGGGTGGCCGGGCGTGGGGCCGCCGTGGCCTGAGATGTGGGCGCCGACCTGTTCGGAGGAATCCCAGATGTGGAGGTTCAGGAACATGCCGTATTGGCGGCGGTGATGTTCGTTCCATACGCCGGCGATGAACTGGCAGCCTGCATAGGCGGAGGGCTCGCGTTTGATCCAGGCGACGACGGTGACCTGGGCGTCGGGTCCGCCGATGTTGAGCGAGGGGACGTCGGCGGCGTGTGCGAAGAGGTAGTTGGCCGCGAGGTGTCCCTCGGCGCGAAAACGCAGGGAGCGCGGGCCGAAGACGCCTTCGGCGGCGTAATCAAGCGGCGCGCCGGCGGCTTGAAGCGTGACAGGCGCGGAGCCGCGGGATCGCAGCGAGTCGTCTTGGAAATCCCAGAACGCGACGAGGCCGGGCAGGGGCGCCATTATCTATCGGGTCCGGAGCAAGGTGCGGACGGAGCGAGAGGGGCTCAGGGGATACGCAGCTTGGTGCCGAGAACGAGGGCGTCGGGGTTGCGGATGACGTCTTTGTTGGCCTGAAGGATGTCGTTCCAGCGATTGGCGGTGCCGTAGTATTGCTTCGAGATCTTCGAGAGCGAGTCACCGGAGGAAACGGTGTGGACGCGGGGCGCGGCGGGTGTTGCGACAACCGCCGGAGCGGCGGGAGCGGGAGGGGGAGTCGCCGGAGCCACGGTTGCGGCGGGGAGGTTGACCGAGATCGATGGGATCGTGCCGGGGCGCGAAGGAGCGGAGGAGGCGGCGAGGCTGCCGGTGAGAGCGAGTTTGGTTTTGAGCTGCTGGTTCTCGACTGCGAAGGCGGCGGATTGGGCCTGGGTCTGGCGGAGCTGGTCGCGGGTGGCGACGAGGTCGGCGGTGGCGGCGTCCACGGTCTGGCGGGCGTCGGTCAGGCTGCGGTTGGACGTGGTGAGCGAGGCGGACTGGTCGGCGATGGTTTGCTTGGCGGCGGCGAGCTGCGTGCGGAGACTTTCGGCGTCGGTCGAAACGGAGGCGGCCGAAGCGGCCTGCGGGCGGAGCGTGGCGAGTTCGGTAGTGGCGGACTCGAGTTGGGTGGCGGTGGCGGCGCGCTCGGCGTCGATACTGGCGAGGGACTTTTGGAGGCGGTCGATCTCGGCTTGCTGGAGCGTGAAGGAGCGGAGGGCGGCGGCGAGTTTGTCGTCGGTCTCGGCCTTGGCTTTTTCGAGGGCGGTGAGTTTTGTGGCGGTTTCGGTGTCAACGGCGGGCGCGGTCACGGGGGCGAAGGTGACTGCCGGGGCCGCCGGAGTGGGAGCGGGGACGGCTGTGGCGGCGGCCTGTGCCTCGGCCAGTCGGAGGAGGAGGGAGGCGCGTTCGGTCTCGAGGGCGGCGACGCGCGGGTCGGCTTTCAGGACGACGGACTTGGAGCCCTCGGCGGAAGCCTTGGCCAGTTTTTCCTCGGTGGCGGCGAGTTGGCCGCGCAGTTGGACGGACTCGTTGGCGCTGGTCTTGGCGGCGGTTTGCGCGTCGGCCAGCAGCTTGGTGTATTGCGTGCGGATGAGGGCGTTTTGGGAGTTGGCTTGTTCGAGCTGGGCGGCGACCTCGGTGTGCTGGCGTTCGAGCGTCTTCAGGTTTTCGCCGAGACGGGCTTGCTCGGCTTTGGCGGTGGAATCCGCGGAGGGCGTCGAGGCCTTGGCGGCGGCGAGTTCGGTGGTGACGGTTTCGAGTTGGGCGGCGACAGCGAGGCGTTCGGCGCTGGCGCGGTCGGCGGCGGCTTTGAGGCTGGCGCTTTCGGCTTCGGCCTGGGCTTGGGCGCGGCGGGCGGTGGCGAGGTCGGAAGCGGCGCGGGTGAGTTTTTCGCGCAGTGCGTTTTCTTCGGCGCCGACCTTGGCGTTTTGGGAACGAAGTTCGGTGAGTTGGGAGAGGGCGGCGGTCGCGCTGGCTTGCAACTGGTCGCGCTCGGTGCGGAGAGAGGCGAGTTCGGCGCTCACGCCGATCGGTGCGGCGGGCGCGGGCGCGACCGCGGGGGTCGCGGCGGCTTCAGTCAGGCGGGACTGGAGGGAGGAGATTTCCTTGTCCTTGCTGGCGAGGGCGGCCTCGGCGATGGCGACGCGTTTGTTAGCGTCGGCGAGTTGGGCGGTGAGGCCCGCTTTGAGGAGTTCGTTTTCCTTCCAGGCGGCGGAGAGTTCGGCGCTGAGTTTCTTTTGGTCGGCATCCACTTCGACGACAGGTGCGACCGGCGCCGGAGCGGCGGTCACAGATGATACGATGGGGGAGGCCGCTTCGGTGGCCGGACTGATGGGGCTCGCGGTGAGGATCGCGAGGCGGCGTTTGCCTTCGGCGAGCTGTTCCGGGGTGAGCAGGCTGGTAAGTTGGGAGAGGGCTTTGCCGTTGGTGCCATTGGCGGCGGCGAGGCTGAGCCAAGCGTAGGCTTGGGCGGGGTCGTAAATGGCTTCGCGGCGGTCGGCGTGGGCGAGGCCGAGGTTGTATTGGGCGATGGAGTTGCCCCGGTCGGCCTTGGCGCGGAGGGAATCGAACTCGGCGGGGGTGATGGCGAGCAGCGGTGAGGCGAGCAAAGCAGAGCCGATCAGGCTGCGAACAAGAGCGAGGCGGAGGGTCTTAGGGTGTTTCATGCCGGTTCGTGGAATGCGCGGAGCATGTCGGGGGCCAACCGATTTGCAAAGCGGCATTTACCGTGAACAGGAGAGATCAGTCGCAACCTAGTTACTTGACCCTAGGAGGCGTTGTGCGAAAGAGTCGTGAATTCACCATGTGTTCGGGCCTCTCGTTTATGTTCATCGAGTCAGCCGTCTGCCGGCGGAGTTTTCCGCACGACGGAACTTCGGCGTAAGACACACGTCCTCATTCAAGGTGCGTCACTTTATCCAACCAACCCTTTTCTCCATGAAAACCGTTCGTCTGCTCTCGCTCTCTTCATTGTTGTTCGCCGCGCTCGCGCCGGCTTTCGCCCAGTCCACCGTCACCGTCGAGCGCGAAGTGATTTCGCCCACGACGGCGATCGAGACCCGCACCTATGTGAAGGATGGCAAGACCATCACCGAAAAGGTGACGGTCACCACGGAGAAAGAACGCGAGGCCGTCTCGAAGACCTACAAGGCCGCCATCTTCGTCTCCAACCGCGCCGGCGCCGCCTACGACGGCAAGATCGATGCACTCGAGGACTACGTCGCCGCCCGCGTGACCGATCTCGGCGTCAGCGTCATCAGCCGCGAAACCTCCTCCGACGCCGTCGCGAAAATCGATCCCAATGCCCCGGCCAACGCCATCGACACCGCGCTCTCGCAAAACTCCTCCGCCCTCCGTCTCGCGCAGTCGCTCGGCGCCGACTACCTTCTGCAGGTTACGCTCACCGGCTTTGAGGCTAACCAACGCAAAATCGATGCCTACGGCGTCAAGACCACCAACGAAGACCGCACCCTGCGCGTGACCTACAAGGTCATCGACGGCACCACCGGCGGTAGTCTTACAGCGGATACGGTCAAAGTTTCCAAAATCGTCCAGCTCACCGACGCTACCAAAGAGAGCCAGACCGAGGGTCTTGATGACCTCCTCGACCAGGCATCCGTCAAAGTTGCCGCCAGCCTGAAGTCCCGCATCGAGCGCGGCCGCATCACCGCCCCGTCCGCCGCGCAGGGTCTCGTCGCCGTCTCCCTTAACACCGAGGCCGCCGATCTCACCATCCCCGACATCCGCATCGGCGTGGAAAACACCGTCACCATCTCCGAGAGCAAGCTGAAGGTCTCCGCCCTCAACGCCACCGTCGAGGTGGACGGCGTCGCGGTCGGCTCCGCTCCCGGCAAGATCACCGTCAAGCCCGGCCTTAGCAAACTCCGCATCACCCGCGCCGGTTTCAAGCCCTACGAGCGCACCGTCAATTTCGTCAACGGCCAGTCCCTCACCGTCGCCCTCGAACTCAGCGAGGAGGGCTACGCCCGCTGGAAGGACTCCACCAAGTTCCTCAACGACCTTAAGAACAACGCCAAGCTCACCGACGGTGAGGTCAAGGTTCTCGAAGGCCGCGCCAAGATGCTCGAGCAAAGCGGTTTCAAGGTCGATACGAAGGACGCCCCCGCCATCAACATCTACGAGGACGACGGTCGCCGCATCGATCGCAAGGATGACAAGGGTGACAAGGACGGCCGTCCCACCACCCGTTCGATCTTCGCGTTCTAATTTTAATCCATCAACCGCCCGCACTTTCCCGTCATGAAATTCACCCGTCTCCTCGCCTTCCTCGCCCTCGGCGTCGCCTTCACCGGCGCGCTTTCCGCCCAGGACGCTCCAGGCAAAAAGAAAATCGCGATCACCAAGATCGCCGCGACCGACTCTGTCAAAGCCCGCATGGCCACGCAGGGCGTCGGCCTTTCGCTCTCCAGCGTGCTCGAGGCGCTCGACTCGCAGGTCTATGACCGCGTGCTCAACTCCAAGCGTTTCGAAGTGCTTGAGCGTTCCGATGCCGACGCCCTCGCCAAGGAGGCCGGCGCCGCCGGCACCGCCTTTCAGTTCAATCAGGCCGATTATCTCCTCACCATCCGTGTCGACGGGTTCAACGACCGCATGGAGACCCGCAAGCTCGCCTCCCTCGGAAAGACCGTGACCGCCCGCGTCATCGAACTCTCCGCAGTTGCCAAGATCACCGAGGTCGCCACCCAGCGCGCCGTCGCCAGCACCAACTTCCAGGTTTCGCGCCGCCAGGCCGACCAGCTGTCGGGCAGCACCACCGAGAAGGTCGGCGAGTCCAGCGACGTCCTCCTTATCGATATCACCCGCGAGATGGCGCAGAAGATCGCCTCCCGCGTTTCCGACGCCGTGTTCCCCGCACGTGTCCTAGCCAAGCGCGACAAGCTCGTGACCATCAACCGGAATGACACCTCCGGCATCAAGGTCGGCCAGGTGTGGGAGGTCTTCACCCTCGGAGAGGATCTTGTCGATCCCGACACCGGCGAGAAGAGCCGCGAAGAAGTGCCCGTCGGCACGGTCAAGATTTCGCGCGTCACCCCTCAGAACTCGCAGGCCGAGATCATCGAGGACACCGGTATCGACAAGCTCGCCCTCGTCCGCCTTAAGACGGACGTCGCCGAGCCCGAGGCCGAATAAGCCTCTCTTCGTTTTCATCATCGCCCGCCTTTGTAGCACCAGAGGCGGGCGATGTTTGTTAGTCGCACGTTTCGATTCTGTTTCCGCCGGTTCCAGCCGGCACTTTTCACACCGCTTCAACTCGCAACCACCGCATGATTCCGTCCACTTGCCTCCGCTCACTCGCGCAACTGAGCCTCGGCTCCGCGCTCGTCCTCTTCCTCGCCGGCTGCCAGACCTACCAGCAGCAGTCCGCCGACCTCGCCAACTCCTTCCGCAGCTCCAGCATCGCCTCCGCCGTCGCCAACGCCGACAAGGAAGCCGAGGCCAAGGCCGGCGGCAAAGACGAGCTCCTTTGGCGCCTCGAGCAAGGCGCCACCCTGCGCATGGCCGCGCTCGCCGACACCACCGAGCTGCCTCCGCCGGCTCCCGTCATCCCGAAGGATCCCGCCGCCCCGATCCCGCCTGTGCCGACGCCGCTCGAACTGTCCACCAGCTACGCCAAGCGCTCCCTCACCGCCTTTGAGAAGGCCGACGAACGCGTCACCTATTGGGAAGAGCAGGCCAAGATCAAAGTCGGCTCCGAAGCCCTCTCCGTCGTCACCAACCAGGCCAACATCCCCTATCGCGGACGCGCCTACGACAAGGTTCTACTCAGCGCCTACAAGGCCCTCAACAATCTTCAGATCGGCCAAGTCGATGCCGCCCGCGTTGAACTGAACCGCTCCCTCCAGCGCCAGCGCGACGCCGTCGATGCCAATGCCAAGCGTATCGTCGAGGCCCAGGAAGAAGCCGCCGCCGCCAAGGAAGGCAAAATCAAGGACGAGAAAGGCCAGACCGCTTCTTACGACGTGGACAAAGCCCAGGCTGACCCCAAGGCCGGCCCGGCCTTCGCCTCCGCCCTCGCCGAGTCCACCGCGCCCATCAAACCCTACGGCGACTATGTGAATCCCTTTGCCGTGTTCCTCGACGGTCTCTTCTTCTCTATCCGCGGCGAAAACGGCGCCGACTGGGAACGCGGACGCAAGTCCTTCGAGCGTGTCGCCGAGCTCGTCCCTGAAAATCCCTATGTCGCCGCCGATCGCGAACTTGGTGCCGCCGCCGCCGAGGGCAAGCAGCCCGAGGGTCTCACCTACGTCATCTTCGAAACCGGCACCGGCCCGGGCCGTGACCAGGTGCGCATCGACATCCCGACCTTCCTCGTCACCAGCCGCCTCGCCTACGTCGGCGCCGCTTTCCCGAAGTTGAAGTTCAACGGTAACTACAACCCCTCGCTCACCATCGCCGCCGCCGGCCTCGCGCAACCGCTCACCACCGCGACGGTCGCGAGCATGGACAGCGTCGTGGCCAACGATTTCAAAAACGAGTGGCCCACGATTCTCACCAAGACCCTCGTGACCACCGCCACCAAAGCGATCATCCAGGCAACCGTGCAGAAGCAGCTTAGCGACCAGAGCGCCATGGCCGGCCTCATCGGCGGTATTGCCATGACCGCACTCAACGCCTCCACCAACATCGCTGATACCCGCACTTGGATTACCGTTCCCAAGGAGTTCCAATACGCCCGTCTCGCGACCCCGGCCGACCGCCAGCTCGTCCTGACCGCCGGAACCGCCACCAAGACAATTACCTTGGACCCCGGAGCCGTGAACGTTGTCTATGTGAAGAACGTGTCCACCTCGGCCCCGTTGCTCGTTTCCCAATTCCTCCTCAAATGAACACCGTCTCCCGCTTCGCCGCCGGCAGCCTTTTTGCCGTCGCCTCCCTCGTCGCCCTCACCGGCTGCGCCACCAACGTCAACACCGTCGAACGCGCCCAGCCGCAGGCCACGCCGAGCTACGTCGACGACAAGCGCGTCGTCACCGACAACACCCTCGCGCGCACCGTGCGCGTGAACTCGGTCAACCAGTCCACCGTTTCCAGCAACTTGCTCAAGGTGCAGGTCACGCTCGAGAACTTGAAGAACAACGCCCGCACTGTGCGCTACAAGTTCGAGTGGGTTGACAACTCTGGTATGGCCGTCGGCTCGCCCAATGAAACCTGGAAGGTCATCACTCTCCAGGGCCGCGAGACCACCACTGTCTCCACCGTCGCGATCAATCCGCGCGCCGTTGATTTTGTGTTCAAAATGTCCGAGTAATCCCGCTTCCCAATCCATCCAACATGACCACCGCCACCTTCAAAACCGCGCTCCTCGGCGCCCTCGTGCTGCCCGCCGCGTTCGTTTTCACCGGCTGCCAAAGCTCCCAAGTCCGCGTCGTCGACTCCAAGGGCCCGCAAGCCCTCACCACCTCGGGTATCAACTCCCAGGACTGGTCCAAAGCCGCCGACGAGCTCGTCGCCTCCCTGCTCACCTCCGGCGCCCTCGACAAGGCCCCCGTCCAGCCCGCCATTCTCGCGGTGGACCGCATCATCAACAACACCACGATCAACGTGGACACGGATCTCCTCATCAAAAAGATCCGCGTCGCCCTCACCCAGACGGGCAAGGTTGCCATCACCAACACCATGGGCCTTGGCGAGCGCGCGGTGGTCGCCTCCGAAGCCTCCGAGCTCGACGAGATGATGACCGGCAAGAAGGCCAAGGTCATTGCGCCCCATTACACGCTCTATGCCAAGCTGATCCAGCAGACCGACAAGATCAACGGCGTCACCCAGAACACCTACAGCTTCCAGATGTCGCTCGTGAACGTGAAGAGCGGACTCACCGTGTGGGAAGAAGAGCGTGAGATCGCCAAGCAGTCCAAGAAATCGACCGTCGGCTGGTAATCAGCCACCTGCGTCCGCGTTTCCCGACCAACAAAAAAGCCGCCTCTCACGAGGCGGCTTTTTTGTGCCTGAAATTATTTCTTATCTGCGATCGGACGTCCGTATTGGTCGACCAGAATATCATACGGCACTTGGATCGTGCGGCCATCGCTGGTCGTTTCCGTGCGCCACGTGCGCACCACGCGCGGTTCGTTGGTGAAAGGTTTTTTCGCACCCGCTGCGACGCCCTCGCCGAGCCCGACCACGCCGCCGACGACATTGCCGCCCACGACGCCCACTCCTGTGCCCACGCCCTGACCGATGGCGGGCCCGAGGTGATTGGGATTCGTGGCCGACTTGCCGTCCGTGGTGGAACAGCCCGACATCAAAGCGGTCAGCCCCGCGAGGCTGCCGGCAATCCAAACGGTGCGCAGGGAGGTGTGCATAGGTTTATAAACTGCGACCAGACTGCCCCGGCCAAGTTCCTCCCGCAACAGGATTGTCGGAGGCTGGTCGCGCTCCTGCTTTTTCCCCTTGCCCGCCTCCCGCACGCCGTTGCACTCGACCTTTCTTTTCATGGCTGAACCCACCGCTCTCCCCAACGCCGACCACGTCCTCCGCATCGCCCAGGAACTCGGCTCCACGGTCAAAGTCCACCAGGTCGCCACGACGGCCCAGCTCCTCAAGGACGGCGCCACCGTCCCGTTCATCGCCCGCTACCGCAAGGAGATGACCGGCGAACTCGACGAGGTCCAAATCACCACCATTCGCGACCGCCTCGAACAACTCGCCCAACTCGACGAGCGCCGCGCCTCCATCCTCGCCTCGCTGAAGGAGCGCAACCTCCTCACGCCGGCCCTCGACAACCAGATCGCCCTCGCCGAGACTCTTGTCCGCCTCGAAGACATCTACCTCCCCTTCCGTCCGAAAAAGCGCACCCGCGCCACCATCGCGAAAGAGAAAGGTCTCGAGCCTCTCGCCGAACAAATCTGGGCGCAGGATCCCGCCATCGACCTCGCCGCCGCCGCGCAGGCGTATGTGGGTTGTGAATACACCGCCGACGACGGCAAGAACATCGTCTCCAAGATCGCCACCCCCGAGGAAGCCTTCGCCGGCGCCCGCGACATCCTCGCCGAACGCGTTTCCGACGATGCCGCGGCCCGTGAAAAACTCCGCACGCTCTACAAATCCTCCGCGGTCATCTCCTCGAAGCTCATCTCCGGCAAGGAGGTCGAAGGAGCCAAATTCAAAGACTACTTCGAGTGGTCCGAACCCCTCGCGAAGTGCCCCTCGCACCGCCTCCTCGCCATGCGTCGCGGCGAAAAAGAACTCTTCCTGATGATGCGCATCACCGTGGACGAACTCCTTGCCCTCGCCGAGCTCGAGCGCCACGTCATCAAGAACAGCGCGCCCGCCGCCACCGCGCAGCTCCGCCTCATGTGCGCCGACGCCTTGAAGCGCCTCCTCGCACCCGCGATGGAAACCGAGTTCCGCCTCGAGTCCAAAAAACAGGCCGACGTCGCCGCCATCAAAGTCTTCACCGACAACGTTCGCGAACTCCTCCTTGCCGCCCCGCTCGGCCAACGCGCCGTCCTCGCGCTTGACCCCGGTTTCCGCACCGGTTGCAAAACCGTCATCCTCGATCGCCAGGGCAAACTCCTCCACAACGACGTAGTCTATCCCGATCGCCACGAAGTCGAGGCCACCGAGAAAATCAAAGGCTTCATCGAGTTCTTCAAAATCGAAGCCATCGCCATCGGCAACGGCACTGCGGGCCGCGAGACCGAAGCCTTCATTCGCGGACTCAAGCTGCCCGCTTCCATCGCCGTCGTCATGGTTAACGAATCCGGCGCATCCATCTACTCCGCCAGCGAAGTCGCCCGCGAAGAATTCCCCGACCACGACCTCACTGTGCGCGGCGCCGTCTCCATCGGCCGCCGTCTCATGGATCCGCTCGCCGAACTCGTGAAGCTCGACCCGAAGTCCATCGGCGTCGGTCAATACCAGCACGACGTCGATCAAAACGCGTTGAAGCGCTCCCTCGACGACACGGTCGTCAGCTGCGTGAACGGCGTTGGCGTCGAACTCAATACCGCGTCGAAACAACTCCTCGCCCAAGTCTCCGGACTCAACTCCCGCAGCGCCGCCGCCATCGTCGCGCGCCGCAACGACAAGGGCGCCTTCAAAGCCCGCGCCGACCTCCTTGAAGTCACCGGCCTCGGACCGAAAGCCTACGAAC
The DNA here is from genome assembly GCA_035459785.1 of Rariglobus sp. Taxonomy (GTDB): domain Bacteria; phylum Verrucomicrobiota; class Verrucomicrobiia; order Opitutales; family Opitutaceae; genus Rariglobus. The sequence continues at coordinate 21,915 of DATHXF010000134.1, read as the reverse complement.
AAGCCGCCGGTTTCCTCCGCATCCACGATGCCGCGCACCCGCTCGACGCGTCCGCCGTGCATCCCGAGCGCTACCCTCTCGTCGAAAAAATGGCCGCCGACCTCGGCTGCACCGTGCCCGATCTCCTGCGCGACGAAAAACTCCGCAAGAAGCTCAACCTCCAGAACTACGTCACCGAAACCGTCGGTCTCCCCACGCTCACCGACATCATGGCCGAGCTCGCGAAACCCGGTCGCGACCCGCGCCAAAAATTTGAGGCCTTCAGTTTCCAGGAAGGCGTCAACAAACCCGAGGACCTGAAGCCCGGCATGAAACTCCCCGGCATCGTGACCAACGTCACCGCCTTCGGTGCCTTCGTTGACATTGGCGTCCACCAGGACGGCCTCGTGCACGTTTCCCAACTCGCCGACAGCTTCGTCAAAGATCCAGCGGCCGTCGTGAAGCCCGGCCAGAAAGTCAGCGTGACCGTGACCGAGGTGGATCTCACCCGCGGACGTATCGCCTTGTCGATGCGCAGCGCCCCCCAGCTTGGCGCAAAGTCCGGTCAAGCCGCCCCCCGCACGAGCCCCGGCCAAGCCCGTCCTGCTCCGGCCGCCGCGCCCGCCCCGCGCGCTCAACAGTCGATTACCAACGACTGGTTCGCCGCGGCATTGAATAAAAAACGCTAACGTTTCTACTCCGTCCATTTCCCCATGAAATATACCTCGCTGTTCCGCATTCTACCCCTAGCCATCGGTCTCTCCGCTACTGGAGGGACGGTTGCGCTCCACGCCCAGACGACCGTCACCACGGCGGATAAACCTTCGGCGACTCCCGTGGCTGATGCGCTGGCCGCCCTGAAAAAAATCACTGCGGAACGTCTCGCCGCCATCGAAGCCGGCACCGAGGTTCCCAATCGTTTTGATTGGACCGCGCTCAACGGCGAACTCCCTGCCATCGAAGCCAGCCTGACCGGAGGCAACGCCAACGAAATCCGCAACACCCTCCAGAATCTCGGCCAACGTCTCAAGTCCCCCGAAATCAAGCAGCAGATCGCCACGCTCAACGCAGCGGTCGCCGCACAAAAAACCGCCGACGAAGACAGCGCCCGTCTGAGTTTTGAGAAACGCCTCACGGCCATGAGCACCACGGCTCTCGCCGCCAAGACATCCGATGTGATCGATCCACTCTTCGACCAGCTCACTGCCTTCGAGGAAGAGCTGGGCAATGACTACAAGCCCCGACTCGCCCGCGTGCGTGAGGGCATTCAGCGCCAGCGTAATTTCCTTCAGACCTGGCAGCGACTTCTCGAGGCGCAAGTTGACGGTGACCGTAACCAGGTGCGCAATTTCATCTCGAATTTGGACCAGTTTGCCCGCCCCTTCGGCATTGATCGCGCGACCCTGCGCGCCGCCACCAAGAAGCTGTCCGGCAGCTCCGCGACCTCCGCGGACATGGACGCGATCATGGGCTCACTCACGCTTGAAGGCCTCGCGGACGCCCGCGAAAAACTCATCTCCGACCAGAGCAACGGCATGAATTTCGACTACAACACCCGCTCCAGCCTGGTCGGCCAGATTGACAGCATCCTCGCCGCCGAAGCCGCCTTGCAGAGCGGCCGCACCGACGACGCCCAGCGCATCTTCCGTGGCGAACGCAGCGTCACCTACGGCGGCAGCCTGCTCAGCCAGCAATATGTCGCGATTTCGAAGCTGCGCGATGCTTGGGTTTACCGTGCGTTGCCGCGTCTGAGCGAACTCAAGGATATCCCCGCCGCCAACAAGGACGAACCGTTTGAAGCTTACCTCAACCGTCAGTTGCTGGCCGCAGACTCCGCCGGAGATTGGGACCGCGCGCTCGGCTTCGCCCGTCTTCTGAAGTCGCTTTCGCCCGTGTCGCCCTGGTCGCAAATTACGACCGGCACGAAGATCACGGATGACCCCGGCGCCGCCCTGCTGGCGTATCAACGCGGCCAGTTGCTCGCCGCCGCCAACCAGCCCGATGCCGCCGCCGAGCTTTACCGCGAGGCCCTGAAATCGGGCGCCACGCCGAAGCTGCAGGCGCGCCTCGTCTCCCTCCTGCGCGGAAGCCCCGCCGAAGCCGCCCACTGATTACGATCAGGGAGTGACGCCCTCCGGCATCGCGGAATTTTCCGCCATGGCGGCGGGCGGGCGTCGCACGACACCGTGGTTCAACTCGTTCGTTTAAATTTTAAAGCGGGTTCCAGTCGGTGCACGCCGCGAGGGCGGTAGCCGAGGGCGTCGGCTACACCGAGGAGATCGGACATCAGATAGATGATGCTCAGCCACATTTCGGTGCCTTGGAGCGAGGTGTCGTGGCGGGCGACGACGAAGTCGAAGCCGCGCTTCGTCTGCCAATGTGCGAGGACTTTGGGCAGGCGTTTGGCGACCCATGCTTCGATTTCTTCGCGGCGGTGCGCGGTTTGTTTGCGGCAGAGCCAGAGCGGGTGCACGACGTCGAGCACGTGGCAGGCGTCGTCGGTCTTGCCGTTGAAAAACGCGCGGTCCGTCGAGTGCGCGAGGATCGTGTCGATCGCTTTTTCGGGATGAGGCAGCGGCACGCCGTATTGCGCGTAGGTGCCGCGGGTGAGGCGGTAAAAACCGTTCACCGGTTGCTGCCAGCGCGACTCCTTCGACCACGGGCCCCACATGCCGGTCATCGGGTCGCACTCGCGGTCGATCCACGCGAACAACTCTTTCAGCGGCGGACGACGGTTAAAGTAAAGCGCGTCGGACAGCACGCTCGACGCGTAACAATCCACCCAGTCGCCGGCATGCCAGGCGAAGTCTTTCCACGGAAGCGCGTTCAGTTTTTTGAGAAGGCGGGGCGCGGTGATGGCCGACGCCACGGTCACCGGATGCGCGAGGTTGGATCCAAGGCTCTCGAGCGCATAGGACACGGCCATCGTGTTGTAGAAACGCGTGTCGTCGGGATTGGCAGGCGGGGCGTCGTTGTGCGCGGCGTCCGCAGGAATGTGCTCCGGAACGACCCCGGTGGTGCGGTCCTGAAATTCGCGTAGACGCGTGATCCATTCGGCTTTGGTGAAACCGGGCGCGATGCGGCCGAACATGGCGGCGATCTCTGTCGCGTCGCACCAGGGGCGCACGCGTTTTTTTTCGCCGCGTTGGTTCAGGTAAACGAGGCCGGCGTCTTTGGTTTTGGACTGATACGATGTGAGCAGCGTCTCCAGCTCTCCGCCGGCTTTTTCACCGAAGCGTGCGAGTTTGGTTTCGAGCGAGCCGGGGGCGTGCACGCGTTTGCGCATGCGGATGACGCGCGCGGGGTTGCCGCCGACTATGGCGTAGTCGGGCACGTCCTTGGTCACGATGGCGCCGGCGGCGAGGATCGTGTGGCTTCCGATTTTTACACCGTCGAGGACCGAGACGTGGGCGCCGATCCAGATGTCGTCGCCTAGCACGATGCCTTTGCTCGTGTGCGGCTGCTGCCAGATGGGTTTCGTCGTGTCGGCGTAGCCATGGTTGAAGCCCATGAGGCAGGAGTAGGCACCGATGCGAATGCCGTCACCGCCGGTGATGCGTCCGCGCAGGGTGGCGAAGGGGTTGATGGTGCAATGGTCGCCGAGGCGCACGTCGTCGGTGATGTAGGCGTGGGCGGCGACGAAACCGTTTTTGCCCATGCGCAACGCGGCACCGGATTTTCCGGAGATCGAGGCCGAGGGGGCCAGGTAGCAGTCTTCGCCAATCTCGGTGGCGGCGGCTTTGGCGAGGGCGCGTTGGTGGTGTTTCTGCGCAGCCTTTTCGGACGAGGTGGCCTCGTGGGAAAATTGCCAGGGCATGTGGTCGAAGTGCTGCTGACGGTAGCTCTCGTTCCAGGACGGGGGGTTCATCAGTTGTAGATTTGACGTGTCCATTTTTACTCCAAGATGGATATTTGACGCACTTATTTGTAATTTTGTCGCATGATTCGTTACCGTCTTACGCCTGCGCCCGGTCGCCCGTTGCCGCTGAATGTGCGGTCGGCGGGGCACTATCAGCTCAAGCCCGGAGCGCGCGAGCTGCGGGAGTCGGGACGGTTTTTGCAGGTGTTCTGGTCGGTGGCGGGCGGAGGCTCGATCAAGGTCGGGAGGGTGCTCACGCCGATCCATGCCGACGCGGTGTTTTATTATGCGGCGGGCGAACCGCATGAGCTGATCGCGGGCGCGGAGGGATGGGATTATCGCTGGCTCACGTTTGACGGTGCGCAACAGGGGCGGATCACGCGCGAGTATGGGTTGACGCGTGCGCAGCCGGCCGGACCGTGTCCGGCGGGTTTGTTCGAGCGGCTGGATGATGCGTTGCGCGATCCGACACCGGACGGCGAGTTGCGCGGCTCGGTGCTGGGCTACGAGATTTTATTACGCATGGTCGCGCCGCTTACCGACGCGGCGACATCGCATGCCGAAGATGCGGCGACGACGGCGCGGGAATGGCTGGATGCACATTTCGCCGACGCGCGGCTGAATGTCACCGGGTTGGCCGTGCGGCTGGGGTTGCACCGTGCGTCACTGCACCGCGTGTTCACGCGCCGTCACGGCGTGCCGCCGGTGCAATACTTGGGACGGCTGCGGCTGCGGTGCGCGTTGGAGTTGCTGGCGACGACGGCGATTCCCGTCGCCGACGTGGCGGTGCGCTGCGGGCTGCCCGACGTCGCGCATTTTTCAAAGCTCGTGTCTAAGCACACCGGACACAGCCCGCGTGAATACCGGCGGAGGCAGGTCGCGGTGGTTCAGGGCGAGCGCACGGGTTCGGGTTTGGCGAAGTCCTCCGGCATGTCGTAAGGCAGGCGGAAGACACGCGTGCCGTCGGCGTTGGAGAAATAGAGACGCGAGGGAGTGAGGATGTTGGGATTCCCGTCGGCCCAGAACGCGGCGAAGTCGGGGTGCGCGTTAAGCGGGCGGCGGGCGTAGCTGTGGTTGGTTTCGCTGTTTGCGGTGAGCGCTCGTTCCTTCGTCCAGGTAGTGCCGTCGTCGCGGCTCACCCACGTTTCCATTTCGCCGCCGGCGCCCCATTTTTGAGGAGCGGTTCCGGTCGGACCGATGATGCGCCAGGTATCGCCGTTCACATAGAGGCTGCCCATGTCGTAGTTGTGGTCGGATGCGGCGACCACGTTGCGCGTCCATTTTTCTCCGGTCCAATGCAGCACGGTCCATTCACGGGGATCGCCTTTCGGGCCCGGCTCTCCGGCGCGGCTGACGACGCACAGTAGGATCGGGTTGCCGCGGGCGTCGAAGTTCAGGTCGCACGTATACATGAATTTTCCCTCGGCCTGCAGGTCGAGCACGAGGGTGGCGTTGCCGCGGTGCGTGAGCGGGATTGCGAGTGGCGAGCCGTTGGCGGTGGTCCAGGTTTTGCCTTCGTCGAGCGTCTGCGCGTAATAGAGGTTGGTGCGACGATCGACGTGGTTGTCGGGATGGTAATTGAAGAACGTCGCGACCTTTGCACCCTGACGGCCGCTGGTCTGGTAATGTCCGCCGAAGCCCGCCAGCAGATGGTCTTCGCTCCACGTGAGGCCGTCGGCGCTGGTTTTCCAAAACAGCTTTCGCTCCGGGCCGTTTTTGTTGCCGTCGAAATACTTCGTGAACAGCATGAACCAGCCGCCATCGGCGCCGTTCCACACCTGCGGGTAGGTGAATTCTTGGTCGGCGATACGTTCGAAGGCCGAAATGTCGTAGGGTTTTACGCTGCGAAAGATGAGTCCGGGGCGCCCCCAGTTGCGTCCGCTCTTGAAGACCCAGATACGCCCGTCCGCGCCGATGCGGAGGCAGGCGTTGTCGTGCGGATCGTCCACCTTGGGATCGAAATACAACGTGACCGGCCGCGGCACGACGCCGCTCGCGTGGTCGTAATACGACACCATGATGGCGAGTTCGCGTTTGTCGGCGGCGGGTGCGCCTCCGTAGGTGAAAAACGTTTTGTTCACCGCCGGCGCATATTCGGCCATCGGCTGGTGGTTGGCCGTGTAGGTGCCGAGTCCGCCCGAGTATTTGTCGCCGTATTCGAATTTGAAACCGAGCGCATACCAGATGCCGCGGTAGCCGTCGGCGAGAGACAGAGGGGCGGGGGTGCTCATGGAAAAGTTAGGCGTTGTCGCAAACGCCAGAAGGCAGCACAGAGCGGTGGTTGTGAAACGAACCAGCATGCCCCATTCTGCCGTCGTCACGCCGGGAGCCGCAAGCGGAGCGGGTTTATCCGCGTGATCATTTTGTTTCACCGCGTGATCACATGAACACCCCGAGGCCGCATCTCTCGTTGCACGAATGGTCCTGCCTGCGCACGGAGCTGGTGTGGATTTATGATCACGCGCCGAGTCCGCAGGCGCGCCGCGGGGTCTTCGACCATCGCGAGGGCAACTGGGCGTGGTATCTGCGCAAAGGCGAGGTGCGCGTCACCACCAAGGCGGGCGAGCTCACCGCCCGCGCCGGCCAGTGGATGCTGCCGCCCGCGGAGATTCACCGGCACGATTTTTCGGACGATGCGGTGCTCATCTCCGTGCGCTTTTTCTGCCAGTGGCCTTCGGGCGAAAACCTCCTCGCGCCGCACCCGGGGCTCGTGCTCGACGGCGCGCGGCATCCTGCGCTCGTCAAAACGGCGCGCGCACTGGAGCGCCTGGTCGGACGCCACCTGCCGGGAACGCACTACGATCACGCCCGGCAGATGGCCGACTATCCGCGTTTCATCCGGTTTCAGCGCGCGTTCTTCGGTTGGATCGAGGCATGGTTTCAGGCGAGCCTTGCCGCCGGGGCGTCCCCTTCCCGCCATGACGGCGACGAACGCGCTCTGTGTGCCGCGCGGGTGCTTGATGAAGCATCGCTCGATGAGGCGTTTCCGCGCAACGCCGTCGTGAAGGCCGCCGGCGTGAGCGCGGTGCAGCTCGCCCGCGTATTCCGAAAACAGTTCAACCTCACGCCGCTGCAATATTGGGAGCGCCGCCGTCTCGAGTTTGCGCGCCTGTGCCTGGAAACCGGCGAACCGCCGATCAAGGCACTGGCCGCGAGTCTCGGCTTTCGCAGCGATTCGCATTTCACCGTGTGGTTCAAGCGCCGCACGGGTGTGAGTCCCGGGCGTTATCGAGCGAATCACTTACGCGCCTGATGACGGACGGCAGGGGTGTGCGCAGATTTTGTTGCCGGCATTTTGCTGATTTTAGAGGCAACAAATCGGTGCCGATGTGCTCTACTACTCACGTATGCCCCACATCACTCCTGAAGTTATCGGCGCGAAGGTCATCCTTCGCGGTATTCACCTCGATCTGACCGACGCCATGAAGGCGATCTACAACGAAAAAGCCGCCCGGCTCCTGCGCCATGAACCGCGCATCGACCGCATCCGTCTCGACGTGGAACTCGACAAAACCAAGACGGCCAAGGACCACTTCATCGCCCACGGCCGAATCGAAATCAGCGGGCCAGACATCGTCGCCTCCGCCGACAGCGACGACGCCTACAAGTCCGTCGATCTGCTCACCGACAAACTCGACGGCCTTCTCCGCAAACGCCACAGCGAGCTCAAGGAGAAGCGCCATCATCCGCATGCCGTCGAACTTGAGGGCGTGGCTTTGCCGAAAACGGTCTGAGCGTTGTTAACGCCTTAGTTTTGCAGCCCGGTCCATAAAGAGGGCCGGGCTTTTTTGCGTCCTTCTCGCAGTGCTCGTCAAAATTCACTCGGCAACCCCGCATGGATTGCTTTCCTGCTCCGTGTGCGTCCCTTACGAATTCTTTTCGTCACTCCCGAAGTTGAACCGTTCGTAAAAGTGGGAGGCCTCGCCGACATGGCGGGTGCCCTTCCGAAGGAGCTCGCCGCGTTGGGGCATGATGTGCGCATCGTGTGTCCCGCCTACGGCTCCGTAAAAGCCCACGGTCCCCGCACCGCGCGCCTCGAACCGCTCGGAGTCGATGTCGGGGCCGAGGCCCAGTGGGCGCGCACGTGGGAAACCGTGCTGCCCGGCTCCACGGTTCCTGTGTATTTGCTGGAGCATGACGGCTTCTTTGCGCGCGCCGAGGTTTACGCCGGCCCGTGGGGTTCGCACACCGACAATGATCTTCGTTTCGCTTTCCTCTGCCGCGGTGCCCTCGCGCTCTGCCAGCAACTCGATTGGATTCCCGACGTCGTCCACGGCCACGATTGGACCACCGGACTCCTGCCCGTTTACCTGAACACCACGCTCAAGGACACACCGCTCGGTCGTATCGCCTCGGTGTTCACCATCCACAACCTCGAGCACCAGGGTTACGCCGACCGCCGTGTGCTGGATTTTGCGCGCATCCCCGCCGCCGAGTTCCGTGCCGACAGCGTCGAGTCCACCGGCGCGGTCAACATGATGAAGGCCGGCCTTTATCACTCGACGAAGCTCACCACGGTGAGCCCGACCTACGCCGAAGAAATCAAGACGCCCGCCGGCGGCTGGGGACTGGATCACGTCCTGCGGTTCCGTGCCGGCGACCTGATGGGCATCGTCAACGGCATCGACACCTCGGCGTGGAATCCGGCGACCGACAAGTATCTGCCTTTTAATTACACGGCGGCCAAGCTGGCCGGGAAGATCGCCTGTAAATCCGCGCTGCAAGCGCGCCTCGGGCTCAAGGCCGATCCGCATGTCGCCGTGTTTGGCGTCGTCGCGCGTTTTGCCTCGCAGAAGGGGCTCGATCTCCTCGCCGAGGCGCTGCCGCACATCGTCAGCCGCATGCACGTGCAGTTTGCCATCCTCGGTTCGGGCGACCCCGGATTGGAGCATGCGTTCCGCTGGATCGCCGGGCAGTATCCGGGCCGAGTGGGCGTTTATGTCGGTTATGACAACGAGCTTTCCCATCTCATCCAGGGCGGCGCCGATTGCTTCGTGATGCCGAGTCGCAGCGAGCCGTGCGGACTCACGCAGATGTATGCGATGCGCTACGGCACCGTGCCGCTGGCGCGCGCGACGGGTGGACTCATCGACACGGTCGAGCAATACGTCGAAGGCACGGGCAAAGGCACGGGGTTCCTTTTCCAGGACGCCACCGCGCCTGCGCTCTACAACACCGTGGGCTGGGCCTGCGCGACCTATTACGACCGTCCGAAGGAGTTCGCCCGCCTGATGCAGAACGGCATGGCGCAGGATTTCAGCTGGCGCACCAGCGCCGGGCGCTACGTCGAGGTTTACCGCTGGGCGGTCGAGCAGCGCACGGGCGAGAAGCTTACTTGATCGGCGAGCGCAGTTCGACCGGCTCGGTCGCCTTTTCGCTCTTGGAGCGCAGCTTCAGGTTCAGCATTTCCACGCCGAAGGCGAAAGCCATCGAGAAGTAGATGTAGCCTTTCGGGATGTGCTGGCCGAGCGACTCGCCGACGAGCGTCACGCCGATCAGGATGAGGAACGACAGCGCCAGCATCTTGAGCGTCGGGTGGCGGTTGACGAAGTCGCTGATCGAGCCGGCGAACACCAGCATCACGCCCAGGGCGATGATGACGGCGGCGATCATCACGCCGAGATGGTTGGCCATGCCGACCGCCGTGATAACCGAGTCGAGGGAGAAAACGATGTCGAGCAGCAGGATCTGCACGATGGTCGCGGCGAATTTTGAACCACCCTTGCCCGGATTCGAATGGCCATCCTCGCCTTCGAGTTTTTCGTGAACCTCGACGACGCTCTTGCCGATCAAGAACAGGCCGCCGATCAGCAGGATGAGATCCTTGCCCGAGATGCCTTCGTTGAGAACCGGCATCGTGAAGAGGTCCGTGGTGAGCTTCATCAGCCACGTGATGCTGCACAGCAGCAGGACGCGGGTGATCAGCGCGAGCGTCAGGCCGAGCTGGCGGGCCTTGGCCTGCTGTTCCTTCGGCAATTTGCCGGCGAGGATCGAGATGAAGATGATGTTGTCGATGCCGAGAACGATCTCGAGCAGGGTCAACGTGAGCAGGGACACCCAGATTTGCGGATCAAGTAGCCATTCCATAGTGGGGCTGAGAAAGTCTGGTGGCGCCCTTGGCGTCAATTCGGCTGCAGTTACAAAATACCGCGCGGTTTCATGGTGTGAGCGGCACTCCGACCCAGTCCAGGCCGATCCGCAGCCACAGCGGGATCAGGAAAATGCCCAGAACGGTGGTGCCGATCACGACCTGGACGGCGGTCAGCGTGCGTCCGCCGTAGTGCTTGGCGATGACCAGGGGAAGAATGCCCGCCGGCATGGCCGCCTGCACGATGATGACGCGTTTCAAGTCGTCCGAGCAGGGCAGGAATCGGGCGACCACCAGAAAGAGCACGGGCAGCACGCCGAGCCGGAGCAGGCTGGATGTGATCGTCACGCGGGCGGCGAACAGTTCGCGGGGGCGGTTGAGGTATTCCATCAACGTCGCGCCGATGAGCAGCAGGCCGAGCGGAATCGCGCAGGCGGCGCTCAGGTGGATGACATTGGTCGCGACCGAAGGCATGAAGCGGCCGAGGTGGAGCGTGTTGCCCAGCACCGCCGCGATGAGCGCGAAGACGGGGGCGTTGATGAGTTTGCGCCAGCCCTCGCGCAGCGAAAGGCCGGCGAGCATCAGGATGCCGACGGTCCAGATGGCGGCTTCACAACCGACATTGTGCACCAGCAGGACGCCGACGCTGTCGCTGCCGAAGAGCGCGACCATGAGCGGGAGCGGGATGTAGCCGTAGTTGTAGATGCCCGTGGAAAACGCGAAGGTCCGCAGTCCTTCGCCCTGGGTGAGCCCGATGGCGCGGCCGGCGTAGTAGGCGAGGTAGATGCCCATTGCGATGGTGACGAAGCCGACCAGCGGGGCGAGAAACAGGTTGCCCGGCACGCGTAGCGCGGCGTTGCCCAGCACGTTTTCAAAGATGAGGCACGGGTAGAGAAAACTGACGACCAGCTTGAGCAGGCTGGAATCGGCCTCGGCGTTGAGCCACTTCACGTGACGCATGACCGCGCCCAGCCCGATCAGCACGAAGACGGGCAGGATCAGCAGCAGGAGTTGCCAGTAGGAAGGCAGCATGGACGGACGGGTTTATTCCACTCCAGCCATCGCACGGCCGGCGATCCAGCCGGTTGTCCACGCGGCCTGGAAATTAAAACCGCCGGTGATGCCGTCGATGTCGAGGACTTCACCCGCGAAATGCAGACCGGGGCACACACGGCTTTCCATCGTCTTGAAATCCACTTCGCGCAACCGCACGCCGCCGCAGGTGACGAACTCTTCTTTGTTGAGACTCTTTCCTTCGACCGCGAACTCGGCGGCGGCGACCTGGGTGGCGAGCGCCTGCAGCGAGGTGTTCGAGACGGACGTCCACACGGTTTCGGGCGTGATGCCCGCGGCGATGATCAGGCGTTCCCACAGCCGCGAGGGCAGGGCGAAGGGGTTCCAGGTGGCGATCTGTTTTTTGAGATTGGCGAGACGGGCGGCGACGAGGGTTTCGAGCGCCTGCGGCACGGTGCGGCCCTCGGCCCACGAGACGACGAGCGGGAACTTGTAGCCACGCTCGGAGAGTTCACGCGCGCCCCACGCGGAGAGTTTCAAAATCGCCGGACCGCTCATGCCCCAATGCGTGATGAGCAGTCCGCCGGAGTCCTTCAATTTGGTGCCGGGCACGGAGGTGGCGGCGGCGGGCACGGTAAGTCCCTCGAGTCCGCGGATGCGCGGATCGTCGATGTGGAACGTGAACAACGAAGGCACGGGAGGCTCGATGGTGTGGCCGAGACTCGCGGCGATGGTCTGGCCGGCGGAACCCTTGGTGCCGCCGGTGGCGATGAGCACGCGGTCGAATTCGCCGACGGAGTTGTCGGTGAACTCGACTTCGAAGATGTCGTTTGAACGTTCGACGCGGCGCACGCCGATGGGCATGTAGATTTTCACGCCGGCTTGGTCGGCGGTGCGGCGCAGACAGTCCACGATGGTGCCCGAGTCATCGGTGATCGGGAACATGCGGCCGTCGGACTCGGTTTTGAGTTCCACGCCGCGCGCGGCGAACCAGGCGATGGTGTCGCGCGGACCGAAGCGGTTGAACGGACCGAGCAGCTCGCGTCCGCCGCGCGGATATTTTTTCACGAGTTCACGCGGCTCGGGGCAGGCGTGGGTGGTGTTGCAGCGTCCGCCGCCGGAGATGCGGACCTTGGCGAGCGGGTGGGCGGTCGCTTCGTAGAGCACGACGCGCGCGGCCGGGTTGGCCTCGGCGCAGGCGATGGCCGCGAAGAAGCCCGCGGCGCCGCCGCCGATCACAATCACGCGAGGTGCAGTCGTTGACATGCGCCGCAGCGTGCGCGCGCGGCGCGGGTTGTCGAAAACGAAAAACCGCCGCACCCGTGAAGGTGGCGACGGTTGGAGAGGCGGGACAGGGCCTGCGAATGATTATTCGGCGGGGGGGGCCTTCTTGCCGTCCTTCGGGCCTTTTTCTTCGCCGTGCTCCTTCTTGAGTGCTTCGAGCTTGGCCTTTTGTTCGGCGGTGAGGACGGCGGCGACCTTGGCCTTGGTGGACTCGATGATCTTCTGCACCTCTTCTTTCTTGGAGTCGCGTTCACCTTCTTTTTCGCGCAGGACCTTCATGGCGGCGCGGTGGTCCTCGCCGATCTTTTTGAGCTGGGCGACCTGGGCTTCGGTCAGGCCGAGCTTTTCCTTCAGGCCGAGGATGCGCTCGACCGGGTTGCCGCCGCGCATTTCTTTCTTGGGGGGCGGAGCGCTGCCTTCTTCGGCATGCATGGCGGGAGCGGCGAAGCCGATTGCGAGGGCGCAGACGGCGAGGAGATATTTGCGGGTGCTTTTCATGGTAGGTTGAATTTTGAGTTAAGCGGTAACATGCAGGATGACGCCGCCGCGCCCCGCGCGTTACACCGGTTTTAAAACATGACGCTCATTCAGCTCACCGCCCTCGCCGCGCCGGTCGTGGAAAAGGCGCAAAAAAAACTTCCCGCCCCGCTGCGCGAATTGGCCGCCGCCATCCCCGTCCACCACGAGGCCCTGCCGGGGCAGGACCTCATCGACGAGGGCTTTGAGGACGACATCCTCGGGCTGTTCACCGGCTCGGCCTACGGGACCGAGTTTCACGAGGACCAGCCGATGCCGGCGCAAATTATTCTCTTCCTGGAAAATCTCTGGGATTTCGCCGAGGGCGACCGCGCGGTGTTCTGCGACGAGGTGCGCATCACCTACCTGCACGAGCTGGGGCACTACTTTGGCTGGGACGAGGACGACCTTGCCGCCCGTGAACTCGATTGAGGGGGGACGGAACCCTTTCCACTCCGCGCTTTCCTTGGATCACATTGTTCCGCATATCTCGTCTCCTCCTTTTCCTGTCATGAAAAAACTTCTCTCCCTCCTCATCGTGCTCGCCGCCGCCTTGGCTGCGCGCGCTGATTCCGACGACGACCGCTACCGTTTCATTGATCGCGTCGAAACCTGCGAGGCGATCCTTCGTGAGTTTCAGGCCGATCCGGCCCGCGCGATTCCCGCCGAAGTGCTGCACAACGCCAAGGCCATCGTGATCACCACCCAGTTCAAACTGGGCCTCGGTCTCGGCCTCCAGGAGGGCTACGGCACGATTCTGGTCAAAAAACCCGACGGCAAATGGAGCATCCCCGTGGTCATCCGCGCCGGCCAGGCCAGCGTCGGTCTGCAGCTCGGCGGCACGCGTCTCGAATCGGTTTATGTGATCATGAACGAGCAAACCCCGCGTCTGCTCTTTGAAGGCCGCTTCAACATCGGCGTCGATGCCGCCGCCGCTTTCGGTCCCCACGATTCCGAGGTCGAGAAGTCGAACCAGAAGCTCCTCAACGTGCCCGTCCTCGTTTACACCAACCAGAAGGGCGTGTATGCCGGAGCCACCGTGAAGAGCGGTTACATCACCCGCAGCGACTCCATCAACCGTGCGTTTTACGCCGTCGACTACGATCTGCCCGAACTTCTCTACGGCAACTTCGTCAATCCGATCCCCGGTTATGTCCGTCCGATTGTCGAATACGTCACGCAGCTGTCTCCGTGATCCGGCCGATGTCGTCGTATCATAATCCCGTGCTCGGTGGCGGCGGTATCCACCACGTCGCCCTGCGCACGAAAGCGTGGGACGCCTCGCTGGCGTTCTACAAAGACGTGCTCGGCTTCCGTGAAAAGATCACCTGGGCGTATCCGAATGGAAACCGCGCCGGCATGTTCGACACCGGCGGCGGCATGTATCTGGAGATTTTTGAAAACCATACCGACACGCCCGCGGCCGATGGCATCCTGATGCACATCGCGATCCGCGCGGCCGATGTGAATGCGGTGACCGCCCGCGTGCGCGCCGCCGGTTGCAAAGTCACGGTGGAGCCGAAAGACGTCACCATCCAGACGACCAACGGCGCCGGTCCCGTGCCGGTGCGCCTCGCGTTTTTCGAGGGGCCGAACGGCGAGGTCTGGGAGCTGTTTGAGAATACGCTGACGTAAGCGTCGCGTATTTTATCAACGACTGATCAGTCCGTTCGCCTGCGCCCAGTCGCGGTAGCGGCGGATGCCTTCCTCCAGCGAGACCTTGGGGGCGTAGCCGAGATCGGCGCGGGCGAGCGAGGTGTCGGCCCAGGTGCGCTCGACGTCGCCGGGTTGCGCGGGAAGGCGGCGGATATCGGCGCGTTTGCAGACCACGCGTTCCACGGCGATGACCAGGTCGGCGAGCGTCACGGGATGTTCGCCGCCGAGGTTGTAGATGCGAAAGCCCGGCTGGAGACGGTCCAGCGCGGCGAGCACGCCGGCGACGATGTCGCCGACGTAGGTGTAGTCGCGGCTGGAGGAGCCGTCGCCGTAGAGTTCGATGGGCAGGCCGGCCGAGACGTTGCGCACGAATTTCGAGATCGCGAGGTCGGGGCGCTGGCGCGGTCCGTAAACGGTGAAGAAGCGCAGCGCGGTGAGTGACAGACCGTGTAATTGGGAATAAATACGGCAGAGATTTTCGCCGGCGAGCTTGGTGACCGCATAGGGCGAGATGATCGATTCCAGCGGATCGTGTTCCGCGAAGGGAACCTTGGGGTTGTTGCCGTAGACCGAACTCGACGAGGAAAACACGATTTGCTTCACGTCGAGCGCGACGGCTTCGTCGAGGAGGTTGAGCGTGCCGGTGAGATTGACGTCGATGTAGAGCTGCGGATTTTCGATCGAAGGGCGCACGCCGGCGCGGGCGGCGAGGTGGATGATCGCATCGGGTGCGAAGGCGCGCAGGGCGGCGCGCACGGCGGTGCGGTCGCGCAGATCGGCCTCGAAGATGCGGGCACCGGTCGCGGCGGCGGCGGCGCGCTTGATCGCGGGGTCGTAGAAATCGTTGAAGTCGTCGAGCAGCGCGGTCTCGTCGCCGCGCGCGCGCAGGGCGTCGAGCGTGTGCGAACCGATAAAGCCGGCGCCGCCGGTCACGAGGATCTTCATTGAGCGGACAGGCAAGAGGCCGCCCGCCCCGACCTCAAGACGCTTTCGCGGAGAGCAGGCTCTCGAAGAGCTTGAGGTAGGCGTGCGCCTGGCGCTCGGGTTCGAAGGCTTCGCGGGCAAACACGGCGGCGGCGCGACTGGCGCGTTCCCGCAGCGCGGCGTCTTCGATGTAGGGCAGCAGAGCGGCGCGGTGCGCGGGGATGTCGCCGGCGGGCACGACTTCGCCGCTCACGCCGGGTTGCAGGCACTCGCGCACGCCGCGCGCCTCGGCGACGATCGCAGGGAGTCCGTGGGCCTGCGCCTCGATGAGAAAATTGGAGAGCGACTCGGCCTTCGAGGCGAGCACGGCGAGGTCGGCGGCGCGGTAGAGCGGACCGGGGTTGGATTGAAAGCCGAGGAAGCGCAGGCGGTCGCCGAGGCCGAGGCGTTGCGCTTGTTCCATGCAGGCGGCGCGGGCCACGCCTTCACCGGCGAACCAGAGCTGCCAGTCGCGTTCCTTGGGCAACGTGGCGGCGAGTTCGACGAGGGCGCGCTGGTTTTTCTCGGGACGGAACATGCCGACGCAGAGCAGCACGACCGTGTCGGGCCCGGCGCCGTGTTGCGCGCGCAGCTCGTGGTTGCGCGTTGTGTCAGCCTGGGGCGGGAAGACCAGGGCGTTGTGGATGACGGAGACGCGGTCGGGGCGGACGTCGTGCTGTTGCTGGAGGATTTCGGAGGCCTCGGCGCTGTTGGCGACAACGTGGTCGAGATCGGGCAGCGAACGGCGGATAAGCCACGGGAGGGGTTTGCCGCCGCGCATGGTGCCGCAGACGACGGCGCGAGGGAGTTTCTTTTGGAGGTGGCCGGCGCAGCAGTTGGCCATCGCTCCCATGCAGACGACGATATCGGGATCGGCGGCGCGGAGGGTTTTCACCAGTCCGGGGGCAAACCAGTTCTGGTGCGTGTCGAAAGGCTGGAGGATATGATGGGGCAGTCCGTCGAGACGCGGGAAGAGCGTGCCGCCCGGGCGGAAGAGCACTACGGCGGTGTCGTGGCCGGCGGCGCGGAAGGCGTGCGCGAGCAGGAGGGTCTGGCGTTCGGTGCCGCCACTGCGGAGCCAGTCTTGGACAAAGCGGATTTTCATGAGGTTTGGCCTGCGGGCGGTTCGTCGTTGAAAAGCAGCTCGGCTGCGCGGGTCCACGTGTGGCGGCGAGCCCAGTCGGGGCCGGCCTCGCCCATGCGGCGGCGCAGGTCGGAGTCTTCGAGCAGAGTGCGGAAGGCTTCTGTCAGCGCGGCGGGTTTGCCGGGCGCGACGAGCAGTCCGGTGCGGCCTTCATCCACGGCTTCGGCCACGCCGCCGACGCGATGGGCGATTACCGGCAGGCCGCGTGCGGAGGCTTCAAGATAAACGAGACCGAAACCTTCGACGCTCTTGCCGTGATCGATGCTGGTGAGCGCGAACACATCGGCCTCGTCGTAAACGGTTGCGAGCTGGTCGTCGGGCAGGTTGCCGAGGAATCGCACCGTGAGGCCGGGTTGCGCGGCGGCGGCATGCAGGGCGCGCTCGTAGGAGGCGGACACGGCGGGGCCGACGAGCCGGTATTCGATGCGTTCGCGCAAGGCGGCGGGAAGGGCTTGCAAGGCCTGAAGGGTGAGCAACTGGCCCTTGCGCGGGTGCAGGCGACCGACGGTCAGCACCACGAGTTTGTCCGATCGGTTTTTCGGGGTGGAGCGGGGGCCGGCGGTGAAATCGGTGCGCAAGGCGCCCGGAGTCAGCAACGTCTTGGCCTCGGCTTCGGGGAATCGTTCGGCCAGTAATTGCCGGGTGTAGCAGGCGAGGGTGCCGATGCACGACGCCTTCCTGACCAGCCGGCGGGTGAGCAGGCGCAGCAAGGGATTGGCATGGAAACGGAGGATCTCGGACCCATGGAAAGTGAGCACGAGGCGGGGAGGATGAATCCCGCAAAAGGAAGGTAACAACATCCAGGCCATCATCGGGCCGGGTTCGACCAGATAAACGACGGCCTCATTCAGGCGGCGGCGCCTGCGGATGAGTTCAACCGCCAGCCTCAGCCGGTTGATCGGACCATGGCGGCTGTCCACCGGCAGACGGCGGACGGAAAAAGGCCAGGTTTTAGGGGTTTCGGAGGTGGTGCGCTGGGCCCAGACCTCGACGGAATGGCCCAGATTGGCGGCCGCCCGGGCCATTTCCTCGGCCACCGTGGCGATCCCCCCCCGGATGGGGTGGAATTCCTGGGTGACGATGATCACCTCGCGGGTGGGTCTGTTTGGGTGCATGGCCAACGGGCCTTGGTCGGCAAAAATAATTTTAAATGCAAGCCTGCTCACCAATTGACACAGAGGAAGGCATCGCTGGACTCACTCCCAACACTGCAAAGCGGTTTAAACTGATCCAGTCGGATTAATCCGTATCTACCTATACAAGTCATGTCTTCTGCTGCTTCTTCCGACGCCAAATCTCTCACGTCCGCATCCTTTTCCAGTGAAGACGAAGCCGCATTGCGGGAGAGCTTGCGCCGGTGTTCCCCGACCACCATCGAGGCGGCCGTTACGTATCGGAAAACCAAGGACATCCAGCAGTTGCCCGTGATCATCACGGGTATTATCGAGCGTTTTGTGGAGCCCGACCAACGGGCCCGTCTGGCGGGTGAAAGCGACGACCTGCGGGTCATCGAGGATCTCGGCCTCGATTCCCTCACCATGATGGAAATCGTCATGCTCGTCGAAGAAGTCACCCAGACGAAGATCGAGAACGACGAACTGCGCGGTCTCGTCACCATCGGTGACATCAAGGTGTTCGTCGACTGCCGTGCGCGCGGAGTCACTCCACCTCCTCCCGCCAAGACCATCCACGGCGAGGAGTTGCGCGCGATCATGCCGATTTCGGCGCCGTTCTTGTTTTTGGACGAGGCCCGCCTTTGTCCGTCCAAGGCCACGGCCAGCTACCGCATCACCGGGCAGGAGTTTTTCCTCGCCGGCCATTTTAAGAACAATCCCGTGATGCCGGCCTCCATCATGTTGGAGGCGCTCGGCCAGCTCGGCGTGTTGCACCTGCTCGCCGGTCTGCCGGTGGACGCAGGCAAAGTCGTCGGCTCGCACACGATTTTCTTCGCCTCGACTGACGGCGTGCGCTGCTCGCGCGTCTGCAAACCGGGCGATGTGCTCACGCTCACGCTCAAATCGAAGCGCGTGAAGGAGCCGCTGGCGGTTTACACCGGCAGCATCCGCGTCGGCCAGGAAAAGGCCGTCGTCGCCGAGGAGATCACGCTGACCTTCGGTATCGTCGATGCGCCTCCGCCGCCCGCTCCGGCCGCGCCCGAAACCGTCGCCGGGCCTGTCTCGTCCGCGGTGCCCGCGCCGACCGCCTGAGTAATCGCGGGATTTTTGGGCTTTATTCCCGGCCCGCCTGACACCGACACTGGCGCGAACCCACCTCCGATTCCATGCCGCGCGTATTCATCACCGGATTAGGTTTCATCACCAGCATCGGCAACACCTCGGCCGCGGTCGAACAAAGCCTCCGCGAACTGCGCCACGGCCTGGTGCGCTATCCCGCCTTCGAGGCGGACAACGTCCCGGTGAAAGTCGCCGCGCCCGTGCGCGAGTTCGTGACCACCGCCGAAGACCCCGAGGACTGGACGATTCCCGCGCCTTACGCGATCAAGCGCGAGCAACTCCGCAGCCTCAGCCCCAACGCCCTCTACGCGATGTGCGCGTTGCAGCAGGCCATTTCCGACGCCCGCCTCGCACCCGAGGACGTATCCAACGACGACACCGGCCTCTACGCCGCCTCGGCCGGCTCGCCCGCCATCATGACGCGCATGGTCAACCGCATGCACCAGCAGGGTGTCATGCGCTGCCCGCCGCTCAGCGTGGTCGCCAGCATCGCCGGCACCGTGCAGTTCAACCTCGTCGCCCACTTTAAAATCAAGGGTGCCTCCACCGGTTTCACGTCGGCCTGCGCCGCCTCGGCCCACGCCATGGGCTTCGCTTTCGACGAAGTCGCGCTCGGCCGCCAGAAACGCATGTTCGTGGTCGGCGCCGAGGACGGCAACGTGGAGACCATCCTGCCGTTCGCCGGCATGCGCGCGCTTTCCCTCAACCCCGATCCCGATACCGCCTCGCGCCCCTTCGATAAAAAACGCGACGGCTTCGTCGGCACCGGCGGCGGCACCGTGCTCGTGATCGAAAGCGAAGCCGAGGTCCTGCGCCGCGGCGTGACGCCCTACGCCGAGGTGCTCGGCTGGGGCCAGGCCTCCGACGGACACAACGTCGCCATGTCGCACCCCGAGGGCGCCGGTCTCGCGACCGCGATGCGCCATGCGTTCAAGGCGACCGGCATCACCCCGGCCGACATCGACTACATCAACGCCCACGCCACCTCGACGCCCATCGGCGACGCCTCCGAATGCAAGGCGCTCCGCGCCGCCCTCGGCGAACACGCCGCGCGCATCGCGGTGAGCAGCACCAAGGCGCTCACCGGCCACGGACTCTCGCTGGCCGGCGCGATGGAGGCGGGTTTCTGCGCGCTCGCGCTGAAGCGCGGCTTCATCCCCGGCTCCGCGCACATCACCGACCTCGATCCGGTGTGCGAAGGCCTGCGTATCCCGCGCACGACCGAACTCGTGCAGCCGCGCGTCGTGCTCAACAACAGCAGCGGCTTCGGCGGCGCCAACGTGTGCGTCGTGTTCAAACAGGTGGCCTGATTCGCCGGATGCCTTCCGTCGCCTACATCTGCACGACGTTTCCGAAGGACACCGAGCAGTTCATCCGGCGCGAGGCGCACAGCCTGCGCGCCCTCGGCGTCGATCTCCGGGTGTATTCGCTCTGGGGCGGCGGCGTGTGCGCGGGCCTGCGCGTGGAAACGTTTCCCAAGTGGAAACTGCTCACGCTGGTCTGGCACATTCCGTTTTTCGTGGTGACGCGTCCGCGACTCTTCGGACGCCTGGTGAACGGACTCTGCACGCGACGCCCGCCCTCATGGCTTAACTTTTGGGAAAACATGCTCGGTGCCGGGTTCGCCGCGATCCACGCCGCGCGGTTCCGCCGCGACCGCCCCGACCTCGTGCACGCGGCGTGGGGTGGGGCGCCGGCGACGGCGGCGTGGCTGCTGCGGCAGCTCGACGGTTACCCCTACAGCCTCGCCTGCCACGCCTACGACATCTATCAGGACGGCGGCGACTGGTGGCTGACCGAGAAGGCGACGGACGCGGCCTTCGTGCACACCTCGACCGCGATGGGCCGGAGCAGCCTGATCGTGCGTGGAGTGCAGCCCGATAAAATCCACGCCATCCTGAGCGGACTCCCCGCGCGCCCCGCGATGAAGCCGCTGCGCGCGCCGCGCACCGATCTGCGGCTCCTCTGCGTGGCGCGGCTCGTGCCGAAGAAGGGCCTCGATCACCAACTGCGCATCTACGCCACGCTGAAAGCCGCCGGTGTGACGTTCGAAGCGCGCATCACCGGCGACGGACCGTTGCGCGCCGAGCTGGAAACGCTGGCCCGCGAACTCGGCGTGGACGGACAGGTGAAGTTTCTCGGGCACCGTCCGCCGGCCGAGATTGCCGAACACCTGGCGTGGGCCGACGTGATGTTGCACACGGGCGTGATCGCGGCCGACGGCGACCGTGACGGCCTGCCCAACGTGATTCCCGAAGCGATGGCGGCGGGTGTGCTTGTGGTGACTTCACCCGCCGCCGCGACGCTGGAAGCCATTACCCGCGATGTGACCGGCCTCGTAGCCGACCCCGCGCAACCGGCTCGTTGGGTGGACGCCCTGACCGCATTGCGCGACGACGAAGCCCGCGCGGCCCGCCTGCAAAAATCCGCCCGCTCGTGGGTGGACGATTATTTCGACGCCGACAAAAACACGGCACGCCTCGCCGGACTTTTCGAAGCAGTGATTAAGTCCGGACCTTCGGGCGCATTATAAGGTGACGTGTCGCGGAGGTCCTCAGCCGGTTGACGCGAGGTGCCGGAGTTTGTCCGGGTTGCACACGATGTAGATCGCCTGAATGCGGGCGTCGGCGATTTCGAATGAGAAAGCGTAGTGAACCTGCCCGCCGGAGCTGACGACGAAACCCGGTGTGCCGTTGATGTTGATCAGGCTAGGCTTCACACCGGCCATGAAGCGCGGCCAGATGCCGAGCAGGAAACGGCTCACGTGGTCCGCGCCGCGGATGACGCGGCCGGCGGCCCGCACCTTGCCGCCGCCGTCGCTGTGGACGGTGCTTGTGTCGGCAAGCAACGACAGCACGTGCTGCATGTCGCCGGTTTCGGCGGCGGCGAGAAATTCCTCCACCAGGCGGCGCGCCTGGGCGGTGGGCGGTGCGGATGGTTTGGCGTTGGTCTGCAGATGTTCCTTCGCGCGCTTCACGATCTGGCGGCAGTTGGCTTCGCTTTTGTCCACGATGGCCGCCGTCTCGGTGTAGTCGTAGCCAAAGACCTCGTGCAGGAGAAACACGGCGCGCTCCGCCGGGCCGAGCGCTTCGAGCATCAGCATGAAGGCCATGCTCAACGAATCGGCGAGTTCCGCCGTGCGCGCCGGATCGGTGTCCGCAGTCGGCATCAACGGCTC
>DATHXF010000133.1:0-9500 GCA_035459785.1 Rariglobus sp. | reverse complement strand
GTCGGCCAGCGAGACGGAAGCCTTGGCGTCGCTCTCCACCGAGGCGGCGGCTTCGATCAGTTTGATGCGGGCCTTGGCCTCGGCGGCGATTTTCTGCTGCTCGGCTTGCGTGCGGCTTTCAACCAACTGGGCCTGCGACAGGCGCTCGGCGGCGAGAACCTTGTTCATCACTTCCTGGAGGTTGCCTGGGAAGACGAGGTCTTTCACGTCGGCGCGCTGGATCGCGATGCCGTAGCCGGCGGCAGTGCCTTTCACTTCGGCAAGGATGTCTTCGCTGAGCCGGTTCCGGTTGGTGAGGATTTGTTCGAGCGTCATCGACGCGAGCGAACGTCGGGCGGCGAGCTGCACGTCGCTGTAGAGGCGTTCGTCGTGGTTGCTCACTTGGTGCAGCGCGGCGACCGGGTCGGTGACCTTGAACTGCACGATGATGCTGACGCGGATCGCGACTTTGTCGGCGGTCAGGATTTCCTGGCCTTTGATCGTCAGGTCGCGCTCGCGCACGTCCACGAGCACGATTTCAACAAGCGGCGAGCGGTAAAAGGGCAGGTTCCAGCGACGGGGGATTTCGTAGAACCCGGGGCCGAGGACTTCTTTCATGATGCCGTCGGCATAATGCAGACCGCGGTGGGTGTCTTTGATGAGGAGGGTGGTTTTCATGTTTTTAAGCGGATGCTCCGAAGCGAGGCCCATGCTGAAGTAATGACCGAATCAGATCGGTTTCGCCGAAACGGTTAGGTGGCGAATCTTGTTGGAGGTCATCTCCATGGCGTCGCCGGAGCAAAGTGTGGAAAGAGTTTGAGAATGCCCGCAGGCGTTTACGCCGTGCGGGCGGGTTTGGTTAGTTAATTAGAGTTGGGTTTCAGCGAGTCCTTCGCGGCGCTCGCTCTTGTGGGCGGCGCGTTTTTCACGGCGGACACGCTGCCAGTGCGGCTCGGGGGCTTCGCCGGCCATGATGCAGCCTTGCGGTTGAATCTCGCCGACCACCGTCGCGAGGCCGAAGCGGGCGATCTGCGCCTTCACTTTGGTCGCGTCTTTGTAGCCGAGCGGAGACTCGGAGAGGTCGGGCGCGCCGTTATACCAGCGCACGTCGAGGCCTTCCGTCACCGAGGAAAGGACTTCCTTAACGCGGGACGGATCGATCTCGCCGTCCGCATCCTTGTAGGGACGCAGCATGGCGGTGCGCGAGAGGTTGCGACCGGCGCCGTGCGGGCAGAACGACAGGTAGTCGGTGTTGTCCGCGCCGATCACGAGCAGGATTTCGCGCGCCATGTTGAGCGGGATCAATCCGAGCAGCGGGCGGCCTTGCTCGTCGCGCCAGGCGGGCGTCGCACCTTTGCCGTGCAGGAACGTGTTGCCGCGTTTCCACACGAAGTTGTGCTCGTTGCCGATCTGCACGAGCGAACGCTGGCCGATGCGGCCGAGGAAGGCGTCGTGGATCACGGCGTGATTGGCGCGCGTCCAGCGGGAGATGTATTGCAACGCGTCCCAGTAGGCCGCGCCTTCCGGCGAATCCGCGGGCAGCCATACGGCGGCGTCGGGGATGTCCTTGGCGTTTTCATTGCACCAGGCGCGGGCGGCTTTCTGGCCGCGCTTGTAGAGGTCCGCGCCGATTCCGCGCGAACCGTGGTGCGTCACGAGGACGTTGAACTTGCCTTCGCGGCGCGCGATCGCCTCGGCCAGCTCGGTGTAACCGGCCGCCTCGAGTGCGGCGCGCTGGGCGTCGGTGAACTGGATGCGGCCGATGTAGGCGAAGTGGTTACCGTCGCCCTGCGTGCCGAGGAAATCCTGGGCGCGGCTGCGGAGACCGGAGAGGAACGGGTTGTCCCACACCGGCTCGTCGAGGACGGCCGAGGCGAATTGCTGGCCGCGCGGACGGCCGCCGGCGCCGAAGTGCGTCACCTTTTGGAGGTGGTTCATGAGTTCATCGACCGGATGGTTGTCGGCGAAGAAGGTCGCGAACATCGAACAGCAGATATCCGCCGAATGCGCGCCCGGGATGATGGCGTTCTCCACGGCGATGGCACCGCCGACCGGGATGGTCGCGGTTCCGCCGCCGGCCGGACAAGTGTCGGGCATCAGCACGCCGCGCTGGATCACCGGCGAGTGCAGAAGCTCCTTCATGCGCTGGCGCGCGGAGGCGACGTTGGCGGTTTCCTCGTCGGTCTCGGACTCCACGGCCTCGGCCAGCGGGGCACTGGAGGCGCGCGGCAGGATCAGCGGAAGCTGCTTCGGGAACTCCTGTTCGAGTTGGGCAAAGATGAGGGCGCGGTCGAGGCCGGTGGCGTCGAGTTCGCGGGCGCGGCGGAGAGCGGAGCCGAGGCGGAGGCCTTCGAGCCAGCCGGCCGCGAGCAGGTCGCGGGCTTTGATTTCCATGGTCATGATGTAAAAGGGATGAGGGTTAAAATCTGAGTTGAAGATATCAGGTGCAGGGCGATCCGAATAGATCGCAGGTCGCACCATACCTGACTTTAAAGTAATGTTTTTTGGTGGGCTCACGATTCGATCTGATCTCGAAGCGAAAAGGCTTCGTCGGCCACCGCATGTTTGTGAGCCAGCGGATACCACCAGTTTTTTCGTCCGTGCAACCAGCCGAGGCGTTCGCGTCCCAAAGTCGTTTTCATGTGATTGTCTATTTCGGCCAGACGGCGACGGACCGCCGGAAGTTCGACCCGCTGGTGAGTGATCATCCACGGCCGGATGTCCTCCTCGAGCCACCACGGATTGCGCACGGAAAACCCGATATAGAGCCGCCGGCTTCTCAACCGGCGTTTGAACCAGGTGCAGGGATACGTTTCATCCTGCCAGTGTCCGTAGGCAAAAAACTGCCGGTGGCTGGCAGGCCAGCCGAGCCGGTTCCATTCGAGCGGTGGAATGATTCGCGGGTGCAAGCCCATCGGGTTCCCGTCCGGATGGAGGAAGCTGCAATCCCGCGACCACAGCCCGCGATTAATCTTAGCGAGGACTGTGCGGAACACGCCGACATCAGGACGTCGCCGAATATCGTCACGCAGCACGAACGTCTTGAACCAGCCCCGTTGATACGGCTCGGCCAGAGGAATCACCGGCGCATCCTGAAGCGCGCGACAGAGCTGGTTCTGCTCACGCTCCAGTCGCAGCAACGCCTTGTCACGGGCGGTATGTTTATCGAGGTAACGCATCGGTGATCACTCCTTTCCTTCTCCGTCGCGGCTGAAGAACGACTGCCAGAGGCCGAGCACGACGAAGTCGGCGCGGAGCTTTTTCTCCCCGGCTTCGCGGATCTGGCGGACGCGCTCGCGCGACACGCCGAGCTCGCCGGCGATGTCGTCGAGCAAGGCATCCTCCAGGTAGTAACGGCGCAGGACCAACGCCTGGTTGGCGGGCAGGCGCGTCAATGCAACACGCAGGCTCGCGCCGAGGTCTTCCACGTCGGCGGCTTCGTCGGGCGAAATCGACTCCATGTCGGGCAACGCATCCCACTCGAAGGCGGTGGCATCGGCGGCAAGCGCGGTTGCGAGCTGGACGGCGATCACGTCGGAGACGGGAAGCTGAGCGACATTGGCGATTTCCTGCAGCGTCGGGACGCGGGCAAGGCGGGCTCCAAGAACGGCGGTGGCAGCGCCGACCGCTTTCATGCGGCCGCGGTCGCGGCGCGAAAGCGGGTCGAGACGGCGCAGCTCGTCGAGCATGGCTCCGCGCACGCGCACGAAACAGTAGGCGCGCACCTCATCGGCGGAGCCGGTGCATTGCGCGAGCGCGGAGATGAGCGCGAGCTTGCCGACGGACGCGAGGTCATCGCGCCCGACATAATCCGGCAGACGGCGGGAGATCGTGACCAACGCAACATCGACCAGGTCGATGAAGTCGGTGAGCACGGGAGAAACTGGAGACATACAAATCACAAAAAAGAGAGCGGCCCGCAGGGAGTGTCCGAATATTCGACGAATCGAACCCGGCGACTTCCCTGCCTGCGGGCCGCAGTTAATGAGCAAGGAAGTGTCGCCAGTCGGGATGTTGCGCCTCGCGAACGGTCGCAGAGACGGGGAGCGGGAGCGGCGCCTTGGGACGGCGCAGCAACCGGAGGCCGGCTTCGTGGGGAAGACGGTTGGCCTTGAGGGAGTTGATCTCCCGCTTGGCCCATACGAGGTTCTCGAACGAATCCCGTCCGCCGCGGTCGCGAGGGACCACGTGGTCGAGATTGCCGCCGGTCCGGCCGACGCGTTCGCCGGTGTATTGGCAGACGCCTTCGTCGCGCTCGAAAATCGCATCGCGCGTGAGCTTCGGGATGCGCACCGGCATGCGGGCAAAGTGCGTGGCGACCATGACCGTGGGCACGCGAATGCGAAGCTTCGGGGTGGCGACCGCGAAGTCGAACTCGCGGACCGGCAGCTTGACCCACTCGCTCCAGGGAAGCGGGTTGAGGAAAAGCGGACGATCAAAGTTCCAGCCGCCGTCATCGGTTTTAGGATACGCGATGTCGAGACCGAGCGCGGGCGGAACGCCGTCACCGCCGCCGTTGAGAGCCACGAGGGCTTGCTTGACGGTGCGATGGCCGATGATCTGCCAGGCGCGGTTAAGCGACAGGACGATGGGCTTGTTGAGGATGTCGTTGGACATGGGAGAAAATGGAAAATGGGTGAATCACCGGCATGCGCAGGGCGCAGTGGGCCGGTGATCGGTATGTTCTTTTTTGTGATTCTGATTCGCCGACGTCTGCCGGGAGAAAATGGTCCACCCGCTTGGTAGCGCGCCAAGGTCTGCCGGTTATCGGCCGGCTGCTCTGCTTTTGAGCTACGGGTGGAAAATGGTGGACGGAGCGCGCAACGCGGAGATGGCGCAGCCCCGAACGAAAGAGAGGGGTGAGTCGTGCGGGTGCCCGCGAAGCGGGCGGCTCGGCTAACAAAGCGGAGGTCTTGCGCCCCAATCGGACGGGCCGATCCATCTGTTTTCGAAACAGCGTCCGCACCTCGGCGGATTCACTCTCCAATGGTCCTCCTGCCAGGACTTGCACCTGGAACACGGCCTTCGCACGGCCGTATGATCGCTCTTTCACTACAGGAGGAAAATAAAACGGAGCCGAACAGCATTCGGCTCCGACAAAAAACACGCAGGTCAGTCCGCCAGCGGGACGGACTCCACCTCGTGGACAAGGGCCTGCGGATCGCGGTCGAGTTTCTGCATGATCTCGAACACGCGGTCGCTCCAACCGGCGAGGCAGTAGACGCGCTCCTGAGGGAACTGGAGCGTGCCGTGACCTTTGAGGTCGAAGCTGTAGATCCGCGGGGCCGCGGCATAACGCTTCTGGTAAGTGGCGAACGGCTGCACCGGAGCACCGCCACCGATCCATCCCTGCATGTCGGACAGAATAACGATGCGATCATAAGCGCGGTTCGCGCGCTCGAAGATCGCATTGAAGTTAGTCCCTCCCGACGCGAAGGGGATGCTCGCCGCCGCCGTGAGCGTGGTGTCACGACGGTTCAGCGAGATGTGGCGGGCATCGTCGCTGAAAACCATCAAGTCGGCACCGGTGGCTTTCACCAGCACGGCCGCGAAGAGCGAGCCGATCGTCTGCGGACGCCCCGCCATCGAGCCCGACGTATCGAGCGCGACCAGCGTGTTACCCGCGAACTCCGGCACGTTCGCCAGCGAGAGATCGATGGCCTGGTTAAGCGCATCCATCACCTTGCCAGCGCCCGTCAGGTTGCCCTGCTTGAGCACCTCGACCGCCGAGAGAAACTGAAACGGAAAGATCAGCGAACGACGCACGGCGTGCTCGTTGACCAGCTGTCCGCACAGTTCGTCCACCACCTCCGGCGCGTGCGTCAGGATGTTCCGGACGTTACGCAGAAGGGCGAGGTAGCCGAGTTTGCGCTCACGCACGAGACCGGCCCAGGCTTGCGATTTGGCTGCGGCGACACCGGCGGCGGTTTCGCCCTGACCGGCAACGGTCAGCTGGGTCTCCCACGTTTCCGCAGGGGCCAGTTGGCCGTTCACGAGCTTGGCGAGAGCCGTCGACGACTTCGGGCGAACGAGGTTTACCGCGTCCACCAGTTTGAAGACGCCATGCTCACGGCGATATTTGGCGAGTTGATACTCGTCAAAGCGGCCGAGCGCGGCACCCAGTCCCTTTTTGAGGGAGTTCGGAATCGGACGGCCGTAAACCGCGAGGTAGTAGCCCAGCGTTTCGAGGACGTCGTCGGGGCGGCGCACGACTTGCGCGTAGAAGTGCTTGGTCCACGACATGCCCTTCACCGACTTCGCGAGCTCGCCGGCCACGAGGTGGCTGACGGAACGCATGCCGTGGGTGTTGCGGGCATAGAGCGCGGCTTTGGCGACGAAGCGCGGATCGTTCACCTGGATGATGAGTTGACGGATACGCGCGGCGTTCTGGTTCTCCGTGCGGTAGAACTCGTCCTCAAGGAACGTGGTCAGGAGAATCGAAACGAGCTCGAGTTTGGCGGACTGGGCGAAGGCCCGGCCGCCGGCGAGATTGATCGTGTCGGGCACGGCTTTGCGGCACGACAGGACATTAAGAATACTAAACTTGGCCATGATGGCCTCCTTTCATTGAAAAGCCGCGACGTGATTTGTCGCGGCGGATTAGCCCGGATACGCCGGGATGCGTTGGTAATTTACGGGAGAAAACCGCCCTCGGGAATCGATCTCGCGATCGATGCTGCTCTACCCGCTGAGCTACGTGCCAAGGCACGGGCGGACTTGAACCGCCGACAGGCATTTTAGAAGTAACCAAGGACTCACTACCCGCAAAACAGAGACGAGGGAGAAAACCGGGCGCGGATTTCTGGATTTGAACCAGAGCATCTGTTGAGGATGTTTTACCGAAGTAACCGCGCTCTCACTGCCCTCGAAAATAAACGGAGGAGAAAAACGAACCCAGTGTTATTTGACTGAGCTACGGGCCTCGTGAAAGACCGGTTGGGATTGAACCAACGCCTGCTCCACAGGAGTGGAGCCGCTCTAACCGAAGTAACTGGATTCTCACTGCCTCCGAACTGACGACGATCACCTGATGGAGATCGCCAAAAATGAAGGCTCGCGGGTCAGAATAACCTGAGCACCGCCAGCCGCTTTCCGGGAGAAACACAGGCGAAGTTCCCTGGAGCCCTTCCGATCCTCCACTTGCGTGGACAATCGGCGCTCGTTTTCGCAGCCATGGTTCGCGCCAGGCACGGGATTCGGTTTGGAGCGAAGTATCTTCACCTTCACTACCCGGAAAATTGGTCGGCGGGACAGGATTCGCACCTGCACGGACTCGCGCCCACGAGTTTCTGAGACTCGCGTGTATGCTGATTCCACCACCCGCCGAAATTGGTGCAGACAGAGGGAATCGCACCCTCACGAGCTTGCGCTCACCGGCATCTCGGGCCGGCGCGTATACTGTTTCGCCACATCTGCAAAATTGAGCCATTCACACTTGGGTTGAACGGAAAGTGATTGGTCGAGATGGAAGGACTTGCACCTTCGATGTCCGCTAGGACTGCGCGTTTACAGCGCTCTGCAATGGCTGCTATGCGACATCTCGAAATGGGGGCTCAGGCGGGATTCGCACCCGCATCGACACGGCATATGAAACCGTCGCACTGCTCTTGTGCTACCGAGCCGTAAACTGGCTCCTTGGGCAGGTTCCGCCCCTGCGCCTCCGCATTAACAGTGCGGTGTTCTGCTGTTGAACTACCAAGGAGTGAAAATGGTCAGGTGGGCGGGACTTGCACCCGCTTCCCCGGCTTCACGGGCCGGTGCCCCGCTGACTGGGCCACGCACCTGCAAAATGGTCGAAGCGGCGAGATTCGCACTCGCGTGATCTCGGTCCCAAGCCGAGTGCCTCAACTGCTAGGCTACGCTCCGAAAAATGGGTGCGGGTGTTGGATTTGCACCAACGGCATCATGGCTTATGAGACCAGACGGGGCCTCGTCCTACCCGCAAAAGTGGTGGAGGCTCGCGGTTTCGCACCGCGCTCCCGTGGTTTTCAGCCACGCGCCATCACTAGATCGGCTTAACCTCCAAAAGTGACCGGACTTCACCCTCCGGCGGGCCTTCTACCTATGCGGGACTTTTACCCGCCCTGCTTGCGCAGTGTTACTCTTCATTCAGTTGAAAATGGACACGACGGCGGGACTCTCACCCGCGAACCTCGGCGTTGCAGACCGGTCCCTTAAATGCTCGGGCACGTCGTGATTTCACCCAAGGCTCAGGTCGCTCGGCGTCAGAAGACTTCTCTGAACGTCCGCCCTCAGTGACCCTGGGAAAGTGGTGGAGCCGGCGGGTGGAGCGCAGCGGAACGGCGCACCAGCGGGTGCGGGGCAAGGCCCCGAGCGCAGCGAGTCAATCGCACCCGCACCGTGCGGAGTAAAAGTCCGCTGTGCTGCGTTGACACCACAGCTCCAAAAAATGGCCGCCCCGACGGGATTCTCACCCGTATCCCCGGATTGAAATGCCGGGATCCTGGATGATTAGAAGACGAAGCGGTAAATTGAAAACACACGGCCGGCATCACCGTTTAACCCCTCGAAGGGCACCCTGTGTTTTGGTTGTGCGGAAGCCTTGATGGCCTCCGCGTTTCACAAAAAAGAACATAACCGTCGTCCCTCTCGCACCGACGGATGTCGGACGGTTTGGATGGCCGCAGGATTTTATGCGGACGTTGGCTGATTGACTGGGCTCAGCGATGAAGCCGCTTACGGGATATGGAAAAACGGGTTTGCACCCGGCGTCCCGAAAGCGGCTTTTCTGACATGAAAAAACCCACTTCCGGGAGGAAGTGGGCTGCGTGAGGCTACAAAGAGTCCTCGGCGTCAGGTTTCCCCACTTCCAAAATGATTCGCGCTTTCGGGTAGATAACCGCCCGTATGATTGCGCATGGCCGTATCGCTAATTCGATTCGCACACGACCGCATGACTTCCGTGGATAGGAAGGCTGCTTTAAATGTAAGTCGTGAGGAGTTCATGTGAATGGGCTGAGACGGTTGAGTGTTCGAAGAGTTACAACGGATCCAGAGGTTCGAAAATCAAGAGGCTCTTTGCAGATACCTGATTTTTTTCAGAAACACCGGTTTCGATGACCCCTGCACTTTACCATACTTCGCCGGACTTGCCATGCGTTTGGCCGTTGCATACCTGATCATTCAGTCATGTTTGAAAAACTCTTCTCCGAACGCGGGCTTTCCCTTGATCGCATCCGGGTGCTGCTGGAAGTGCACGATGCCGGCAGCATTGCGCAGGCGGCGCCGGGCGATCCGATCCGCCAGAGCCAATACAGCCGGCAATTGCGGGAACTCTCCGAGTTCTTCGGCTGCGAGGTAGCGCAACGCCAGGGCAAGTTGCTCAAGCTGACCGAGCAGGGACGCAAACTCGCGGACCTGGCGCGCAACCATCTTCGCTCGCTGGAGGATTTTCGCGCAGAATGCCGGACCGAATGCCCCGACTACACGATCGCCGCCGGTGACAGCATTCTTCACTGGCTCGTGATTCCGCGGCTCGGGACGCTAGCCGGAAGCAAACC
>DATHXF010000132.1:0-61750 GCA_035459785.1 Rariglobus sp. | reverse complement strand
GCGGATACGCCGGCCATGTCGAGAATGGCGGGGGCGAAGCCGCGCTTGCCGGCTTCCTTGGCGGCCTGCTTGGCGAGGGATTCGGCGGTGCCAGTCTGGCTGCCGTAGAGGAGGGTCAGCGGCGTGAGCTTGGCGGAGGGGGCCTGGGCGGGGGAACCGCCGGGGGCGCGGTTGAAGATGCCGGCGAGGAAGCCGTTGAGCCAGGCGCGCTGCTCGGGCGAGAAAGGGGCGGAATCGGGAATTTGCGGGAGAGTGGACATGGCGGCGGAAACGAAAACGGTTAGGAGGAGAGGAACTCCTGGAGCTCTTTGACGGAGTGGCGGCGGCTCCATTGGACGAACGTCTCGCCGGAGGTCTTGCGCGTGTTGTAGGCGCGGAGGATTTTTTCGGCGAGGGCGGGCACCTCGGTGGCGCGGACTCCGCGGAAGACCTCGCGGGCGATGCCCTGCTCGTGGTCCATGCCGCCGCCGAGCACGATGTGGAAGCCGTCGGCGCCGTCGGGCTGTTTCGCGCCGATGAGGCCGATGTCGCCGCAGTAGTGCTGGGCGCAACTGTTGGCGCAGCCAGTGAAGTGGATGTTGACGGGTTGCTCGACAGCGAGGCCGGAGGAGGCGAAATGCTTGGCGAGGGTGCCGGCGGCGCCCTTGGTGTCGGCGGCGGCGTATTTGCAGCCGCGGCTGCCGGTGCAGGCGACGATGCCGCTGGTGGTGCTGGAGGCCTCGGTGGTGAAGCCCATGTTCTGGAGCTGGCGGCAGGCGGAGGCGACGAGGGCGTTGGGAACGTGGGGGATGATGACGTTCTGCCAGACGGTGAGGCGGAGGTCGGCTTTTCCGAAGTTGGCGGCGAGGGTGGCGAGGCCGTGCATCTGTTTCGCCGACATGCGGCCGACGGGGATGCCGACGCCGATGGAGGTGAAGCCGCGCTGGGCCTGCGAGTAGGGTCCGATCCAGCCGTGCTTGATGAGCGGGCGGCGGGGTTCGCAGGCGGCGAGGGGGACGCGCACGAGCGGGAAGGAGAGTTTTTTCTGAACCTCGTCGAGGAAGCGGTCGAAGCCCCACTTATCGAGGACGTATTTGAGGCGGGCCTTTTTGCGGTTGGTGCGGTCGCCGTTTTCGGCGAAGACGCGGACGATCGCGGCGGAGAGGGCGACGGCCTGGTCGGGGTTGATGAGCAGGCCGGTGTCGCGGGCGAAATCCTGGTGTCCGCTGATGCCGCCGAGCTGGACGCGGAAATAAACTCCCGGGGCGGCGGCGGGCGTGGGCGTGGTGACGCGGGTGGCGATGAAGCCGACGTCGTTGGTGTCGGCGGCGACGGTGAGGCTGCCGCCGTTGTCGAAGGCGATGTTGAACTTGCGCGGCAGCCCGTAGCAGTCGCGGTGGTTCATGATGTAGTGGTGAACCGCTTTCGCGTAGGGGCGCACGTCGAGGACCTCGGACGGGTCGAAGCCGCAGTTGGGGGACGCGGTGACGTTGCGGATGTTGTCGGCGCCGGCACCGCGCGAAGTGAGGCCGAGCTCCTGCACGCGCGTGAGCACGGTGACGAGATCGCGGGGGCGGAGTTCGCGGAGCTGGATGTTGCCGCGTGTGGTGAGATCGATCTGGCCGTTGCCGATTTCGGCGGCGAGGTCGGCGAGTCCGTGAAACTGATGGGAGCTGATCTCGCAGGCGGGGACGCGCAGGCGGATCATGAAACTGTCCTGGGCGGGGGCGACGTAGAACAGACCGTGGGTTTTGAACCGATACATGTTCTCGGCATCGGGGAACTTGTCGGCGTTGGAATGGGCGATGAGTCGCTCCCAGGCGTCGAGGGGGTTCTCGTTGTGCTTCCAAAGCTCTTCCTTGCAGAGGTCGCCCAGCGGGGTGCCGTGGACGACGGCCTCGGCGGAAGGGGCCGCCTGGGCGGGGGCGGACGACACGGTGGTCATTCCTCCGAAGGAAACGGAGGCGCCGGCCATGAAGCCTTGCAGGTATTCCTTTTGCTCGGCGGTGAAGGTCCGGGCGGGTTCGAAGGGGAATGCTTTGGGAGTTTCGGTCATGGAGACGTGTGTGAATTTAGCACCGGTGATGCCACGGAGGGGCGCTGAGCGATTAAAGCGGTGAATAGTTTTTTAAATAATGATGAATGATATTGCTCATTTTGCCCTGAGGAGGAGGGCCGCCAGGACGAGCACGATCAGGAAGAGGACGAAGCTCAGGCGTTTGTAAAAGAACAGGGGGTCGCGTTCGAGCAGGGCGGCGTCGCGGCGGGCGTAGGCGACGACGGTTTCGGGGTGGTCTAGATCGTAGGCCATCTCCGAGAAATGTTGGTAGCGGTGGGTGGCGTCGGGGGAGATGGCGCGGAGGATGATCGCTTCCAGCCAGGGGGGGATGACGGGATTCAGGCGGGAGGGCGGTTTGGGCGGGTTGTCGAAGCGCGGAGTCTGGAAACGTTCGACCTCGCCGTAGGGGTAGGTGCGGGTGAGGGCTTCGTAGAGAGTCACGCCGATGGCGAAGATTTCGGTGCGCTCGGAGAGGGCGGCGCCGTGGAAACGCTCGGGGGCGAGGTAGCTAGGCGTGCCGGCGCGCGAAGTGACGGAGAACACCTCGGCGGCGCTGCCGAAATCGATGAGTTGAAAACGCGCCGGGGATTCGCCGAGGACGAGGATGTTGTCGGGCTTGAGATCGCCGTGGACGAGATCGCGGGAGAGGATGAACTGGCCGGAGCGCAGCAGGAAGCGGCCGAGCTCGGCGGCATCTTCGGCGCGCAGGGATTGTTTTTTTAGACTTTCGCGGAGCGTGGGAACGTCGACGAACTCCATCGCGTAGTAACGCAGCGAGCCTTCGGCGGGGGTCAGAGCGCGGACGAAATCAGGGGAGTCGATGCGGGCGGCGCGCCAGAGTTCGCGGATGAATGCGTCGGCACGGGCTTCGTCGGTGCGCGCTTCGAGCGGGGGAAATTTGAGCACGTGGCGGGTGCCGTCGGCGCGGCGGGCCAGCCAGACGCGGTCGCCTTCCTGGAGCGGGCGGACCAGTTCGTAACCGTCGATGCGTTCGCCGGCGTTGAGCGCGGGCAGGACTTCGAAGGGGCGGGTGGCTTCCGCACTGCCGCTCCAGCCGCGTGTTTCTACTTCGAGGACGATGGCGCTGGCGTCGTCGGCGAGTTCGGGGTGTTCGGAGATGACGTCGAGGGCGGCGGTGACGAGGGTGCGGGCGGCGGCGCGGCGGGCGAACAAGGCGTAGAGCGCATCGGATGTGAGGGCGGTGCTGACTCCATCGGAGCAGAGCACGATGAGATCGCCGTCCTCGAGATCGCATTCGAAGGCGGCGGGCTCGATGGAGTCTTCAAGTCCGACGGCGCGCGTGAGCACGTGTTCCATGCCGGGCTGGGCGACGTTGTGGGCCTGGGAGAGCAGACGCAGGGCGCCGCGGCGCCAGAGATAGATCGGGGAATCGCCGACATTGAAGCCGTAGAGGCGTCCGCCTTCGAGGGCGACAGCGCTCAGGGTGCAGAGCAATTCGGGCGAACCGTAGAGGAGTTGGGATTCGAGGTGGAAGACCCGGTTGATCTGCGCGGCGAACTCGGCGAGGGCGCGCCTTGGGCTCCACGCCTGCGGGCGGGCGAGGTAGTAGTCCACGAGCATGTCCACTGCGCGACGGGCGGCGGCACCACCGGCCTTGCTGGAGCCGAGACCGTCGGCGAGCACGGCGACGACGCGGCCATCGCCCTCGTGGACGCGAAACGCATCCTCAGACGGAGCGGCGGCACGGCGGGGTGCGCCGTAGGTGGTGGACTGGACCTTCATGCGGGCGGGTGCAGGCGGGGCCGCTCAGATGCGGGCTGCGGCGGTGGCGCCCCAGGTGGTGCGCCAGCGACGTTTCACGGTGGTGAGACCGACGAGGGCGACGACGCACAGACCGGCAAAGAAGATGATGCCGGTGGTGTAGCTGCCGGTGTATTCCTTGGACGTGCCGAAGAACATACCGAGGACGAAGCCTCCGAGGCCGCCGCCGCAGCCGACGAGACCGGTCATGACGCTGATGTCCTTGGCAAAGCGCTGGGGCAGGAGCTGGAAGACGGAACCGTTGCACATACCGAACGCGCCGGAGGCGATGAAGAACGCGCCGCCGCAGATCCAGAGATTGGTGGTGAGGGCGGCGCCGACCATGGCGACGGCGGCTACCGAATAAAATACGCTGAGCGCGCGGATGCCGCCGAGTTTGTCGGCGAGAGCGCCGCCCATGGGGCGACCGAGGGCGCCGACGAGCGTGCAGAACGCGGCCATCTCACCCGCGTGGACGGGGCTGAGATGGAACTGGTCTTTGAAGTAGATGGCGAAGGCGGTGGCGAGGCCGACGAAACCGCCGAAGCTGATGGTGTAGAAAAAGCAGAACCAGTGGGCGTCGCGTTCGCCGAGGAGCTTGGCGTAGTCGGAGAGTTTTTTCTTTTTGAATTCGCCGGGAGGTTCCTTGGAGAAAATCACATAGAGGATGAACGCGAGGCCGAGCGGGATGAGGGCGAAGCCGAACACGGACTGCCAGCCCCAGGCGGCGGCGATGCGCGGGGCGAGCAGATGGTCGATGACCACGCCGACGTTACCCGCGCCGGCGAGACCGAGCACGACGCCCTGCATGTGGGGCGGATACCAGCGGCCGGATTGTGGCAGGGCCACCGCGAAGCTTGCACCGGCAACGCCGAGGACGACGCCGAGCATCAGGGCCTGGTTAAGCGAGGAGATGCCGAACTGCCAGGCGACGACGAGGCCGGCCATGACGACCAGCTGGGCGATGATGCCCGTGGTCTTGGTGCCGATTCGGTCGACGAGCATGCTCAGGGCGATGCGCAGCACGGCGCCGGCAAGGATGGGCGTGGAGACCATTAAGAATTTTTGCTGGGCATTGAGGCCGAGCTGGGGGGCGATCAACGCGCCGAGGGCGCCGAGAATCGTCCACACCATGAAGCTGACGTCGAAATAAAGGAACGACGTGGCGAGCGTGGGCCAGTGTCCGGATTTCTTGAGTTGGGCGATGTTCATAGGCGGTGCGCGAAATTGAGCACCTCGCCATGAGCTATATTCATACCTAATTATGAGTATCGTTGATCATAGTTTTTGAAGTTATGATGAAAGTTACTCATGTTTAATCTGGGGGGAGTTTTGAGTCACCTGTTTCGAGAGGAGGCCGTGAGGCGGGAGGCAGGATGAGACCGGTGCGACGCACGGCTAAAGCGCAGCGGGAAATCTTTTCATGCGGCGTTTCCGGGGAAACGCCGGAGGGAATGGCCGTTGTCTTGGTTTATCGGATACAAAATTGACCGGCGTGCGTGCTCGAAATTGAGCACGGGCGCGCGGACAATCACCACGTTTTATAGCCGAGGAATTTGCCGCACATCTCGATCTTCACGCGGTCGCCCTTGGGATCGGCGACGCGGTCGACCGTCATGGTGAAGTCGATGGCGCTCATGATGCCGGCGCCGAATTTTTCCTCGATGAGGGCCTTCAGCGTGGGGCCGTAGACGTAGATGATCTCCTGAAAGCGGTATTGAAGGGGTTCCTTGGATACGGTGGAGGCCTGCTCGCCCTTGTTGGCGAACTCGGCGAGGGCCTCGGCGACGTCGGGCCCGAGGTCGAGGGCGGTGGCGACGCGCGCGGCGGAATCGGCGGGCAGGGCGTTTTCACCGAGGCAGGCGGAAGTGGTGTAAACTTCGGAGAGACCGGCGGCCTCGGAGAGAGCGGCCCAGGTGAGGCCGCGGGCTTTTTTGGCGTCTAGGATGATCGTGGTGAGCGTGGCTTTGGTCATGGTTGGTTAAAAAGAAGGGCGGCCCTGGAGGGCCGCCCTTGATGGGTTGTGATCGAGAGAGTCCGGGGCGGACGGAGATCAGAGGTTGATGGTGAGCTGGAGGTAGGCGTAGGCGGCGTCGGTCGAACTGCCGGGGGCGCTGGCCCACGACTGCTTGATGTAGTCGCCGCGGAAGTAGTGGCTCACGCCACCCTCGATGTTGAAGTAAGGAACGGGCGAGTAGCTGAAGTTCAGGTCCACCTCGATGCCGAGGTCGGCGCTGTTGTTGGAGTTGATACCGTAACCGGTGCCGGCAGTAGTGCCGGTAGCACCGACAAACGCGGCCTGGGTGCCGCCGACGCGGGGAACGCCGCCGACGTTATACCAATAGTCGTCGGTGCTGGCGAGGCGTTGGAAGTGGGTCTCGGCGGAGATGCGGAGTTTAGGCGTGGGCTTGGCCTCAAGAGCGAGGCGGATGTCGTGCAAGTTCTGCAGGCTGTTCAGGTCCATGTAGCCATAGAAAAAGTGCGTGGTGGCGAACTGGTTCTGGAATGTGTTGGACGTGCCGTCGGAGCGATCCTTGTCACCCGAAGCGTAGCTGTAGGTGAGCGAGAGACGCGGCTGCCAGGCGAGATCGGACCAAGTGTAGCCGACCTGGGCGATGGCGGCGTAGGCGTTTTGGTCGAGCTCGGGCGCGGAGTTGAGTGCGGCGGCGGAGCTGACCGGGGTGACCGCTGTGCCGCCGGTAGCGCCGGTGACCGCGCTGCGGCTGTTGATGGTGCCGAACTGGTGCATGAGTTCGCCGCTGTAATCCCAGTTGCCGTAGGCGTTGGGCTTGGACTTCACGCGGAGGCCGGCGGTGTAGAGATCCTGCACGTAGGGCTGGCGGAAGGGGGCGGCGACGCCACCCCAATCCTCGTTGAGGCTGTCGCGGTCGACGTTGCGACTGTAGAGGTAGGTCTCGACGATCTGCTTCTGGGTGATGCCGGGAAGCTTCGTGAGATTGAAGTAGGCGCCGGAGAACTGTTCGCTATCGAGGTGTGATTTGTCGAAGTTGCGGTTGTCGTGATAGACGACGCTGCCGGTGAAGACATCCACGCCGCCGAACGCGTTTTGATAACGAACCTTGCCGGCGTCGAAACTGCGGCCGTTGTTGTTCCAGAGGAAATGGCCGACCTGGCGCTGATCGCCGTAGACGAGTTCCTGGCGTCCGATCTTGGCGGAGACGGGAAACTCCTTGTGGTTGCCGACGAAGATGAAGCCCTGATGAAGGCTGAGGTCGTAGTTGTTTTCCTGCTCACCGTCGCCGGCGGTGATACCGGGCGTGGCGCCGGGAGGAGCGAAGGTGGTGCCGTTGTTGCCGCGTTCGTCGTCGATGGAGACGTTGGCGCGACCTTGGACAAACACCTGATACCATTTGTCGGTGTAGCCGATGCGCGGCATCACGCGAGCGACTCCGTAAGTGTTGTTGTTGTCGAAGCGGTCGCCGTTCAGCGGACCGGCCGGGCGACCACCGGAGAAATCACGGTTCTGACCGGCGGAGGTGAAGCCGGCGTCGTCCTTGGCTTCAAGGCGGGCGCGGATGTTCAGGCCGACGTCCCACTGGCCCATGTAAGGGTCGGCGGCGCGGAGCTTGAAATTGGTGAAGCCCGGGTAGGCGGGAGGAGGCGGTGGATAGAACTGCGCGGTGGCGACGGAAGCGGCCCCAATGGCAGTGAGGGCCGCGAGGAGTTTGCGTGTATTGCGATTCATGGTGTGGTTGTCTGTTAGTTGGATGGTGGACCTGGCGGGAAGTGATTTAGGCGTGGGCGAGCGCGGGTTGTCCGGCTTTGCCCGGGCGGTGGTGAGAGCGCTCGTTGAGGAAGTGCAGGAGATACTCGCGGAGCCGGTAATACTCCGGATCCTCAAGCAGCTGTTTGCGGGTGCGGGGGCGCTCGAAATTGACCTCAAGGATGTCTCCGACCGTGGCCTCGGGGCCGTCGGTCATCATGATGACGCGATCGGAGAGATAGAGGGCCTCGTCCACGTCGTGCGTGACCATGAGGGCGGTCTTCTGGTCGCGCTGCCAGAGGTCGAGAAGGACGTCCTGGAGTTCGTATTTGGTAAGCGAATCGAGCATGCCGAACGGCTCGTCGAGAAGGAGCATCTTGGGCGAGAGCGCGAAGGCGCGGGCGATGCCGCAGCGCTGGCGCATGCCTTGCGAGAGTTCGCCGGGGCGCTTGTGCATGGCGTCGCTCAGACCGACGATCGTGAGGTAGTATTCGGCGATCTGACGGCGCTCGAGCTTCGATGCGGTGTAGTAAACCTGGTCGATGCCGAGCATGACGTTTTCGAAGGCCGTGAACCAAGGCAGCAGGCAAGGTGCCTGGAACACGACGCCGCGATCGGGGCCGGCGCCGGTGACTTCCTTGTTCGCGAGAATGATGCCGCCTTCGGAAACATCGGTAAGGCCGGCTACCATCGAGAGGACGGTGGATTTGCCGCAACCGGAGTGGCCGATGAGGGTGATGAACTCGCCCTTCTTCACACCGAGGTTGAAGTCGCGCACGACGGTGAGCGGCCCCTTGGGCGTGGGGAAGGTCTTAACGAGCTGGGAGATTTCGAGGAATTTGCTCATGTGGCGGGCGCTCTCAGGCGATCTGGATGTCCTCGCGTTTTTCCTCGCCGGGACGGAGGGGAGGGCGGCTGACGCGCGGGGCGTCGAGGTCCTCGGGGAGGATGTCGGGAAGGATCAGCTTTTTGCTGACGGTGTTCTTTTTTCGCGCGGCGTTGAAGCCGAGCAGCTGGTTGGTCACGAGGGCGCGAAGGCGCTTGAACTCGGGATCGTGGTTGAGAGCGGTGCGGTCGCGGGGGCGGGCGAGCGAGACGGGGACGGATTCGCCGAGGGTCGCGCCGGGTCCGATGGTGAGCGGGATGATGCGGTCGGCGAGGAGGAGGGCTTCGTCCACGGAGTTCGTGATGAGGACGACGGTTTTGCCCTCGGACTGGCAGATGCCGCCGATTTCATCCTGAAGGGTGGCGCGGGTCAGTGCGTCAAGGGCGCCGAGCGGCTCGTCGAGGAGCAGGATGTGCGGCTGGATGGCGAGGGTGCGGGCGACCGAGACGCGCTGGCGCATGCCGCCGGAGAGCTGCTTGGGCAGGCGGTCCTTGGCGTGGGATAGCTTCACCATCGCGATGTATTTATCGACGTGGGCGGTGCGCTCGGCGGCGGACTTTTCGGGGAAGACCTGGTCCACGGCCAGGGCGATGTTTTCGTAAACGGTGAGCCAGGGGAGGAGGCTGTAGTTTTGGAAAACGAGACCGCGGTCGGGCCCCGGACCCTCGACGATTTTGCCTTCGAGACTGACCTCGCCGGAGTCGGGCTTGATGAGTCCGGCCATGAGGGAAATGAGCGTGGTCTTGCCCTGGCCGGAGTAGCCGACGATGGCGACGAATTCGCCCTCGGCGATGGACAGGTTCACATCGGACAACACTTGGTGTCCGTCGTAGCCCTTGGAGACGTTTTTGAGTTCGAGAAAAGCCATGACGGTTTAGCTGATGGCCTTGAAGCGCGCCTCGACGAGGGACATGAGGCGGTCGAGGATGAGGCCGACGATACCGATGGTGAGAATCGAGAAGATGATGTGCTCATAGATGAGCGCGTTGTATTCCTGCCAGAGGAAGCCGCCGGCGCCGGGACGGCCGGTGAGCATCTCGGCGGCGACGATGGCGAGCCACGCGATACCGAGGCTGAGGCGGAAGCCGGTGAACATGTAGGGCAGGGTCGCGGGGATGAGGATCTTGGTGAGCATCTTCCAGCGGGAGAGCTTCAGGACGCGGCCGACGTTGAGGTAATCTTGCGGGACGGCGCGCACGCCGACGGCGGTGTTGAGAACGGTCGGCCACATGCCGCAGAGAGCGATGGTGAAAAGGGCGGCGTAGGTGCCGGCCTCGGGACCGGCGCGCATGAAGAGCACGAGTCCCAGCGGGAGCCAGGCGAGCGGGGAGACGGGGCGCAGCACCTGAATGAGCGGATCGAACATCTTGGTGAACGTCTTGGAGAGACCGAGGCAGAAGCCGAGCGGGACGCCGATGATGAGGGCGATGGCGTAGCCTTGGGCCACCAGCACGAGCGAATACCAGGTGAAACGCAGGATGCCTTGATCCATTTCGCCGCGCTTGGTCCAGGGATCGACGATGTAAGGTTTACTGGATACCCAGGTCTCGACGACGTTGGGCAGGTCGGGGATCAGGCCGACGCGTTTTTCCTCGAATGAGTCCTTCACGGCTTCCCACACGTCGGGCCTGGCCTTGAGCGCCTCGACGTTGCCGGAGACGAGTTGAGGACGGACGGCTTTGAGTTTGGCATCACCTTCGGGAAGGGCGGAGACGAGCGCGCCGACCTCATCGATGCCTGTCGTGAGGACATAGATTTTTTTGCCGGCGAGACCGTGCCAAAGGGCGAGCATGATGACGACGCCGATGAGAGGCAGGATGAGCCAATCGAGTTTGAATTTGTTCATGAAAGAGAGTCTTGAGTCTGGCGGGCGCACGGCTCGCCGCTATCGGCCCCCGATCGCGTGGTGCGAACGGAGGCCGTCGAATGCCGGGTTGACGATGAAGCGGTGGATCAGCCCTTCAGATTTTTAACCGCGAAGCCCTTGGCATAACCCTCGGGGTCGGCGGGATTGAAGGTGACGCCGTCGAAGAGGGTTTCGGGAGTGTTATCGAGGCCGCCGGTGGTGACGCCGATTTCCTTCATGGCCTCTTCGTAGATGTCGTTGCGGATAACTTTCTTGTTGATCGCGGCGTAGTCAGGCGCGCCGGTGACCATGCCCCAGCGGCGGAACTGCGAGAGGAACCAGGAGCCGTGCTTGGGCTGCGGATAGTTGCAGTTGTTTTTGCTGAAGTGCATCGGGGAGGCGTCCTTGACCTTGCGGCCGTCGCCGTAGTCGAGATCGCCGAGGAGGCGGCCGAGGATGATCTCGGGGGCGCAGTTGATGTAGGTCGCCTTGGAAACGATCTGGCACTGCTCGGCGCGGTTCTCAACGACATCGAGCCAGACGCTGGCCTCGTGAAGGGCCTTGAGGATGGCCTTGACGGTCTTGGGGTTCTTGTTGGCGAACTCCTCGGTGAAGGCGCAGACCTTCTCGGGGTGGTTCTTCCAGATGTCCTGCGTGGTGA
Source organism: Rariglobus sp. (assembly GCA_035459785.1). Classification (GTDB taxonomy): domain Bacteria; phylum Verrucomicrobiota; class Verrucomicrobiia; order Opitutales; family Opitutaceae; genus Rariglobus. The sequence goes on along the minus strand of DATHXF010000132.1, from coordinate 50,834 downwards.
CGGAGGTGTATCCGATCTTGTCGGAGATGGCGCGGGCGCCCCAGGGCTCGCCGACGCAGAAGCCGTCCATCTTGCCGATCTTCATGTTGGCGACCATCTGGGCCGGGGGAACGACGATGAGGTTGACGTCCTTGTCGGGGTTGATGCCGCCGGCGGCGAGGTAGTAGCGCAGCCACATGTTGTGGGTGCCGGGCGGGAAGGTCATCGCGAAGGTGAGCGGTTCGCCGAGGCTGTTGGCCTGGTCAACGAAGGGCTTGAGGGCCTTCGGGTCGGCGCCGACTTTGCCCTTCAACTCGTTTTTGAGGGTGATGGCCTGGCCGTTGCGGTTGAGCACCCAAGGGATGATCATCGGCTTCTTGGGCGAACCGGCGAGGCCCATGGTCGAGGCGAACGGCATGCCGTAGAGCATGTGCGTGGCCTGGATGGAACCGGTGGAAAGATTGTCGCGGATGGCGGCCCAGTTGGCGCCCTTGGTCACCTTGGAGTTGATGCCGTATTTTTTGAAAAGGCCCTTCTCGTGGGCGATGACGATCGGCGAGCAGTCGGTCAGCGCGATCATGCCGAAGTTGATGTCGGTCGTCTCGGGGGCTTCGGACGCGCCGGTGTCGGGGGCGGACCAGCCTTTGGGCAGGTTGGCGAGCAGGGCGGCGGCGCCGAGGCCCTTGGCGGCGGTGGAGAAGAACGCGCGTCGGTTGAGACGGCGGAGATCGTTTGAATCAGGCGTGGACGAGTGCTTTGTCATGGCGGGTGGTGCGGGAAGGTTTCTGAACGAGGTTGTATAGGTCGGAGCGGAAAGTGCGGGCGCCGAGATCGGCGGGGACGGTCATGCCGGCGGGCAGGAAGCGATGGCGGGTGAAGCCCTCGATGAGCCAGGCGGCCTTGGCGGCGGTGGGGTCGTTGGCGCCGTTGCGGTGGTAGCGAATGAAGTCCGTGGCCGGAACGAAGTTGCCATGGCCCGAGTCGAACGGGCCGACGAGGCTCGCCTGGATGACCCGGGCGGGGACGTTCATGTATTCGCGACGGGCGAGCAGATTGCAGAGTTCGGGACGGAAATCGGGGTTGTCGCACAGCGCGGCGGCCTCGGAGAGGGCGGCTATGATGGCGAGATGTTCGTCGGAGCGGTTCTCGGCGAAATCGCTGCGGACCATGAGCACCTTCTCGGCGTGGCCGGGGGCGAGGTCGGGGCTGACGGACGGGCACCAGCCGATTTTTTCACGCACTGCGAGGGAGTTCCACGGATCGCCGACGCAGTAGCCGTCGATGGTGCCGGCGGCGAGGTTGCGAAACAGTTGGGGTGGGGGCACGACGACGATGCGGACGTCTTTCTCGGGGTCGATGCCGCCGCTGCGCAGCCAGTCGCAGATGTGGATGCGATGGGATGACTGGGCGAAGACGACGCCGAAAACGTAGGTGCGCTCATGGCGGGAGCGGACGATCTCGTCGCGCATGGTGACCGCGTCGCGCACGCCGCGTTTCCAGAGATCCTCGGAAAGGGTGATGCAGTTGCCGTCGGTGTTGAGGACGAAGGCGGTGAGGCATTCGCAGGGCAGGCAGTTCAGGCCGAGCGTGGTGCTGATGACCATCGCGCCGAGGGCGTGGGCCGCGTCGAGTTCGCGGTGGATGATCTTGTCGCGGATCGTGGCCCAGCCGACCTCGCGGCTCAGTTCCACATTCAGGCCGTGCTTCTGGAAGAAGCCGTTTTCATGGGCGACGATGATCGGGGCGGAGTCGTTGAGCGCGATAAAACCGATGCGCAGCGGGCGGCGCGGCGCGGAAACGGCGGTGGTTTTCTTGTTGGTCGCGGTCATGGTGTGGATGTCCTTGCAACTAGCGTCCGACGTGCCATGGACTGCGTTTGGAACAAGAAATGCTTTTCAAAGATTTAATTAAAATGATGAGCAATCTTCATTCATTATGAGCACCACACTCGACAGCCGCCAGATGCTGGCCTTCGTAACTCTCGCACGGAGAGGCAGTTTTACCATGGCCGCGAAGGATCTCTTTCTTACGCAGTCGGCGGTGAGCCATACGATCAAGACCTTCGAGCGAGACATGGGTGTGCGCCTATTTGATCGGGTGGGCAAAAAAGTTCACCTGACCCAGGCCGGCGAGCAGTTGCTGCCTCATGCGGAAAAAATTCTGCGCGAGATGCAGGATGCACGCACGTCTCTGGAAGAGCTGCAGAACTGGGGGCACGGGCGCCTGCGCGTGGGCGCGAGCACGACGGCGTGTCACCACATTCTCCCTACAGTGCTGCGTGAATTTAAGCAGAGCTTTCCGAAGTGCGTGATCAAAATCGAGTCGGGCGACCATCCGCGCCAGCTTGAGTTGCTGCGCAGCAACCAGGTCGATATCGCGCTCACACTGGAGTCCGAGGCCAACGCGGCAGATCTGATGTTTCGTCCATTGTTCGACGATGAACTGCGCTTTCTTGTTTCGCCGATGCACCCGTGGGCGCAGAAGCGGAAGGCTCCGCGCGAGGAGATCGGGGCCGAGACGCTGGTGCTCTACAACAAGAGCAGTTACACGTTCCGTCTGGTGGACGAGTATTTCCGCGAGGAAGGCGTTGCTCTGCAAAACGTGATCGAGCTGGGCAGCATGGAGGCGATCAAGGAGCTCGTGAAGATCGGCATCGGCGCGGGCGTGATCGCGCCATGGATCGCGCGCGAGGAACTGGCCCGGGGGGCGCTGGTTTCGATTCCGCTGGGCAAGCGCAAGCTGAAGCGCCGCTGGGGCGTGTCATTTTTGAAGGGACGCAAACTGCCGCTGGCAGAGGAGACATTCGCAGGCCTGTGCGAGGCGGTCACCCAGGACTTTGGCCGGGTGCCGGAGATGGGAGTGGCCTGAGGAAGGAAACCCGACGACGGCATCGTCGGGTTTCCTGGCGGAGGCGGATCAGAACTGCTCGGCCATGGCGACCGCTTTGAAGAGGGCGGAGGCTTTGTTGACGGTTTCCTGGTATTCGGAGGTCGGTATCGAATCTGCAACTACACCGGCGCCGGCCTGGATGTGGATCTTTCCGTCTTTGATGAGCGACGTGCGGAGCATGATGCAGGTGTCGCTGTTGCCGTCGTAGCCGAAGTAGCCGAGGGCGCCGGCGTAGAAGCCGCGCTGAGAGGGCTCGTTTTCGGCGATGATCTGCATGGCGCGGATCTTGGGAGCGCCGCTCACGGTGCCGGCGGGGAAGGTGGCGCGCATGAGGTCGTAGGCGGTCTTATCCGGGGCGATCTTTCCTTCGACCTGCGAGACGATGTGCATCACGTGCGAGTAGCGTTCGATGACGAAGCTCTCGGGGACGGTAACGGTGCCGTATTGGCAGACGCGGCCGATGTCGTTGCGCGCGAGATCCACGAGCATGAGGTGCTCGGCGCGTTCCTTCTGGTCGGCGAGGAGGTCTTTTTCGAGAGCGAGGTCGTCGGCGTGGGTGACGCCGCGCTTGCGGGTGCCGGCGATGGGGCGGATCTCGACGAGTCCGTCGGTGAGGCGCACATGAACCTCGGGCGATGCGCCGACGATGGCGAAGTCGTCGGCCTCGAGGATGAACATGTAGGGCGACGGGTTGACCGTGCGCAGGGCGCGATAGAGATCGAGCGGCGACTTGGTGAACGGCTTGGTGAACCGCTGCGACGGGACGAACTGGATGATGTCGCCGGAACGGATGAACTCCTTGCAGTTTTCGACGACGGCCTCGAAGGCGGGTTGGGTGAAGTTGCCGGCGGGGACGGAGACCTTGGGTGGTTCGACGATGGGCGCGGGCGCGAGGGAGCTGGGTTCGCGGAGGAGCGCGTAAAGCGAGTTGAGCTCGGCGACGGCGGCGTCGTAGGCGGCGGCGGGATCGGCGGCGGTGCGCAGGTGGGCGTTGACGCAGAGGCGGAGCGTTTGCTTGGCGCGGTCGAAGATCAGCAGCGAGTCCGACAGCATGAAGTAGAGCAGGGGCATGCCGAGCTCGTCGATCTTCGCGGCGGGCACGGTCGGCTCGATGCGTGTGACGTATTCGTATCCGATAAATCCTACGGCGCCGCCGGTAAAGCGGGGGAGCCCCGGAATGTTGACGGGGTGGTGGCCGGCCATCTCAGCCTCGATGAGCTTGAGCGGATCCAGGGGGGTGGGGACGGTTTCAGTGCGCGCGGGCTGGCCGGATTGCGCGGGGATGCGGATGGTCGTGATTTGCGGGCCGCAGATGAAAATCTTGCGCGGGCGGCAGCCGATGAAGCTGTAACGGGAGAGCTGTTCGCCGCCTTCGACGGATTCAAGGAGGTAGGACGGGCCGGCGGTCTTGAGTTTCGCGTAGGCGGAGACGGGCGTCTCGAAATCCGCCATGAGGTCGGCGTAAACGGGGATGACGTTGCCTTGGGCGGCGAGCTTCAGGAAGTCTTCGCGACGGGGGAAAATGTTCATGGCAGGCGGATGAAAGACGCGTGGCGGAATGCGTTATTCGACGGTGACGGACTTTGCGAGGTTGCGGGGTTTATCCACGTCGCAGCCACGTTCGCAGGCGATGTAATAGCTGAGAAGTTGCACGGGGATCGTGGCGACGATGGGCAGCACGGCTTCGTGGCACTCGGGGATCGTGATGATTTCGTCGGCGAGGCCGGCAGGGAGTTCGCAGCCTTCGGTGATGATGGCGATGACGGGACCCTTGCGCGCCTTCACTTCCTGCATGGAGGAGACGACCTTGTTGAAGATCTCGCCTTTGGGGGCGAAGAACACGCTCGGGCACTCTTCGTTGATGAGGGCGATGGGGCCGTGCTTCATCTCGGCGGCGGGATAACCCTCGGCGTGGATGTAGGAGATTTCCTTGAGCTTCAGAGCGCCTTCGAGGGCGATCGGGAACAGCGAGAGGCGTCCGAGGAACAGCATGTCGTTGAACTTCGAGAACCGTTTCGCGACGGCCTTGATATGCGCGGCCTGTTCGAGGGCTTTGCGAACGAGGTCGGGGGCTTTTTTAAGGGCTGCAACGTATTCGACGCCGTCGGCGAAGCTCATGTCGCGCATGCGGGCGACGTGGAGGGCGAGCATTGCACCGATGAGAAGCTGCGAGGTGAAGGCCTTGGTCGAGGCGACGCCGATCTCGGGACCGACGTGCTGGTAGATGCCGCCGTCGGCTTCGCGGGCGATGGTGGAGCCGACCGTGTTGTTGATCGCGAGAACCTTGTAGCCCTTGCGCTGGGCTTCGCGGAGGGCGCCGAGCGTATCGATGGTTTCGCCAGACTGGCTCATCACGAAGAAGAGCGGGTTGCCGGAGAGCGGGGCGTTGCGATAGCGGAACTCGGAGGCGTAATCCACCTCGACGGGCACGCGGGCGAAACGTTCGATCAGATGCTCGGCGACCAGGCAGGAGTGCCAGGCGGTGCCGCAACCGAGGAAGGCGAAGCGGTCGATCTGGCGGAAGTCCACGGGACCGAGGTTGAGACCGCCGAACTTGGCGGTGGAGCCGTCCTCGGAGAAGCGGCCGCGCATGGAGTTTTCGAGGGCGGCGGGCTGCTCGAAGATCTCCTTCTCCATGAAGTGCGCGTAGCCGTTGAGCTCGGCGGCTTCGACCGACCAGGTGACCTTGTCCACGACCGGCGACACATCTTCCATGTCGAGGGTGGAGATGGAGAATTGTTTTTCGGTGACGTGGACGACCTCTCCGTCCTTCAGATAAACGACGTTCTGGGTGCGGCTGACGAGCGCGGAGACGTCGGAGGCGAGGATGTATTCGTTCTCACCCACGCCGAGGATGAGCGGGGAGCCTTTGCGGGCGGCGACGATTTCGCCAACGCAGTCCTTGCAGAGCACGGCGATACCGTAGGTGCCCTCGACGTGGCGGAGGGTTTTGCGCACGGCGTGGAGGAAGCGGCTCTCTCCGGCGGGGGCGACGGGCTCCTTGGCGTAGTGGTAGGCGACGAGATTGGAGAGCACCTCGGTGTCGGTTTCGGAGGTGAAAGTGAAGCCCTTGGTCAGGAGGAACTTTTTGATCGCGGAGTAGTTTTCGATCACGCCGTTGTGAACGAGGGCGATCATGCCGTCGCTGGAGAGGTGCGGGTGGGCGTTGGCCTCGGTGACGCCGCCGTGGGTGGCCCAGCGGGTGTGGCAGATGCCGGTGGTGCCGGTCAGTTTGTGCTTGGCGACCTCTTTGACGAGATTGTCCACCCGGCCGACCTTGCGGTTCACCTCGATCACGCCGTTTTGCTGCACGGCGATGCCTGCGGAGTCGTAACCGCGATACTCAAGGCGCTTCAGGCCTTCGAGGAGGATGGGGGATGCTTTTTGACGACCGACGTAACCTACGATTCCACACATAATTTTTTACCGATTTAAGCTCGCGAATTTACGGGCCGCTTCAAACGCTGCGCAAGGTAATACCCCAATCCCTAATCCTTTATCCAATCAGTATGAGCATGCAGAAAAAAGTCTTGGCGGTGGTCATGGGCGGCGGGCGCGGAACCCGTCTGTATCCCCTCACCGCGGAACGGTGCAAACCGGCGGTCCCTCTCGCGGGCAAGTATCGTCTGGTCGATATTCCGATCAGTAATTGTATCAATTCCGAGATCAACCGCGTGTTTTTGCTCACGCAGTTCCACACCGCCTCGCTGCATCGCCACACGCAAAATACCTACCACTTCGATCCGTTCGGCGGCGGTTTTGTGGACATTCTCTCCGCCGAACAGACGGAGAAAAACGCCAACTGGTATCAGGGCACCGCGGACGCCGTTCGCCGCAATCTCCAGCATTTCCGCAGCTTTGAGCACGACTACGTGCTGATCCTGTCCGGCGACCAGCTCTATCGCATGGATTTCCGGAAGATCATCGCCGATCACATCGCCAACAAGGCCGACGTGAGCATCGCGGCGATTCCGTTCCCGGTCTCCAAGGTCGAAGGCCTCGGCCTGATGGAGGTTAACGACGATCTTTCCATCAAGCGTTTCGTCGAAAAGCCCAAGGATCCCGCCATCATCCAGAGTCTCACGCTCAGCTCGAAGCTGGAGTCTACTCTGCATGACACCAGTGGTGAGAAACACTGCCTGGCGTCCATGGGTATCTACGTGTTCAACCGTCAGGTGTTGGCCGATGCGCTCGACAACAACATGACCGACTTCGGCAAAGAGGTCATCCCGAGCCTCCTCGGCAAAAAGCGTCTCTTCTCGCACATCTTTGAAGGCTACTGGGAAGACATCGGCACGGTGAAGGCGTTCTTCGACACCAACCTCGCGCTGTCCGACCCGCTGCCTCCGTTCAACTTCTTCGACCCGACCGCGCCGATCTACACTCAGGACCGCTACCTGCCGGCCTCGAAGCTCAACAAGTGCGACATCGACCACGTTGTCATCGGCGACGGCTCGATCATCACCGACTCGACGCTCAAGCGCTGCGTGCTCGGCATTCGCTCCCACGTGGGCGAGGGGACTTACCTGCATGAAGTCGTCATGATGGGCGCCGACTACTACGAGACGCCTGAACAGCAGGCTGACAACGCCAGCAAGGGCATCTTCAACATCGGCGTCGGTCGCAACTGCCGCATCGAGCACACCATCATCGATAAAAACGCCCGCATCGGCGACAACGTGAAGCTCACCGCCAAGGGCAAAGCCGACGGTGACTACCCGCACGGTATCATCGTGCGCGACGGCGTGCTGGTCGTCCCGAAGGGCGCGATCATCCCGAGCGGCGTCGAGTTCTGAGCCGATCGCTGATTACAGCCCGTCACGGGCTTGCGAAGCGGAGGTGATTTCATCGCCTCCGCTTTTTTGTGTTCGAAAACCTGTGTTTTCAAAACGCATGGGCACTCCGTCCGTCAGTTTGTCTAATGCTTCTTACCGTCAAAATAGAATGCCCGCTTCTAGCGGGAAAAACGGATTGCGAGCGTCCGCGCGCGCTCTCTACGCTTCGGGTTCTTGTTCACGCGCAAACCGCGCCGCTCAACGCTCTTAACCTAAATCATCCATTCCATGCCCATCGCTGTTGGTTCCAAAGCCCCTGATTTCACCCTCAAGACGAAGACCGCCGAGGGTCTCAAAGACATCAAGCTGAGCGACAATTTCGGCAAGAAACAGACGGTGCTCCTCTTTTTCCCGCTGGCCTACACCAGCGTGTGCACCGACGAGATGTGCGACATCTCCAACGGTCTCGCCGGCTACACCAGCCTCGGCGCCGACGTGATCGGTATCAGCGTGGACAGCCCGTTCGCGCAGGAGGCCTGGGCCAAGTCCAGCAACATCAAGCTGACGCTGGTCTCCGACCTGAACAAGGAAACGACCAAGGCCTATGGCGTTCTTTTCCCGGGCCTCGCCGGCATCGGTGACACCTCGGCCCGCGCCGCGTTCGTGATCGGAGCCGACGGCGTCGTCAGCTACGCCGAGCAGACCGCCACTCCGAAAGACCTGCCGAATTTCGCCGCCGTCAAAGCCGCCCTCGCCAAGTAATTTTATTTCCACCGCACCGATCGACCATCGGTGCGGTTTTCATTTCCACACCCCGCAACCATCGACCTGACCCGACCTACCGTGAGTCTTCCCAACCCGTTCAACACGCTCCAGACCTTCACCGCCAACGGAGCCACCTATAAGTTCTACTCGCTCCCCGAGCTCGAGAAGTCCGGCTTCGCCATCAAGAAGCTCCCTGTCTCGATCCGCCTCGTGCTGGAGTCGCTCCTGCGCAACGCCGACGGCAAACGCGTCTCCGAGCACGCCATTCGCGATCTCGCCGGCTGGCTGCCCACGGCGCCCCGCACCGAAGAGATTCCCTTCGTCGTCGCCCGCATCGTGCTGCAGGACTTCACCGGCGTGCCGCTCCTTGTGGATCTCGCCGCCATGCGCGCCGCCGTCGCCCGCATCGGCAAGAACCCGAAGATCATCGAGCCGCTCGTGCCCGTTGACCTCGTCGTTGACCACTCCGTGCAGGTCGATTTCGCCGGCTCGGCCGATGCCCTCGCGAAGAACCTCGACCTCGAGTTCTCCCGCAACCGCGAGCGCTACCAGTTCCTCAAGTGGGGCATGCAGGCCTTCGAAACCTTCAAGGTCGTTCCCCCCGGCATCGGCATCGTCCACCAGGTCAACCTCGAGTATCTCGCCAAGGGCGTCCTCAAGGACGGCAACGGCGTTTACTATCCCGACACGCTCGTCGGCACCGACTCGCACACCACGATGATCAACGGCATCGGCATCGTCGGCTGGGGCGTCGGCGGCATCGAGGCCGAGGCCGGCATGCTCGGCCAGCCCGTGTATTTCCTCACGCCCGACGTCGTCGGCGTGCACCTCACCGGCGCGCTGCGCGAAGGCGTCACCGCGACCGACCTCGCGCTCACGCTCACGCAGACCCTCCGCAAGGCCAAGGTCGTTGGCAAGTTCGTCGAGTTCTACGGCCCCGGCGCCACCGCGCTGCCCGTCGTGGACCGCGCCACCATCGCCAACATGGCCCCCGAATACGGCGCGACCATGGGCTTCTTCCCGATCGACGCCGAGTGCGGCAACTACCTGCGCGCCACCGGCCGCAACGAAGCCGACATCGCCGTTTACGAAGCCTACTACAAGGCCCAGGGCCTCTTCGGCATCCCGCAGCAGGGCGAGATCGATTACTCGACCGACCTGTCGCTCGATCTCTCGACCGTCGTTCCCTCCGTCGCCGGCCCGAAGCGTCCTCAGGACCGCATCGAGCTGCCGAAGATGAAGAACGAGTTCATCTCCGCCTTCTCGAAGCCCGTCACCGAGGCCGGCTTTGGCAAAAAGGCCGAGGACTTCGGTCTCCGTGTTTCGGTTTCGATGAACGGCACGCCCGTCCAGTGCGGCGGCGGCAGCCAGGAGCCCGTTTCCCCCGCGAAATCCGCGGCGCTCAACACCAACCCGACCACCGAGCTGGAGATGGCCAACAACCGTCCCACGCCCGACGTCGTGCGCGGTGCGGAGAGCCATGCGAGCGGCACGCTCGGCCACGGTTCCGTGCTCATCGCCGCCATCACGAGCTGCACCAACACCTCCAATCCGTCGGTCATGCTCGCCGCCGGTCTCGTGGCCAAGAAGGCCGTCGAGAAGGGACTCACGGTCAACCCGCTTGTGAAGTCCTCGCTCGCCCCCGGCTCGCGTGTCGTCACCGACTATCTCGAAAAGACCGGCCTCGCCCCGTATCTCGACAAGCTCGGTTTCCAGACCGTCGGCTACGGCTGCACGACCTGTATCGGCAACTCCGGTCCGCTTGATCCGAAGATCGAAGAGGCCGTCGTCAAAAACGATCTCGTCGCCGCGTCCGTCCTCTCCGGCAACCGCAACTTCGAGGCCCGCGTTCACCAGAACATCAAGAGCAACTTCCTTATGTCGCCTCCGCTGGTCGTCGCCTTTGCGCTCGCCGGCCGTGTTGACATCGACCTCTCGACCGAGCCCCTCGGCACGGACAAGAACGGCCAGCCCGTCTTCTTGAAAGATCTCTGGCCCACGCTCCAGGAAGTGCGCGACCAGATGCAGGCCGCCCTCAAGCCCGAGGTCTTCCGCAAGCTCTACAGCAACTTCGCCGAGCAGAACCCCAAGTGGAACGAGATCCCGTCCACCACGGGCAACGTTTACAGCTTCGACGTCAACTCGACCTACATCCAGGAGCCGCCCTTCTTCACCGACTTCTCGCTGCAACCCGGCGCGATCAAGGAAATCACCGGCGCCAAGGCTCTCGGCATCTTCGGTGATTCCGTCACCACGGACCACATCTCGCCCGCCGGCGCCATCAAGAAGAGCTCGCCCGCCGGCAAGTTCCTCGTCGATAACGGCGTCACCTTCGAGGACTTCAACTCCTACGGCAGCCGCCGCGGCAACGACCGCATCATGACCCGCGGCACCTTTGCCAACGTCCGCATCAAGAACCTGATGCTCGGCGGCAAGGAAGGCGGCAACACCATCGGGCCGGACGGCACCGAGACCTCGATCTACGACGCGTCCATCGCCTACCAGCAGCGCGGTGTTCCCCTCATCGTGATCGCCGGCCAGGAATACGGCACCGGCTCCTCCCGCGACTGGGCCGCCAAGGGCACCAACCTCCTCGGCGTCAAAGTCGTGGTGGCGCAGTCCTTCGAGCGCATCCACCGCTCCAACCTCGTCGGCATGGGAGTGCTCCCGCTCCAGTTCAAGGAAGGCATGACCGCGCAGACCCTCGAACTCGACGGCACCGAGACCTACGACGTCGTCGGCCTCTCCGCCGCGATCAAGCCCCAGCAGGACCTCGACCTGAAGATCACCCGCAAGAACGGTTCGACGGCCTTTGTCAAAGTGCGCTGCCGCATCGATACGCCCATCGAGATCGATTACTACCAGCACGGCGGCATTTTGCCCTACGTGCTGCGCCAGATCATCGCCGCGAACTAAAAACCGCGGGTCTTGCAAAGGGGCGAAAGAGAGGGAAACTCCTTCTCTTTCGCCCTGTCTGTCCGACCCTCGCGCCAACTCCACCGCTCATGGCTGAAGCCTCCAAGCCCACCTTTCTCGTAGATGCGTCCTCCGACCCGGTCGCGGTCCGCATCGAAGGTCGCGCCTCGTTTCAAAACAGTGCCGCGCTGAACGATTTTTTCAGCGAACTGATCGCCGCCAAAAAGACGCGGTTCGTGATGGATTTTCAGGGCTGCACCAGCATGGACAGCACCTTTCTCGGTGTGCTCGCCGGCGTGGCCTTGCAGCTGCGCAAACATATTCCTGCCGGCAGCCTGGTTCTGTGCCGCATGGGCGAACGCAATCTGGAGCTCGTGCGCAACCTCGGCCTCCACCGCCTGCTCACCGTCGATGCCGACAGCTCGGGTGTGACGCTCACCGCTCCCTCCGCGCTCAACTCCGTCCCCGAAAAAGGCGAAGTTGAGAACGCCCGCCTCGTGCTCGCCGCGCATGAAAACCTCATCGCCGCCGACGAAGCCAACCGGGCCAAGTTTCAGGACGTGCTCACGTTCCTGAAGGGCCGGATTTCGCAGGGTTGAGTTGGTTTCCCGTGCAGCCACGCCCGTGTCGGGCGTGCTCCGTGAGACTGCTGACTGGTTTCGATCCGCACGCCCGACACGGGCGTGGCTGCATTTCCTCAACCGCCTCACGCCACGTCGAAATCCACCACCACGGGCCGGTGGTCCGACAAATAGCTGCGCACGATGTGGCTTTCCGGCTGGCGCGCTCCCGCCGGCAGAAAAACGAAATCCAGCAACCGTCCCGGCAACGGCGACGGGAACGTGCGACCCTCGGTTGGGTGCAGCGAATAGTCTCCGTAGTCGTGCAGATGGCTGAGCAACGTCGCGGTCGCGTCCGACGCGTGGTGCGTGTTGTTCAAGTCACCACACACAATCGGCGACAACGCCCAGTGGTGCTGACGGTCGCGCTGCTTGTCCCGCAGGTAGGCGAGGAAACGATCCACCTGAGCGAACCGGTGAATCTTCGACCGGTAGTGCAGGTGCATGTTGGCGACCGGAATGCGGCAGCCATTCACGTCGATCTCGGCAAAGAGAAACCCCTTCTCGCCGACTTTGCTCTGCCCGAACGCGATGTTTTCCCACTCGGTGATCGGGTGACGGGAGAGGATGGCGTTGCCGTAGGAGAGATTGAGCAGACCGGCGCGACGGTTGTTGATGCCGAAGACAGAGTGCTCGAAGCCCCCGAACTCGCGCAGAAATTCAAGGTGGTCGAAATTGCCGGCCCAGCGGGAGTTTTCGTCGATTTCCTGAAGGGCGACGATGTCGGGCTTCAGTTCTACCAAGAGCTTGGCGATCTTGAGGAGCGTGGCGCGGATGCGGCGCCTGGTTGTCATACCCTGGATGGGAGCCAAGCCGCGGCCATGCGCGATGTTGTAGGTAACGATCCGGACGCGGGGCATGACGGAGGGAGTGTCGCCGCGAACGGAGGAATCGGCAACGGGAAAGGTCCGTTTGCGGGTCGGCGGAAGAAGGAGTTGACAGCGGCGGGTGCGACCGTGATTTTGCCCGACTCTTACGGCGGCCTTAGCTCAGTTGGTTAGAGCACTAGATTGTGATTCTAGGGGTCGCGGGTTCGAATCCCGTAGGCCGCCCCATTTTGTAAGAGTTTTGTAAGCCGCCATCGGCTTTGACGAAAAGTGACAGAGGTTTGATGAATCTGGGCGTTTTTGGCCCTTTTTCATCGAACTAGGCAGACCGGTTGCCGGATGCCTGCACGACTGCTGCAAGCCACTTCCGTTCCTTGCACCGGGCATCCGTCCGCATCACGGACACGGCCGCAGCGCCGCAGTTGCACCCCGCATTGCACCCCAGCAGGCCGTTGGCGTGGCGGATGACGTGGACGCACCCCGCGCAGATCGGGCCGCGTTGCCGGCGTTCGGCACGCGACACCAGCCGGTAGCCCATCCGCCGCCAGGCGCGCACGGTGCGCAGCTGGCTCGCCGGCTGGACCGGCGCGACAGGGACGGAGGCCGCCGGCACGGGCCGGGCGACCGCATGGCAGTTTGTCCTGGCGTGCCAGATGCGGCGGTAACAGGACGCGCAGGGGTCGGCATGGTCCACTTTGCACCCCTCACCGCACTCGCCGCAAATGTCGCGCCTGATGGTCGGGTAGCTCATGGCGACGGGCACTCCCAGTGCACCTGGTGCAGCGTGTAGGTGCCGTTTTCGGTCGCCTCGGGCACGTCCACGGGGCCGGCGTGAGTCTGGCCGGTCGTATAGGTGAAGCCGAACGTCTGCTCGTCGCCATCCACGGAGGGGCCGCTCTCCGGCGTCCAGCGCACGATATAGATGAGGTCGTAGTTTCGGCCATCGACCAGCCCTTCGACCGTCGCCAGCGGGAGGAAGCCCTTGCTGAAACGCAGGTCCAGCTCGCTGCCGTCCGTGCTCTCGTGACGGTAGCTTCCGGCGGGGTCGTCGCGGTCGTCGTCGTAGGCCGGCATCGAGGCAACGACGTGGTCGTAGAGGTCATCGTCGGTGAACTCGTCGCCCGGAGTGAAGGTGATCGTGCCGTCCCACTTGCGACCAAAGATTTCCCTGCACCCGCAGCCAAACCGCGTATAGGAGGCGGAATCATACGAACTGCCGATGGTCGAGGTCGGACCACACGCAGCAGCACCGCACCAGGCCTCGGCAAAATCCACGTCATCGATCCAGTCATCAAAAAGGGTGACACTGCATTTCAGGACGGGGTCTTCGCCACCGCCGCCCACCCCTGTTCGCAGCTGGATGTGCGAGATGATACTCCCGTCCAAATCCACCTTTCTCGTCCCCGTGTATTCGTAGCGGGTGGCCTGAAAACCTCCGCCGACCTCCTCCGAACAACCGCAGTCAGCGGCGTTGATGGTGGTGGTCGTGATGCCGCCCGAGCCGGACACCGAGCGATAGTATATCGGCTTGCCGCCGACGACGAACTCCGGGCACTGAATCACGACGGCCTGCTTGGTCTTGCTCGCCGTGATCGAGTCGTAGACGAAGTCCGGCAGCGTCGTCGGGCAGCAGGGCACGCAGGGGGTGGCGGGGCCGCAGTCGGTGCAGCAGGCGTCTTTACGGCCGAGGTTGCGGAAGAAACCGCTCATGACTCAGGGGGCCGGCGGGGTGTAGGGCTCGCTCATCAGCACCAGCACCTTCTTCGGAGTCGTGCTGCCGGGCTCGCACCAGTCCACCTCGCGGATGGACATGTCGTGCTTGAGGGCCGCGCCCTCCAGCGAGATACTCTTGCCGAACAGGCCGAGGAACCACTCGATCAGACCGCCCTGCGCCGCCCCCAGATCCATCACCACGCGGCTGGACTCGCTCGGGGCACCATCGGCCGTGGGAGCCGCGACCACGAAATAGCCCGGCACCATGCGCGCCTGGCTGGCCGCGACGGTCTCGGTGGCGGCGACCTTCATGTCGAGTTCGCCCAGGGCACCGCCCGCCGTGCTGGCGTTCTGCACCGCGCCGCCGGCGGCACCTTTGACCTGCGCCTGCGAAGGCCGGCCCGTGGTGAGCGTGGTGACGGCCTGCGAACCGGAACGGCCGCGATTGATGCGGAGCAGCTCCAGCAGGTCGGACGGGCCGAGATTGTTCGGCCGGCCGACGCGCACGGTCGTGGTGCCGGAGTCCACGATGTCGGTCACCTGCTGCACCTGGGCGTTCATCGCCACCCACGCGGCGAAAGCGTTGGAGATGTTGAGCACCTTGCCCGGCCAGAGGTCGTCCCGCGGTTCGGCACCGGTGATGGTGAGCGTGCCTTCATAGTGGAGCACGCTGACGGAGCCGTAGAAGGCCTCTTCCAGCCCCGTGGGAACCTCTTCGCCGATGGCGTTTACGATGCGGTTTTGATACGTCTTAGAGTGCAGGCGCGTGGCGCGCACATTGGTGACGATGGGCTCGTTTACCTTGGTGATCTTGGATCCCGTGGTCGCCTCGATGAGCGTGTAGGTCGCGAGGGCCTTGACGGGGACTTCACGGAAATCGGTTTCTTTCCAGTGCGGTGCCAGGCTGTCGGCCGTCAGTTCACGGGCAAACTCTGCGGCATCTTCCAGCGCATCGGGATTGAGGATTTCACCACCGGAGATCGTCACGTCTCCAGTGATCTGAGAGTTTTGAGCGGCGTCTAGCCAGGTGAGCTTTTTCTTCCACCACGAAAGCTCGCCGGGCATGATATCGGTGCACTCCACCCGCTGCGTCTCGATGGTGATGCTGTCGCCCGCGAGGCGGAAGGTGGCGACGGGCACGCGGAACTGGTTCTCGACCGCATCGACGGGGAACTTGCGCACGACCACATCGGTGTAGACGCCGTCGTTTACCGTGGTGGTGATCTCGTATTTGAAGACGACGGCCGGCGAGACCTGCTGGGTGAGCGCCTTGAGCGACGCGGCGGTGAGATGCTGGATCGTGGCGGCGTTGATCGTGACGGCGGGAGCACCCGCGCGGCGCTGGAACTTGAGCACGGGCACCTCGCCGGAGAGATCCCAGCGCGTGACCGTGTCGGGGATGAAGCGGAGCTGCTTGAGGATCACCTCGGCGCAGGTGGGGTCGCGCATCTCATCGAGCGGTAGGAGCAGCTCGGGGAGCGAGGAGACATCGACCGCGACGGGGCCGCCGGCGGCGATGCAGTAGGCGAAGACCGAGGCGATCATGTCGCGGATACTCACTCGATCACCCGCCGCATTGGCGTTGAGGATGACGGTGCTGCGGTCTCGCAGTGCACCGGTCTCGCCTGTCTTCCATTGCTGCTGGTAGACGAGGTTGGAGAGATACCACCAGGGATCGGAGAGGGTGATCGTCACCGCCTCGCCCGTGCCGGTGGCGGCGCGGGTGACATCGGTCACGCGACCGTAGAACCAGGTGGCACCATCCTTGGTGATGATGACCGTGTCGTCATCGTTCATGCCATCGGGCAGCGTGCCATCCCACAGCATGCCATCGAGCACGAAGCTGGCAGTGCCCATGCCCTGGCTCACGCGGTTGCGCTGGAGGTTGGTAGCGCCGAGTTCGGCGGCGAGCGTGCCGTTGATGCGATAGGAGGCCATCGGTGGTTACGGCGTGCGCAGGTTGGAGGTGTTGCTGCGCAGATCGGCGGTGATCTGCACGAGATCGGCGACGGCCGACTCCAGTGCTGCGCTCCTGATGTCACGCGCCTTGAAGGCCGCCTGCAGGTTCTTTCCCGCCTCGACGAGACCCTTGGCCTCGTCGCCGGTGGTGCCGCCCTCGGTCGCGGCGGCGGCCGCGTCGTTGAGCGCCTTGGCGGCGGTGAAAAGCTCGCGGTCGTTGCGACCGGCGTTGGAGCGGCCGACGTTCTGCGCCTGGTCCTGCAGGCCCGGTGCAGCGGCGCGGGCGTTGAAGAGATTGAACGCCTGCTCGGCATCGGCGTTGCGCTTGGCTTCGTCGGCCTTCTTCGCGGCATCGATGGCCTTGGTGTCGGCGACCTCGCTGTTGATGCTGTCGGCCTGGGAGGATGACGCGAGGGCTTCGCGGTTGGCGGCGTTGACCTTGAGGGCGGTCACCGCCTCGCGACGGGTGTTCGTCGCGGCCGTGATGTTTTTCCCCTCCTCCTCCCTCACCTTGGCGAGCGTCTTTTGGGCGGCGTCCAGCTCGGCGCGAAAGAGCCTCAGCGAGTCGAGCGTCTGTTTACCCTCGGGCGACGAGGCGCTCTGCGTGCGGCCACGGGCGAGGGCGGCGTCCATCGCGGTCTGGATGCTGGTCACGTCCTGCTCGGCGGCACCGATGCGGTTGCGGCCGTTCTCGGCGATGCGTTCGGCCTCGGTGATGCGGTCGCGTTGGAAACGCTCGGTGCGGTCGATGCCGGCGGCTTCGTTCTGGATGCGGGCCTCCGACCGGCGGCCGGAGAACTCGCTGCGGATGGAGGCGCGGTCGGTCTCGTTGGTGGCACTGGCGAGCGCCCTGGCCTCGGCGAGATCCAGCTCGGCCAGCTTCGCCTTGAGGGCGGCGGCCGCCAGGGCGTTGTAGCGGCCCTCGGCCTCGGCGACCTGCTCGTTGAGACGCGTGAGTTCATCGGCGGCCGTCTTCGCATCCTTGGCGATTTTATCCAGCGCCTGGTCGCCTTCTTTTTTGATGTCGCCGAGTTGCTGGGTGAGATTGGCGCGGGGATTCTCGCCGGCGAGGATGGCATCGCTTAGGGAATTGGCGTTCGCGAGCATGTCGCCGAGCGCCTCGCCGGCGGCGGCCGCTGCAGGGCGCAGCAATAGGAACAGGGAGATGGCGGCCGTGATCGGGTTGGAGGCGAAGGCCGCGCCCAGGCTCTTGAGCGCCTTGCCGGCGTTGGCCATGCCGCCGACGCTGAGGTTGGCCGCGCCGTTGAGCTTCTCGAAGGTCTCGGCGGCCGACAGGTTCTTATCGGCCTGATCCTTCGTGGCGGCGGAGGTTTTCTTGAGGTAGTCGGGGAGCTTGATCTCCATCGCGGCGGCCTCTTTGCGCGCAGCCGTGATCTGTTTCTGACGGGCGGCGGCGTGCTCTTTGACGCTGGCGTTGAACGCCTCGGCGACGCTGTTTGCCTCGGTCGCGGTGGTGCTCGCGATGGTCGCCTTGGTCGCCTCACGATTGGCGCGAGTCGCACCCGTGGTCGCCTCACGGACCTTGTCAATCGACACCGCAGTCGCGTCCGCGCCGGTGGTGTCGGCGGGGGTGCTGATGCGGATCTTGAGGTCTTGTTGGTCGGCCATGGGATCGGAGCTATGAGCGGCGAGCTAGGAGCTGTGAGCTCACGGTGCCAGCGGATCGGCGGCGAGGAGGGTGGCGGGCGTGAGACCGAGCGCGGTGACACCCTGGACGATCATGGCGTTGTCCGATGAGAACCATGAGGAGTTGTCCCACTCGAAACGCGCGTCGGCATCGAGCGCGTTGATCATGGCGCGGAGATCGGCGAGTTTGTTCGCGGCCTTCACGCGCTGGATGAGCGTGTCTTTGAGGATGCGGTGGACGGGCGCGGGCGGAACGGGAGGAGTTGCAAGCGCCGCAGTGAGAGTCGCGACAGTGAGCTTCACGGCGGGATCGGCGGCAGGCAGGCCGATGGTTCGGCCGTCCGGCGTCTGAATGACGTAGCCGTTCACGTCGGTGGCTTTGATCCTGTAGATCTTGCCGTCGATTGTGAGGTTATATGGCTCGAACTCGGCAGCAAAGGCCGAGGCCGCCAATAAAAAGACTAAGAAAATACAGTGGATTGTTTTCATCTTAATTTGAGATGTGACCGGTCATTACCGTGCGGATAGGCTCAGTGGAGTTACTGCCCACCCAGAGTCCGTTGTTCGGCGATATAGTCTTTGTAACCGGCGTGAAGACGTTCACAGCCGGGCCGGCAGTGAGCGCAGAAGATGCCTTGTAATCGCTAGCGCCAGAAGAGGAGCCGACGATAGTTGTCGGAGTGCCCTCAATCGTCTTCTGGGAAAGACTGTCGATGACGTTCTTGGTGAAATCCAAGGGCGCTCCGAAAAGCACCTGCTCGTTTCCGTTGGTGGAAGTGGTGGCTGCTAAACGCCAATCGCGTTTAGAAGTCACAGGCCACATACCGGCAAGGAATGCCTGATTTCCGCCTAGAAGCGTGGTGTCATCTAGCGCCAAGATAGGCTGGACAAGTGGAAGAGAGAGCCCACCCGTGCGAATCAGTCGAAAGTCTGAGATCACGAAGTCAGCGGCAGCGGTGGTGTAAAGCATGATGGAGCACCGCTCGTTAGAAGCACCGGCCACCGCTCCGATAGTAGTGGTGATTGAATTTGCTCCGTTCACGGCCTGCACGGGCGTCGTTATCTGACTACCACCATCGTCAGAAATGTAATAAAACGGGGCCTGCCCTGAGTTGAGCGTCAGAGTAAACTCGGCGATGTAGGTTTCTCCAGTGTGGACATAAAGCTCATTGTAAACATCTGACTGCGCGGTGGAGTAGGAGTCCGTAGCCACGGCGGTGAATCCGGTCTTGGAAGCACCCGTGAAAGTCTCATAGCCAGCGGGAGGGATTGGATAGTTTGCCCATGTGCGGAGAGGCATGGACTGCGTGCCTCCCTTATCTACCCAGAACGGAACTCGCCCGAATTTCCGCCACGCTTCACTCTCGGCGTTTGTCAGGTGGGCGTTCAGCCAGCAGCCCAAAGGAGCGGGACCGGCGGGCCATTCAAAACCGGTGACGAAGTAGGAACAGATCAGCCCTGAATGAATCCAAGTAGGAGGGGTTCCCGAGTTATTTGCGACCAGGCTAGCAGATACATCCACACCATCGATCCACAATTCAGGAATGCCGGTGTTATTTGTGAGGCGAAGGTCCAGCCACACACGTTTTCCCCCATACGTTCCGACGAAGTTGGTAGTGGAATAAACGACCCGATTGTTGAACGCCGCAGCGTTGCTCCAGATCTGGATAACACCGTTCGCGCCCAGCATCACCCACAGATTATAGGCCTCCGTGTGCAGGCCAGCGGTGTTGAACGTCGAGTTCGGGCCGATACCGAAGATGATGACGTTCCCTGCTGGGTTTGTCGCAGGGAAATCTACAAACCCCACCCAGCTCAACTTGGCAGCACCCGCGATGTTGCCACGCGGACCGGGATTCTGAATTTGAGCACGATTCTGGGTAACGCCGTCGCTCCAGATATAGCCGGTGTCGCGTGTCCACTGGTTGAATCGCGCATCGAGCGCAGCTTTGTCGGCCGCCGGCGTGACGGCGCGGACGGTATCCGTGCCCGTGACAGTCTCGGCGTCCGTTGCCAGCTCGACGCTGCCGGCGGCCGACGTGGTCGCGGCGGAGATGGCGAGGGTGCGGTTGGACGAGAGGTCTGCGCTGGAGCCGCCGCCGATGGTGAGTGGCGCGGTGGTCGAGAGCGTGCGGGTCGAGGGCACGGCGTTGTCGGCCAAGGTGCCTTGCGCGGCGGTGGCGTAGGCGGTGGTGGCGGTGTAGGCGGCCGTGCCGAGCGTGCCTCCTGCGCCGATGGCGAGCGTGCTGCCATCTGTGCCGGTGAGCGTGAGGGTGTTGGTGACGGTGATCGACTTGCCGGTGGTGACGACGACGTTGCCGGCGTAGGGCGTCTTGGTTGCCCAGGTGTCGAGGTCGGCATCCCACGCCTGGACGTTGGTGCCGATGACCAGGCCGGCACCGGTGCGCAGCGCGGCATAGTCGGCGAGGCCGGAGAGCGTGCGGCCGAAGGACGACAGGTCATAGGTCGCGGCGGTGTCGGCGGCCGTCCAGTAAACGCCCTTGTTCGCGGCGAAGGTGACGGCAGCGAAGTTGGTGAGCGTGTCGTCGAGCGGTTGCTTGGCGGCGAGCGCGGCGACCAGGCCGTTGACTTTGACCTGGGCGATCTGGTCGTCGGCAAAGGTGACGGTGGCGGAGGAGAGGTCGACGGCCGCGCCGCTCTCGGTGGTGAGCGTGCCGCCGGCTTTAATGGTGAGCACGGCGTCGGCCGTCACCTGGTTGTCGGTGAGATAGAGCTGCGCGTTATCAATCGGGTTCTGCGCAAACGAGCCGAGAGCCAGGATTGAGCTGAGAGCTAAGAGCTTTGAGCTGTGAGCTAGGAATTTCATGGGCTAGACGATGGCGATGGAGCTGAGCTTGTAGTTTCCGTTGGGCACGGGGCCGGAGAGTTCGGCGGTGAAGCCGTTGTTGGTGATCGAGTCTTCGATCACGGTGGCGCTGATCTTCGCGCCACCGGCCGAGGGCATGAGGACGGTGCACGTCACGAAGGGCGTGCTCGGCAGCGTGGAGCCGAAGACGACGGAGACGGTGCGGGCACCGTTGGCGATGGCGGTCTTGTTGCGGCGGATCATGTCGTCGTAGGGTTCGGGGTCGCCAGGAGGCCCACCATCGGTGGGGATGCCGCCGACCAGGTTGTAGGTGCAGACGACGCCGAGGCCGTTGAGCGCGAGGCCGCACGAGGGCATCTTGCCGCCGGGCACCGTGATCCACTCGGCCGCGTCGCCGGGGTTGGCCACGTCGACCAGGATGTCGCCGCTCTTCGGCACAGCCGAGTAGTGGAACATCGAGAAGCGGCGGGCCGCGCGCAGGTCGTCGAACACCCGCGAGACCGAGAAATCAATCGTGGTCTGCTGGTTGTCGCGCAGGTGGAACGTGCGGGCGAGCGCACGGATCGCATCGACGGGCTGCACGACGATCTGCCCGTTGATGCGGATGTTGAACGCGGCCTGCAGCTCGATGCCGGCGAGGAGGGTGTTGGCGATTTTGAACTGCACACGTGTTTGAGCTAAGAGCTATGAGCTGTGAGCTAGGAGCTCGTTAGACCGGGGCCTCTTCGCTTACGGAGTAGAGCGGGTTGGCGACGCCGGCATTGTAGGTGCGCGTGGCCTTCCAGGTGAGCGCGCCGAGGCGGTCGAGCGTCTTGCTATACTGCGCGGGCGAGGTGGTGCAGATCGCGCCGTAGAGGCGGGCATAGATGGAATCGCTGATGAGGTTCAGCGGGTCCGCGCCGGCGGCGAGGCGGCGGCCGGTGCCGGTGCCCGCGCCCTGCACCTTGCGCTTGGCCCACACGGCCTCGGCGGTGATGTAGTTGGGCTCGGCCGTGAGCGTGACCTCCTGCGACATGATCTTGCGCGAGGCGATGCCGCCCGCGCCATCAAGCACCGCATCCAGCGTGAGGCCGAAGGAGATGGCCGCGCCGTCCTTGGTGGTGAACGCGTCGAAGGGCTTGGCCGCGCCCCAGGTAAGAGAGCCGGCCTCGGTGATCACCTGGTCATAATCGAGGTCGCCCGCCTCCGCGTTGACCTCCAGCGAGCGGGTGTAGAAGGCGTTGTCGGCAGAGTGCGCCACGCCGAACTTGCGATAGCACTCGTAGGTGATCTCGCCGAACGGGGTGACGTTGGGTTTGATCGTGAGCGTGGGGATGCCGATGATGGCCGTGTTGTAGAAGTGGTATTTCTCGTCGTCGTCGGTGAGGGAGTGGATCTCCAGATACTCGCTCTCGATGATGTAGTGGGTGCCGGTGCCCTGCGTGGTGAGGTCGAGCGCGTTGGTGTTGGCGAGCGCATCGGCCTCGGTGGGGTGCAGCGTGAAGGTGTTGGCCGAGAGCTTGTGGAGGAACACGATGGCGTTCTCGGTGGAACCGGCGGGGAGCGTGTCATCGCTCGTGACGCAGACGGCGTGACCGTCGCGGAAACCGTGCGCGGTGATCGTGATGATGTTGGTCGCGGTGACGACGGCCGCCGGCAGGAAGGCGCGCTTGTGGTGCACCAGGCGCGAGGTGAGGATGTTGCCCGTATAGTAGAACGCGGCGAGGATCTCGGCCGAGACGTAGCCGACCGGCGTGAACTTGACCTGCCAGGTGAACGTGTCCTCACGTGCATCGGGATCGGCGGCCGAGGACTCGACGTCGAACGGGGTGATGATGGGATCGAGGACGACGTCGCCCTTGGAGAAATAAACGATCCCCTTGTTGCGGATGAGGCAGGGACCGGCGATGCGCTTGGCGGGATTGGTAGGTGTGACGGGCATGGGAGGAGGAGTTGAGGAGGGAGGCCGGAAGGCGGAAGCCGGAGGCCGGTGGACAGATGGCGGAAAAGTTTAGGCGAGGTAGAGCTGGCGGATGTTGCTGGAGCGCATGCCGGTTTTCTCGGCGATGGCGCGCAGGTTGGCGGTGGTGGCGATCTCGAAGGGGGCGGCGTAAACGTGGGCCTCGGGGTTGGCGGCCGAGGGGTAGCTGCCATCGAGCGTGTAGCGGATGGTGGCTCCCGCCGTCGTGCAGGTGATCGTGACGGTGGCTGGCGCGGTCGCGGCCGTGGCCTCGATGCGGGGCGTGGTGACCGGCGCGATCTTGGCGTCGCTGCCCTGGCGCTTGAAGATCACGCCGTAGCTGATCTTGCCTTCATCGACCGGGAGCGGGTTCTGGCCGGAAAAGTTCCAGGTGGCGCCGTAGCCGTTGCCCCAGAGATGGAGCTGCTGGCGGATGCGGGTCGCGACCAGGGCGGCGCTTTTGCCGATGCCGGAGTCGCCGAGATTGAACAGCGGCTGCTCGATCACCTGGATCGTGACGCCATCGCTCCAGGCGGCGGCGGTGTCGCTGGTCGATTCGCCGGCCAGTTCCGACATGAGCACCACGACGACCACGCCGATCTTGCCGCCCACGTCGTTGAGCGTGGAGAGGGCGGTCTCGATGTCGCTCTCGGTGACGCCTTTCTCCTGGAGCAGCAGGGGCACGTCGGCAAACCATGCGTCGGCGCGTAGGCGGTCGAAGAGATCGAGCTGATCCTGCGTGATGATGTCGGTGGGCTGCGGCATGGCGGTGTTAGCTGGCGGACGGGTTGCCGGGCGGCTTCAGGGCGCGCTCGATGTGGGCGTTGGTGGCACTGACGACCGCGCCCATGAGCACGTCGGGCAGCGGGAGCACCGAAGGATCGGCGGCCTGCGTGACGCTCTTGACCAGGCGGAAGAGGATGACGCCGCGACGGCCGACGAGTTTTTTGACGATCTTGCCCTTGGCGTTGGTGGTGATCTGCACGCGGCGGTCGCCCTTGGTGGCGAGCGCCCAGGGCTGGCCGTTGGGACCGAAGACCAGCTCCAGGTTGCCGAACTCGCGGGCGCGCTTGCCGTGCGCCTCGGGTGCCACGGGGATCGTGAGGAACTTGGCCTTCTTCGGTTTCACCGTGCCGCCGTAGTAGCGCAGGCTGATGCCGATCTGCGAAATGGAGACGACGACCGCATCGTCGCCGGCAAAGGCAAACGACGTGGAGCGGCCGGCGGCGGCGTAGTAGTTGGTGCGACGGCCGCCGAGAGCGTTGGGCGCGGTGCGGTTCTTCTCGAAGAGGTGCGCGCGGGTGACGTTGACGCCGGCACGGCCGACGACGGGGCTGAGGCGCTGCGGCTGTAGCGCCGACTTGAGGCGTTGCGGCGCGGTGAGGCCGGGGCCGGCGATGGAGAGCTGGTAGGCCAGGCTCACGACGCACCTCCCGTGGCGCGCAGCACGCCGGCTGCATCGAACTCGGCGACGCCCTGCAGCGAGTCTGCAAGCGCGGTGCGCAGCCACTCGGCGCGCACCTGGGGCGTCGCCTGCAGCTCGGCGTTGAGGCTGGGGACTTCGGGCGCATCGAGCTGCTCGTCTTCGGCGATGAGGCCGGCGGCGATGGCCTCGTCGCGGTCCACGTCCTGGACATCCATGCCGCTGTTGAAATCGAAGGGCGGGTAAGGCGTGCCGAAACGGGAGAGCGCGGTCCAGATCGGGTCGGTCTTCAACGCGATCATGCGACCGCCGAAGAACTGACCGCCCTCGGCCGCCCAGCGTGCGGCCCAATCGCGCGGCACGGCCGAGTCGATCACGCGGATCAACTCCTGCGCGGGCCACTGCTCGTAAACATCGGCCTGCAAGCCCTGGACGTGGTGGCCGTAGCCGTGCGCCTGGGCGACGTTGGTGTCGATGATGAGGTTGAGGCGGGCGTCGGAGCGGATGTCGGTGAGGTCGGTGTTGTCCACGCTGTCATCGCCCAGGGAGCCGAGGAGGCGCTTGAGTTCCATGCGCTGCGTGGCGCGGTCGCTCTTGCCGTCGAGGAGCGCGTCGATGCCGTCGCTCGCCTTCTGGAGAAACTCGGCCGAGGTCTGCCCGGCGGAGAACATGGAGCGCGCACGCAGCTCGGGCGCGATCTGCGCGAGGCCCTGCGTGCGCAGATCGGTGGGGAGCAGCGTGCGCACCAGGCGCGACTGCAGAGCCTCAAGGAACGGGAGCGGCTCAGAGAAAATCACAGCACACCTCCCAGCGACCGGGCATCGAGCGCGTCGAGGCCGGCGAGCATCATGGTGAGATGCGCGAACGGGATGACGCGGATGATGTGGTCGAGTTCGGACATGGGGCTCAGGCGCGGGTGATGATGACCTCGCGGTAGGTGCGGCCGGTTTTGCTGGCGGTGTTGTTGATGCCGTTGGCGCGCTCGATGGCCTTGATCTTGCAGCCGGCGAACTCGCGACGGATCTGCGAGCAGTCCTGGAACGTGACCATCCAGGCGCCCTTGAGCGCACGCACGGCCGTCGCGAACTCTTTGAGCGTGGTTTCGCTCCACCCGTCATAGCACGAGCCGCCGGCATCGAGGTAGGGCGGATCGAGGAAGAAGAACGCTTCCTCGTGATCGTGGGTCTTGAGGATCTTCTCCCAGGAGCGGTGCTCGATGGTGGTCTTGTCGAGGCGGTCGCTGAGGGCGCGGATGGCTTCGAGGCGCGCGGCGCGGGAGGACATCGGCTGCGACTTGGTGACGACGAAGTCGCGGCCCATGCCGGAGAACGAGAGCTTATTGCGCAGGAACCAGCGGGCGGCGCGCTGGATCTCGGTGAGACCAGGCTGGGCCTTGAAGTCCTCGAACTCCTGGCGGGCGTTGAGCACGAGATCGAGTTCCTTGAGCAGCTCGTCGCAGTGCGACTTGGCGTTGCGCATGAACGCGACCAGGTCGCCGTTGATGTCGTTGATCACCTCGACGGGCGCGGCCGGCTTCGCAAAGAAGACGGCACCGCCACCGAAGAACACCTCGACGTAGCGACGGTGCGCGGGGATGAGCGGGAGAATGTGACCGAGGAGGCGCGTCTTGCCGCCAGGCCAGCCGATGACGGGCTTGGCCTTGGTGGTGACGGTTTGTTTGACGGGAGGATGCATGGGAAAATCAGAGACGGTCGAGATTGCGGCGGGTGCTCGTGCGGCAGGAGGTGCTCACGATCTCACCGGCGGCACCGGCGGTAATCTCGGTCGAGGGCGTGGTGGGTTGCTCGATGGCGACCTCGCAGCGGGAGAGCGCTGTGAGAAACGAGTCGGCCATTTTCTTGGCGTCCACGCGCTGGTCGGTGAGGAGCGCTTTGCCTGGGACGCGCTTGCACAGGCGATAGACGACGATGTCGATGGCGGCGGTCTTGGCCTCGTCGGGAATCGTGCCGGCGGGACCGAGCGTGTTCTTGCTGCAAGCGGCGACGCGGCCGCGCACCTCACGGGTGACCTGGGCGATCTCCTCGGGAACGGGATCGGTCTGGCCGGCCGAAAGCGCAGCCGAGCGAGCAGCCGCGATCTCGGGGCCGGTGATGCCGGTTTTGACGTGGTCTTCGGTGAGCGTGATGAACATGGCGGCGGGTGGGTCGTGGTTTCTAAAAAGCCCCGCCGCCATCGGCGGGGCTGTGCGTGAAACGACAACGCGGTGTGTCGCGGTGTCGGGTTATTCGCCGGCGACCGTGCGGCTCACGATGCCTTCGCCGGTCGCGATGATGTTGGAATACATCTCGACCGAGACATCGGTGTATTTCTCGTGCTCGACCACGTAGACGCCGTAGCGCTGGCCGCCACGCGACTTGCTGGTGAAGCGCTTGACGGCGCTGGGGTCGTCCTTGCCGATGCCAGGCATCGCGAGGTAACCGTAAACCGTGCTGGGCACGATGGCGGCCTTGGCGGTGGCGGTGCTCTGGTAACGGGCCTTCACGATCTCGACGTGATCGACCATGAAGTAGCGGGCCAGCTCTTCGGGGGTCTTGTCGGCACGCGAGGCACCGTTCTCACGGGCGGGATGTTCGTAGGCGTCGAGACGGAGGTCGAACGCAGTCTCGCCGAAGGCGACGACATTGGGACGGATGCCCGTCACGTCGGCGCTGGCCTTGAGCATGGCGCGCACCAGGCCATCGGGGTTGGTCGTCTCGTCGAACACGACGGCATCGGTCGCGTCATTGGCCTCCAGGAGGGCGATGCCGCGACGCAGTTCGTTGCGGGCGAGGCGCTGCATGAGGCGCTCGGTGGCGAGGGTCTTCTCGGCTTCGAGATCTTCGCACTGGTCGTGATCGATGCGGACGGTGAGGCCCTTGTTGATCGTCTTTTCGTTGGCCGAGGTGCCGGTGTATTCGACGCGCTTGAACGGCGAGCCGATGGGGCGCTCGTCATCGAGCTCGGAGAGGAACGCCTGGGCGTTCTTCGCCTTCTTGAAGTCGAAGCGGCGGGAGACCGGCACTTCGGGGAAGAGGCGCTGGAGCACCTCGTCAACCTTCTCCGGGTCTTTCCAGCCAACCGTGTAGCCGGTCATCTGTTCGGAGTAGTGGCCGGAGGTGAAGCGGGCTTCGTTGGCCGCGCAGATGAGGCCGGCGGGATTGCGACCTTCGCCGAGATCGACCCCGAGAGGAGTGGTTGCGTTGATGTCGTAAGCGCCAACGGCGAGTTGGGCGGCCAGGACTTTGCTGATTTTTTTCATGGTGCTGATTTTTTTAGGACTGGGAGAACCGCGCCGGCCGCCAGGGCGAACCGGCGCGGTCAGGATGTTGTATTTGTGTGCGGGTGAGTGGTGGAGGGTCGCTTACGCGGCGTAGTCGATGTCCGCGCCGGTCTTAAGTGCGGCGACGAGCAGGAGGAAGTCGGCCTGGAGCTTACCGGCCGCGACCAGGAGGGAGTCGAAATCGGCCTTGGTCGGGTTGACCGCAGTCGAGGGCGTGTCGGCGATGTCGCCGGCCACGTTGGTGAGCGCCGCGAGGACGATGAGCTTGCGAGGCACCTGCATGCGGACCTCGATGGGATCGTTGTCGGCGGTGGAGGCCGTGAGCGCCTTGCCCACTTTCCAGTAGGTGCCGGCGGCCGTGGGCTTCACCGTAACTTTGCCGTCGCCCTTGGAGTAGACATCGGCGCCGAGAGCAATGACGCCATCGGCAACGAGCGGCAGCGTGCGCTCGGTGAGGCCAGCGAGTTCTAGGTTGATGAGATCTTCGGCAGCGGCGGCTTCGTCGGTGAAGGCACCGAGAGGCTCGTCGGCCGCAGCGGCGATCAACGTGGCGTGGCGGGAGTCCGCGCCGATCTTGCCGAGGTAGTAAGCGGTGCCCGTAGCGCCGGAGCCGATGGCACCGGACGCCAGATAGCGACGCGAGCGCTCGGAGCTGCCGACGGTCGGCGGGAGCGTGTTGACTGCGACAACGAGGGCAGCGCGACGGAGGTCGCGGACGATATTGGCGCCGCCGTAGCAGAGCGCCGCGAGGAGGAGTCCAAGGAAAAGGACGCCGAGGATGATATTATTCATGGTGTGGTGACTGGTTGGGTTGGGAAAAACTGGGCGGAGGTGGCGGGTGCCTTAGACGGCGGCCTCCTCAGTGTTGAAGAGATCGGGCTTCTTGAGGCGGGCGGCGGCCATCGCCTCGGGGCGGGTGCATCCGGTCTCTTTCTGGATGGCATTGATCGCCTCGTTCACGGCGGTGACCGTGGTCTGGTTGCCGGTCTTGGCACCGCGACGCGCACCGAGATCGGGCACTTTGGTCTTGGTGTTGACGGCCTTGGTGAGCTTGCCGAGTTCGGCCTGGACGGCGGCGAAGTCGGCACCGGGGGCGGTGAACTTGGCGAGCCAGTCGGGCTTCTGCGCCTCGGTGAGGCGGCCTTCGTTGATGGCGGTGGTGATGACGACGCCGGCACGACCGGCGCGCTCGGTGGCGAGGGCGGTGCGGAGCGCGGCGGCTTCGTTAACGGCGGTCGTGACCTGGCCGTTGGCGGCGGTGAGCTGCTGCTTGGCGGTGTCGAGGAGAGCCTGGATCTCGTTGACGGCCGACGAGGGCTTCATGTCGGCGAGCTTGGTCTTGGCCTGGTCGATGAACGGCGCGAAGGCGTCGTCGGCGGTCTCCTTCGGCACAGTGATGCCGAGGAGGGCGAGGAGGGCGATGAGTAGATCTTTCATGGTGGTGGCTTGTTTTTGTTTCTCAGGAACGAGAGGGAGGTCGGCAGGGAGGGCTTCGTTGAGCCCGATGAACGTGCCGGGAATGTTGGGCTTGTTGGTGAGCCCGATGCTGAACAGCTCGACGGGGCGGAAGGCTTTGCGGCCCTGGTAGGTGATCGGCAGCATGCCCCAGTTGGGCGAGTAGCTGTCGAAAACGGGCGCGTCACCCTCTACCAATTCCTTGCCCTTCGTGTTCCACGCCGTGCGCAGGCGCAGGCCCGCGTCGGTCGCTTGAAGCTCGGGCATGCGGCCGACCGCTTCGCAGCGCACGGTGGGGTTGGCCTTGGCCCAGGCGGCGTCGTCGGGGTGGCCGACGTAGATCGGCAGGCCGCGAAACGCATCGGCCGCGCGGCCGGCCAGGCTGTTGGCGGCGCGCACCATCGCCTCGGCACCTTCGCGGTCGAAGACTTGGAGGCCGACCTGGTTGGGATATACGCCGTAACGCAGGAGGCTCCAACCGTTGTCCTGTTTCTCCAGGGCGACGTTGATCGCGGAGACGTGACGCTCGGTGGTGGCTTCGTTGATGGCGGTGATGAGGCGGCGGGAGAGTTTCATGGTCGGGAAATTATTTGGCCTGGCGTTTGGCGGCTTCGGCTGCGCCGGAGACGAGCGCGGGGCCGAGGATCGACTCCCAGACTTTGGCGAGCGCACCGGTGGAATCCTTGGAGAGGATCTGGCCGGCCATGCCGGGCAGGTCGGCACGGAGCTGCACGAGCGCGGTGTCGAACTCGTCGTCGGGGAGATCGGCGACGTTGGCGATGCGGGTGATGAGCGGGCGGAATGCGGCGAGCTGCGCGGCCTGGAGCGACTTGATCGCACCGGCCTTGAAGAGCGCAGCCTTGGCGTTGGCGGCTTCGTTGATCGCGGGCACGCCTCCGAACCCTGGCACCGTGCCGGACTTCTCGGCCGCCTCGTCGTCGTCCTCCATCTCGGGGCGGTTGTAGCGCTCCTGCAGCTCGCGTTTGCCACGAGGCACGCCGGCACCGATGAGGAAGGTGTCGATCTTGAGTTCGCGCTCGGTGTCGAGCTTGGCGGGCGTCTGCAGCTCGAAGTAAGCGAGCGGCTGGTCGGTGCCGAAGAGGTAGCGGATCACTACGCGGTCCACGTATTCCTGGAGAGTGTCGGTGACCATCGCGGCGTCTTCGGCCTGGAGCTTGCCGAGATCGTCCTGCTGCGGTTCGGAGCCGACCGCACCGCCGCCGCCCTGGCTCATGGTGGAAAGATCGCCGCCGGTCCAGATGCGGGAGACGGCGCGGTCCATGCGGTCAACGAGCGCGGGGTGCGGCGTGTTGCCGGCGTTCTTCAGCTCCAGCGGGGAGATCTTGGCGGCGAGGCTGGTGATGAGGGCGAGGTCTTCACCGTAACCGGCGAGCGCGTCGCGCAGGGTGTTCCACTCGTCGCTGCCCTTGGCGGCATCGGTCTGGCCGTGGAGCGGGGGCGTGCCGAACTTGTCGCAATAGTTTACCCAGGCATAGAGGGGGGTGCGCTTGAGCTGGTAGGCGACCGAGCCGCCGCGCATGAGGCCGTCGCCACACGCGACCATCCAGCCATCGGGGCCGAACTTCTCATCCATCGCCGTGCCGGTCTGGGCCTCGTCGGTCTCCAGGAAGCGCAGCTCGCCGGTGGTGTTCTCGAAGAACTGGAGCGGGATGAAATTAAACTGCGCGGTCATGCGCCCGCCTTCACCCGGCTGCCAGACGATCTCATGCGCGGCGAAGCGCAGGCCGATGGCCGAGAGGATCTGCTTGATAAGGAGGCGCAGGCCGCCGCGCTCATTGCGCTCCAGGGCGTTTCGGACGGCGACGTTGCGATAGAAATACTCCAGCGCCTCCTTGTGCTGCTGGGCCTCGGGAGACTTATCGAGGGTGAGGATCTCCCAATTGAGCCCCGGAGTGCCACGGATGCGCTTGCCCGAACAGGTGATCGCCTGGTCGTCGCGCTCCAGGATGCGCTGCCACAGGAGCGCGGCGTCGCGGATGTTGCCGGCATCGAACGCATCGAGGATGCGGGCGAGCTTGGCCGGCGTGAGGCGGGCGACGGGGTTGCTCCGGTTCTGCACGTGACGGCGCACGCGCTCGGCGGAAACGGTCTGTTTGGCCGGCTTGCTCATCGGTTGCCCTCCCCGATCTGGCCGGCTGAGGTCAAAATTGAGCGTTTGCCGGCACCCTGCACGGGGCGCAAAGCGGCGCTGCAAGCCGCTGCAAGCCCCGAGAAAGGACGGGAACGCATGAAGACCGCGCCCCCCGTGGACTTTTTGGCCTTAAAATCGATTTGTGGGAACATGGTCAAAGGGCTGCGAGTTGGTTGCGGGTGGAGCCTTCCTCGGCTTGGTCGCGGCGGCTGATGCGCTCGGTATCCACGCGGAGACGCTGGGCGCCAAAGCCGCCGACCGTCTCGGCGAGACCGCCGTAGCCGTTGGAGAAAAGGAAATGGTTATCCAGGCCGTCCACGTAGTCGCCGAGTTCACCCGTCTTCTCGTCCTTGGCGCGCTGCGAACCGGCGAGGAAGTGGGCGTCGACGGTTTCGAGGATGCCAGGCGCACCAGGGGTGCGGCTGGGCAGACGCATGGCCGGCAGCTGGCGCACGATGCCCTTGCCGGTTTCGTCCTTCACGACCTCGACCACGTTCTCGGCCGGCGTGAGCAGCTCGCGCACGACGCGGTCGATGGTCTCGAAACGGTTGCAGGCGATGACGGGGATGAACTTGGTGACGCCGTTCTCCTCAAACTCCACCGCACTCTGCTCGATGCCGGCGCCGAGCTGGTTCTTGGTGAAGCGCACGACGGCACAGCGAAGGTTTCGCCACTTCTGGTTGCGACCGTCCCACGTGAGGCCGCCGGGCATTGAGAGATGCGCCTCGCGGGATTTCCAATCGATCTTCGGCCAGATGGCGGTATCGGCCAGCCCGTTGAGGATAAGGCAGAGGGTGCGGGCTTCGGAGACGGCGGGGCGCTCGTCGATGCAGAGCGTCTGGATCTCGTGCGCGGCGAAGAGCACGGGCACGCGGGCAACCACGTCGCCGATGGCGATCTGCGCGGCGTGCACCAGGCGCTTGTCGGCCTGGCTGACGGTTTCACGGACGGTGAACCAGCAGCGGTCACCCGTATCGAGACCGGCGAAGCGGGGCGCACCGACGCGCTTGTCGCCGAGCATGAAGGAGCCGGCCTTGCGGGCGCGCTCCATGATCTCTGGCGTGAGTGCCTGGGCGGCGCTCTTCGGCATCGCCTGGCGGTCGCAGCGGAAGGTGACCATCTCCTCGGCGTCGCCCACGGCGCGGGTCCAGTGCGAAACGATCTGCTGGAGGTCGATGGCCGGCGTGCCGATCTGGGCGACGCGGAAAGTGAACTGCTCCATCTTGAGCTTGGCCGGCACGCGGTGCTGCCAGAGCGGCCGGTCACAATCGAGCGGCTCACCCGTGACAGGGTGCGCATAATAGAACGCGCCGCCGGGCTGGTAGGTCGCAACCACGTCGTCGGAGCCGGCGCGGCGGAAGTCGCCCTCGAAGCCGAGCACCGGATCGTCGGTGCGGGGTGTGCCGGTGATGGCGAGACGGCAGATCTGCGGCCAGGACTCTTCGGGGTTGATGAAGCCGGCCGGCACCTCGGTGACGTAGCGGTGCTTGCCGAGCTTTTTAATATAGCGGGCCTCGTCGAGGCCGGCGCGCACGGCATGAGTCGCCAGGAGAACCACCCCCTGGCTGCCACCGAGCCACACTTTGTTCTGGCCGGCACCGTGCTTGCGCTGCGTGCCGATGATGAACTGCAGGCGCAGGGCCGAGTTGGTCATACGGCCGGAGGCAAACTTCGCCATCGCCGGCTTGATGTCGTCTTCCTCGTCGCGGATGACGATGTCGGCCGAGAAGGTGGTCGGCGGTTTCTGCAGACCGCGGAACATGCCGACCGCCGTGCGCTGGCCATCGGCGACCAGGAACGCGCCCTTGGTGTTGACCGCCTTGCCCGACTCGTTGACCGACTTGCCCACCTTGGTCATCGCCGCGAACCACGGGATCTGGTCGATCACGTCGGGGCGGAACTTCGCATCGACAATGCCATCGGCAAGGCCGTCATCGGGGAGATAGACGATGGGGTTAAGAAAACGGCAGGAGGCGCAATACGCGGCGAGCGCCAGCTCCAGCGTGGTCTTGCCGAACTGCGCGCCACCGGCCAGCGCGAGCATGGCGTCTTTGAGTGGCGTGCCCGTCTCGCTGCCGAGCATGTGGTCGATGAGGTTGGCGACCTCTTCCAGGGCAGCGCGGCCCTTGAACGTGTAAGGCCCGTAGGTGCCCGCGCCGTCCAGCGTCATGAGCTTCACGCGCATGACTTCGACCAGGAACTGGTGGAAGGTCGCGATCTTCGGAATGTTCGCCACGGCCTGCGGCGAGATCTTCGCAGCGAGCGCGTCAACGGCGGAGCTTTTGCGGAAAGCGACCATCAGACCTTGCCCTCCTGGATGAGTTTCACGCGGGCACGGAGCTGCTCGAAGATTTGCAGCGCCACTGCATCGCCCTTGATTTCGGCGTGCAGGGCTTCGAGGCCTTTCTCGGCCTCGGTCTTCTTCGACCACTCGAATTTTTCGCGGGCGAGCTGGCGCTTGAAGCGCTTGTCTTCACCAGCGCCAAGAAGGGCGAAGGTGTCGATGTCGCGGTTGCGGGCGGCGGCGATCTCGAAACTGGCGGCGGCCACTTCACGCGCCTGCTCGGCGGTGATTTTCAACTCGGGCAACTTGGTGAGCGTCTCGGCCAGTTCGTCGGAAGTCTGCGCGGCCTGGCGCAGGAAGTTGGATTTCGGATACCAGGTCCAGAACTCCGTCAGCGTCGCACCGCTCTTGATCTGGATGCCATGCGTCTCCTGCAACCACGCGAGCGTCTTGGCCTGCGTGTTGCGACGAAGGAACTGGTAGAGTTCTTCCTGGAGCGCATCGGGCAGCGTCTTCAAGACGGAGTCGCCGCGTGCTTTGCCCTCTGGATTTTCGATGTCGCGGCGCATTTTAGCGGGTGCCGGGAAATTGCGCAGTCGGCGCGGGCAGCGTGGCCGAGTTGACGGCGGCCTTATTGCTTTCGCGGCGGCAAGGCGCACAGGCGTCCTCATGGTTGACGGAACCGCACGCCGACTGGTTGGACCCGCGCATGGAGACGCGGGTAAGGTTTTCGCGGACAGGGACCACGGTGCTGTCGGCACGCCCCGCAGGGCTTCCGTATGCGGCTGCCGCGAAAGTGTTGGAGCGGCGGCCGTGAACGAGGCCGAGCATGTAGCAGCCGACGCACAGCAGGCCGACCAGGAGGACGAGCAGCGTGGAGCGTTTAACGGAGATCACGATGATGTCGTCGCTCACAGCTTGACCTCCAGCGCCCAGGCTTCGCCGGCCTCGGTGATTTTGTATTTCTTGCCGGTCTCGGTCGTCATGCCGAGAATGCGGTCGCGGCTCTCCACCACGGCGATGGCGTCGAAGATCTCGGCGCGCGTGGGCTCCAGGTAATCGGCCTTGATGCCGACGCTGGCGACTACCGCATCGACCGGCACGAGACGGCCGCCGACTTCACGCAGCGTCTTGACGACGGCGCGCTGGAGATGGTGTGAGCGTTCGGTGGCGGTCATGATTTGGTGGCGTGAAACTCGCCTTTGAGTTCGGAGAAAGCGGAGAGCAGCTCGGTGATGCGTTCGTGGAGCTTGTCGGTGTCGTCCTTGTGTTCGTCGGCCATCTCCTTGCGCCAACCGTCGATGGCCTGCTGCACGCCGGTGACGCGGGCCTCGCCGTCGCGGCGGATCTGCGCGACGGCTTCGACGAAGGCCCGCTCAACGGCCTTGACCTCGGTCTCGACCTTCACGGCGGCGGCGCGGGCGATGGCCTCGGCGGCGGCGATCTTGCCATTGGCCTCATCGCGCTCGCGGTTCATGCGGCCGTGCGCCTGGCGCATCTCTTCCTTGGTCGCGTAGGTCTCACCCGGCACCGGCTTTTCGCGCATGTGTTCCTTCCAGAAGGTGATCGCCTGGTTGAGCAGGAACACGGCGGCAGACCCGCCGATGATGAACTGCACCAGAGGGTGGATCTGGTCGGCGGTGACTTGGGCGAGGAGCGGGATCATTTGCGGGCTTCGAGGTCGGCGATGGTGTTGAGAACTTCGGCGGTGAAATGGGGGGCGGCTTGGGCGGCGTAGCGGAACTCAGGATGCGCCAGGAGCGCGTCGATCTTGCTGGGCGGGCGGCTGATCGTGCTGCAACCGGTGAGGGCAAGCAGGAGGGCACAGCCAAGGCAGAGCCTGAGCATCGGCGACGGCGTCTTTGATTTTCTCATGGGCCTGGGTGCGGCGGTGTTCGCGCCACGCATCCCCCACCTGGTCGAAGAACTTCACCGCCGCCGGAAAGGCTCGGGCGATGGAGATCAACAGGGAGAGGATCGTGGCGACGCTCACGCGTAGTCGGGATCAGAGTTTCTTGCCGCCGAAGCGCGCACCGGCGTAACCGCCCCAGTAGAAAATGCGGTCGAGGATGCGGAACCACCACTTGGCCTCCAGGGTGGCGATCCAGTGATCGTCCTTGAGATCGGCGGTCTCGGCGGCGCGCTTGTGGGCGAAGGTGATGACAGCCTGGTAAACGTTGGCGACGACCGCGAAGATCGAGAGCGCCGAGACGATCCAGGGGAACTTGGCCGAGGCGGCGGTGATCACCGTGGTGACGATGGCGGTGATCGTGGCATCGGGCGCAGGAGCAGCGATGGCCACGGCCTCGGCGACCGGCGCGGCGGCTTCCTGGGCGTGGGCGAGCTGCGGGCCAAACAACGCGACGGCGGCAAGCGCGGACGCGGCGAGGAGGAGGGTGCGGATGGTTTTCATGGCGGGAAAGAGGTCATCCCGCCCGCCAGCCCCGACCGCGAACCGCCCCGGCGATTGACTATCGCGCGGAAAAAAGCAGGCTCACCGAACGACCAAAGCTGGCGGGCGTTCAAGAGCCGCCACGATAGATGAAGCCGCCGCGCCGGTCTTCCCTTGCAGTCGCTGCTGTCCTTAGAGTCCGCAAATATTCACGAGTGAAGATTTGCCCAACCCTCCCGCCAAAGTTTCACGCGTGAAGATTTGCCCGTTGCGTGCAGCCTCGCTGCAGGCGCGCTGCTACGCCGCAAATTGCAGCTCGAACTGGCGGCGCGACCACTGGGCCGGCAGCTCGATAACCCAGAAGATTTTCAAGTGATGCTCCCACCGCCACACGCGGGGCAGCTCGCCCTGGTTTCCCTCGCCATCGCACGGCGGCTCGATCTCGCCGTTGTAGATCTCGCGCAGGCTCTCGATCATCGCCTCCTGCGCGGGGTGGCAGAAGAACAACTGGCCGGCGCGCACCGGCGGGCGCACGTGCCGCGTGTCGGAGAGGAAGAAGCGGCGCATGTCGTGGAGCAGGTGCTCCCACGCAGCCGTGTGAGGCGCGGGCAGGATCTCGGGCAGGCGGTGCATGGTGCCCGTGGAGCTGTAACCGCCGGCCGAGTCGCGTGACCATCCTGGTGCGAGATACATGCCCCCAGTTTAACCGCCGCGACCGTGGCACAAGTGCGCACTGCAGGCCGAATGGCTAGCCCCTGCAAGGGCGTGGGTTAAGGGCACAAAAAAGCCCCGCTCGGTGAAGAGCGGGCCGGTGCCTGCAAGGGTCGGGCGCTTTTAATTGCGCGAGGGCTTCGGCTCGGTGGGCAACGTGGCATACCAGGCGCGCACCGCATCGCGGGCCGCTTGGTTGAGGCCGCTCTCTTTGGCCTGGCGCTCGATGCCGGCGATGGCGGCGGTGAGCTTGGCGGCATCGCCCCGCGCCTCGGTCGTGGTGGCGGCGGGCGTGCCGTCGCGCAGATCCTTGAGCGCCTGGGCGATCTTGACCGCATCGGCCGGCACGCGGTTGATCCAGCGCGCCGCCATCGTGGACATCGCATCATCCTTCGAGGCGTAAAGCTCCAGCACACGCACGGTGCGGACCTTGCGCTCACCCTTGAGCGCGGCCTTCTGAAAGCGATCAAGGTCGGGGTTGGCGGCTTGTCCTGGTTTATTCACGGCCTGCCCTAGATAGGCATTTTGCGGAATGTCGTCGGAGAGCACGCGATGAAGGATGCGCCACGTATCGGGGTTGGCAGGTTCGGCGGCGAACGCAGATCCGCACAGGAGGACAGCGAAGAGGAGGGAGGCGAGGAGCGTTTTCATGGGGTTAATATACGGGAGTTGGTTGCGGGCGGGAATGAGAATGAGCCCCGCGCTTTGTAGCCGCCCGCCGACCCGTGACTAGCGGCGAGGCAACTTGAGCACGGGTTTGGTGGTGCCGCGCAAGGGCCAGAGCGTGACCTCTTCCTCTTCGCGGTCGGCATCTTTGATGACGAGGGACTCGACCAGTTCGGAGAGCGATAGCTTGTAGCGTGCAGCCGCCTTGCTCGCGGCGGAACGCAGGGAGGCGGAAAGCGAGAGCTGCATGACGGCCTTCACCAAGCGAGCCGGCCGCTCCACGACGGGTAGTGCGAGCGGCGGGCCGTGCAGATAATTGTTGAGCAGGATCGCGACGTAGGCGCTCCGAGTCGGCAGGCCGAGCTGCTTTGACCGCGCCAGTGCGTAGGCCGGTATGCCTGGAGAGACTGAGATGCTGCCGTCGGATGAAGCCACGCGCCGACGCAAGGTTGCCCCGTTCATCATCGCGACGCGGCATCCCTGTCGGTTTCCGACAGGGTCCAGTGTTTAGATTTTCCCTGGGCTTGGTTTCCATCGCAAAAAGGTTTCGTCTCGGCAGCGGCTATTACCTCACGTCGTGCAGCAACTTACCACCAGAAGACGCAAACACCGCGATGCCCCTGGGCAGGAGGTCTTCCGGTTCTTGGCGCACCTTGAAGCAGAGAATGCCGAGCTGCGGACGGAGCTGATGAAGGCAGGCGAAATCATAGTGATGCTTGGGCAGCGTCTCCAGAGTCGTGCCGGCGCGACTGCTTACGAGCCGCAAGATTTGCCTCCGCCTGGCGCGTGAGTTCATCCAACTCGGCAGCAGCCTCGGGCGAGGCCGCAGGCCCGAGCGTGTTCATGTAGTGGCGATACATTTCCAGCTCGGAGTTGCGCTCCAGCGACTTTACCGCCGCCTCAATTGCTGCACTCCCTCTCTCGTGCTGAGCGGTGTAGATGCGCAACCACTCTCGAAATTCCTTCGCAGTCTCCTCGTCCTCAAACACCGGCCGCGCCTTGACGCACAACATAAGCGCCCTTTCCGCAGCGAGGTAATGGGCAAGCGCGAGACTCGCTTGATCTAAGATCGCTAGTGCAGCCGGAGGAATTTTTTCGCGCATTTCAGCGAGCGATTGGCGAGGCGGTGGCTGTGCCTGAATGCCTGCCTTGAGTTCCGCTGCCTCCAATTTACTCCAAGCCTTAGTGGAGATGGGGTGCTTACCTTTTCGGTATGCGAACAGCATGCCGTTCGAGAGGTGAATCACGTCTGTGAGTTCACTGAGGTTGACCCGCAGGTGCGCTGCTAAGCGATCTGTGCGAGCCGAGAATTCTCCAAATGACTCCGATTTTGTTTG
The DNA here is from genome assembly GCA_035459785.1 of Rariglobus sp. Lineage (GTDB taxonomy): Bacteria > Verrucomicrobiota > Verrucomicrobiia > Opitutales > Opitutaceae > Rariglobus. Next base: position 12,278 of record DATHXF010000132.1, on the reverse strand, counting down.
CATGACTCCAATTTACTCCGATTGTTGCCATCATCATGAAGGCAACTACTCCGAAACCAATCCGAAAACCCGGAAATCCGGCGACCAAGTTTCCACTCATGGTCGCCGCAGCCGAGAGCATGGGCGTCCACCGCATCACGCTCTACCGCGTGCTTAAGGGCCAATATCCCGACCGAGGTGACTACGCCGCCCGTTATCACGCCTTCGTGCAGGAGAATAAAGCCGCCTGATCCCCATGCCCGTCGCCCCGCACATCAACCTCGCCGAGTGGCAGGATCATTTCGATTTCCTGCTACCCCGTAAGGAAATGCTGCGCCCCGACGAAGTGGGTCTCGCGCTGGGCACCGACGACAAGACCGTGATCCGCCTCTTTGAATCGCGCCGCCTGCGCGGGCACGAGGTGAACGCCGGCAAGGGCCATCGCCAGCACCGCCGCTACCGCCGCGACTTCGTCATCCTCTATCTCGCCGAGACCGCCAACTACGGCCCGAACGACCTGCGCCTGCAGCTGCTCAACATCCTCATCAACCAGCCCGTCTCGGAGCTGCTGCTCTACCGGCAGGCCGTGGATGAACTCATCCGGAGGAAGCAGGCATGATCAACGCCCTCTACGCCTGCCCCGTGTGCCACATCGAGGGCTTCACCTTTGCCGGTCTCGGTCGCCACCACTGCCACGCCAAGGCCGGTCGCGCCCGCCTCACCGCGAAAGAAATCGCAGCCGTCGCGCTGGTCGCCGCCCGCGCCGAGGCCGTCACCAAGCGCCTCATGAAAGCCTCCTCCCTTTCCCCTTCGTCCCAACCCATGTCCAAACCTTCCTCCAAAAAACCCGCCAGCGCGCTCGTCGTGCTGGAAGACAAAACCCTCGCCCCCGAGGCCGCACGCTTCGGCAAGTTCCAGGCCGCGACCATCGAGCAGCTCGAACTCGTCGCCGCCACCGAGCGCGACAACACGCAGCGCCGCCTCGTGATCGGCCTCGCCCTCACCGTCATCAAAGCCGGCAGCAAACACGGCTCCTTCATTCCCTGGCTGAAAAAGCACGTGAAGAGTTCGGGCTATACCCAGTGCACCTACATGATGCGCGCCGCCCGCGTCTTCTTTGAGCAGACGAAACTCGGCCGCGACGACGTGCTCACCCTGGTCTCAGGCAACGGCACGCTCGCCATCACCACCGAAGGCCCCGCCACCAAGATCCAGAAGGCCGCCGCGAAGTTTGTCGGCGAGATGACGTGGGGCGAGCTGCTCGCCAAGCACGACATACGCCCCACCGAGAAGCCCGTGAAGCCCAAGCCCACCGAGCCCACGGGCGACGATGAGACACCGGCCGCCGCCGCCACGCCCGAGCAGCTCTACACGCAGAGCCGCGACGAGCTGGGCAGCTTCCTGGAGCGCGGTGCCATGCTCTTCAAAACCGAGAACCGCCTCCAATACCTCGCCGACCACCCCGAGGAGATCGCCGGCGTCGTGACCAGCCTGCGCACCCTCCTCGAAGAGGTCGAGGCCGTCGCCAAGCCGCTCCTCAAGACCGCGAAGAAGTAACCACCGAACGAATACACGCCATGAGAATCGAGATCCTAGAAACCGACCACTGCTTCACGATTGAAGTTCATGCCGAAACTATGGCCGAGGCCGCGACCCTTACCCGCATTGGCATGAACACGACGAAGAATGAGGCGCGCCTGACAACCTACGTCGATAGAGAGGGCAGTTTCTCTAGCTTTGTTGCGCTCAAGAAGGGCAAACGCGCCGCGGCCGAAGTTCCGCACCGCTGATCCGTCCTACTCGCTACCCGCTACTCACTACCCGCTACTTCCCATGAACACCGCCCTCCAGCAACCCGCCAGCACCGCCCTTGCAGCCGCCCCGTCCTTCGCCGTGCCGTTCGCCGATCTCACCGAGTTCGCGTCGTTGCCGGAGACGCGCCGCACCGAGATCCACTACACGCTGCGCATCCTCGAACGCCTGCACGGCCTGATCGCGACAAAGGGCAAGATGGCCGCGCTCGCCGAGACGTGCGCCCTGCACCGGCACGCGATGCGCGGCCTCTCGGTGCCGTCGCTGGATCGCAAATACAAAGCCTACCTCACCGTGGTCGACCGCGAGACCGGTGACATCGCCGGCTGGCGTTCGCTGATCAAGGGATACAAGGCACCGAGCCAGCAGCCCGACGCGTTTGTCCAGGAAGTGCGCCGTCTCGCCGAGCTGAACCACCGCAGCCAGGAGGAAGCCTTTGAGCAACTGCGCGAACAGTGGCAGCGCGGCGACACGATCCCTGGCTACGGCACTTGGATGGATCGCTACATGAGCCTCTATCCCGAGCGCCCCATGCCGAAGGTCTGGCCGCGCGGTTTCTACCCGAAGGGCTGGAGCGTGCGCAACCTGCGCCGCTACGGCCCCACCAAGGGTGCCCGCGTGCTCTTCCAGCGCGGCGTGCTGGCGGCCAAGAAACATTTCCCCAGCGTGAAGCGCGACCCGTCGAGCCTGCGCCCGCTGGAGCTGATCACCATCGACGACTTTGAATTGGACGCGCTCTGCGTGTTCCCTGGCGACGCCAAGCACAAGCCGCAGATCGCCCGCGTGGCCGGTCTCCTCGCCATCGACGTAGGCACGCGCCGCAAACTCCACTGGGGTCTCGGGCAGGCCATCGAGCGCGTCGACGTGCAGCCGGACGGCACGACAAAAACCGTGCGCACCGGCATCGCCCGCATCGACGTGCAGATGCTCATTTTCTCCCTCTTCGAGAAATACGGCCTGCCGGATTATCAGGTCACCATCCTCTGTGAAAACGCCTCGGCCTCGATCTCGGCCGAGTTGCAGCTGTGCCTGGAGACGCTCTTCGAGGGCCGCGTGCGCATCGCCCGCACCGGCATGATCGATCATAAAAACCTCACCAACGGTTTCGCGGAGAAGGGCGGCAAGCCGTTTGAAAAGGGCTGGATCGAGGCCGCGTTTAACCAGCTCTGGAACTACCTCGGCGCGATGAAGGGCTACAAGGGCGCGAACATGCGCCTGGACAAGCCCGCCGGCATCGACGACGCGATCCTCTACACCAAGATCCTGATCGGCCAGGGCGAGACCACGCCGAAGCTCAAGACCCTCAACCGCGTCGCCCCCGAGCTGGCGCCCTACATCGACAAGGGCACCGGCGCGGTGAACCTCCCGCCCGAGAAGATCGCGCAGCTGCGCCTGCCGTTTCAATCGCTGCTCGAACTGGAGCGCGCCTTCGCGTGGGCCTGCGAACTTTCCGACACCCGCACCAAGCACAACTACATCGGCTTCCGCACGGTCACCGAATACCAGATCGAAGAGGGTGCGGACCCCGTGCCGTTCCAGCACCTGGCACTTCTCTCCGAGGCCGCCATGCAGCTCGCCGTGCCCGTGCCCCGCATGGAGTCGACCCTTGAGCGTTGGGTGGATCTTTGCCGCGAGGTCACTTTCCAGCCCATCCCTCGCATCGTCCTGGCGCTCCTCCTCCTCACGCCGAAGAAGGTCTCCTACCGCAACCACGCGGTCACCTTCACGCACGACGGGCAGGGCTACACCTATCTCGACAAAGCCGGCACCGTGCTGCGCGGCCTCATCGACGGCACCGAGCTGCTCGCGTATTTCAACCCCGCCGCACCCGATACGATCCAGCTCGTCGATCTGCGCGGCAACCACCTCGGCGAACTCATCCGCCTCGGCGGTCGCAACAGCGCGGTGGACATCAAGGACAAGGACGGCCTCTCCACCGCCGCCGCGCTCACCGCGACGATCTTCAACCGCGAAGTCGCCGACCTCCGCAAACGCCACGCCTCGGAAAACGAGCAGGTCGGTGAGGAGCGGGCGGGCAACGCCGCCATCGTGGCAGCGCACAAGGCCGAGACCGCCGGCTTCACCAAGGCCGAACGCATCGGCGTCGCGGCGGGCGAGAAGGCGCAGGCCGCCGCCGAAACCGAGACGCAGGAAAAGGCCCTGCAACGCTCCAGCAAACTGGACGCGACCAAACTTTTTTAACGCGAAGGCCCGAGGCGCTGTAACGCCTCGGGCCGGAGTCCATCAAAACACAAACCAGCAAGGAACGCATTATGACAGCCTCACCTAAAACTATCGGAGTAGTGACTATCGATGGGCAAGACTCGACGGTCGAGCCGCCCTTCGTCTTCGGCGAAAAGATCCAGATCACACCGCAAGCTCCGGCCGCACTCGCGCCGTCCGCTCCATCAATCGAGACCTCCGGCGATCAGATCACCCGCGCCCTCGTCAACCAGGGCGACACCGTCCGCGCCTCATGGCGTTTCTCCCTCGACGCGATCCGCGCCAACATCGGCTACATGAGCCCCGAGGCCAAGGAGCTGATGGTCTGGGCGTTCACCTGGTGCATCGATGTCCAGCACCCCCTGCACTTCGAGTCGTTTTGCGAGCGCGTCGATTACAAGCCCAACACGGTCTACAAAATGTTTTCGGGGAAATATAAACACCCGACGACGAGCCAGCTGATGGACGCTCCGGAGGACTTCGTCAAAAACCTGCGCAGCTTCCGCCGCCTCGAAGTGCTCCGCGCCAAGCAGGGTCAGCAAAAGTTCGTGTTCATGCCCACGACCAACCGCATCTACTGGGCCATCGACCAGGCGCGCAAGAGCCGCCGCCCCGTCATGATCTACGGCGGGTCACAGATCGGGAAGACCGAGAGCTTCAAACAGAACTGCATCGACTTTAACCACGGCAAGACGGTGTTGATCGAGATCGAGGCCGTGAACGGTCTGCGCGGTCTCCTGCAGGCCATCGCCACCAAGCTCGGCGTGAGCCCCAACGCCAACACGCCCGACTTGATCGAGCGCATCTGCAAAGCCCTCACGCCCGACATGGTGCTGATCCTCGACGAGGTTCACCTCCTCGCCAACGTCTACCGCAAGGGCTCGTTCTTCGCGTGCATGGAGCAGATCCGCCGCATCTGGGACCGCGTCAAGTTCGGCCTCGTCCTCAGCTACACCGACCTCGGCTTCGAGAAGGCCGAGAAGGAGCGCAAGCGCGAGCTGGTGCAGATCTTCCGTCGCGGCGTGCTGCAGGTGAACCTCGGACCGGCCCCGACCGTCGAAGATGTCAAAGCCCTCTGCACCGGCTACGGCTTCGACTGGGATCTGCGTCGCGAATACATCGAGGTCGACAAGGGCGTGGGCGACAAACCCATCGCAGCGCTCCGCCAGCTCGCCAACGAGAACGGCATCACCGCCATCATAGAACGCATCCGCATCGCCAACGAAATCGCGGCCGATGCCGGCCGCCTGGACGTGGGCTGGGACGACTTCCTCACCGCGCATTTCTCGGTGAAGAAACAATCAACCGTCCCCGCCACCGGCTGGGAAAAGGAGGCCGCTTAACATGCCCGCCAAAACCAAACTCATGAAGCCGCTTTCCTACGCGGCGATGGCCCGTAAATCCCGCCAGGCTGCTCGCGAACTCAGTCGCGCGATGGTCTGCGCGAGGTGCCTACCCGACGAACTCGGCTGCGCCGGAAAAGTCGCCGAGGGATTCGCCGAATCAATCCTCGAACACGCGGCCAAAGCCAGCGCGCTCGCCGCCGAAATCAAATGCAGCCTGCGCGTCATGCGCGTCGGAAAGGAGAGCGCCTGATGATCCGCGAAGATGTAAACCTCAAGATCCGCGGTGATCGCTCCAGTCTCTCGGTCATCAGCAACAAGGTGAAGATTTCGGTCTCCGGCCGTGCCGATCTCAACCGTCTCGCAAAGGTCTTCGACCGCGATGCCGTCGAATACCGCAAGGCCGGCAAGCACGCCCTCGCGGCCGTGACCGAAGGCCATGCGCGTCGCTGCCGCACCACGAAAACCTTTCGCGCCACCATGCCGGCAGCGGCCTGGGCGAAGTTGAAGGGAGGCATGTGATGTCCGCCACCTTCATCAGCGGGCAGATCCCGATTCTATTCCCCGCCGGAGCCTTCCTGGTCGTCTCCCGCGACGACACCGCCGGCACCGTCAACATCGCCCTGCAGATCGGCAAGAATCTCGACGCGATCAAACTCGGGCCGGACGGCTGGCGCGGCCTCTCCACCGCGCTCGGCGTGCCGCCCGCCGCCGAGTTCATCCACAACGTCCGCCAGTGCCGCGTGTGCGGCAAGACCGACGCGAAGGTGCAAGCCTGGGCCGCCGCCAACCTGTGCGCGACCTGCCTCGGCCTCCCCATGAAACCCACCACCGGCCAAGGCCGCCGCCACCCATGAGCACCATCTCCAACCTCGCCAACATGCCGGCCGACACGCTCGTCACCGAGCTTCACGCCCTCGCCATCGTCTTCGGTGCCCGCGACCTCGTCATCGAGATCAGCCCTACGCACGGCTTCCGCATCGTGCGCGAAGGCAACACCGCCCAGGGCATCCTCGCCAACCGTCACCGCATGATCGGCCTCCTCGTGTGCCTCATCGACCAGACCTACGAGACCGACGTAAGTCCCGAAGCCTTCTGGAAAGAGGTGCTCGCATGAACCACCTGCGCATCACCGGCCTCGACGCTCGCCCCACGCACTACGCCACGGCGCACCGCACTGTGCGCCGCGCCCTCTGCACGACCGTTGCAGCCATCCTGCTCGTCCACGTCTGGCTCTACGTCGCCCTCATCACCCTCAAAAAATGACCCACACCGATCTGGTCGAACTCTCCGACCACCACGAAAAACAAGCCGGCTACTACCGCAAAGTCGGAGCCGCCGTCCGTGATGCCGAAATCACGAAACGCCACGAGGCGCTCGCCGACTGGCACGCCCGCCACGCCGAAAACCTCAAGCACCTGGCGCGGAGTTTCGCCACCGGTTTCCCCGCCGCCGTCGCCGCCAGCAAGTCCATCACGCCAGCCGCCGTCCTCACTTCCTAAACCACCACGCCCGCACCTACACCATCATGAACGACACACCTGCCACCACCGCCACCTTCGTCACCGCGCCTCGCCCTGGTGACTTCGAGGCCCTCATCAACTTCCTCGATATCCTCGGCGAAGCCGGCCGCATGCTCGCCGCCCTGGAGAGCGAAATCGAAACCGGTTACCTGGAGATCGTCACCCTCAAGCGCGCCAACTACGCCAAGCTCCAGCAGATGATCTCGGAGAACGAGGCCGCGCTCGAAGTCATCGTGCGCCGCAACCCCTCCTGGTTCGCCGACAAGAAAAACGTCACCACGCCCTATGGCGTCGTGAAGTTCAAATCCTCGACCGAGCTGGTCGTCCCCAACGAAGACGCCTCGATCACGCTGATCGAACACGCCCAGCGCCCCGAGCTGCTCCGCAAAACAACCGAACTGAACAAGGACACCCTCTCGCTCCTCGGTGACGACGAACTCAAGAAGTTCGGCATACACCGTAAGCCCAAGGAAAACCTCACCATCGAGACGAAGGTGATCGACCTGGGCAAAGCCGTGAAGTCGGTCGAGAAATCCGAAGCCGCCACGAAGAAGGCCGCCACCGCCGCCGCGAAACTCACGAGCGGCTTCACCCTGGTCGAGATCATGATCGTGGTTGTCATCATCGGCCTGGTCGCGGCGATGGCCATCCCTGCCATCCAGAAAATCCGCAACCGGAATATCGAAGTCCCGCCCACCTCCACACCGATGCGCATTATCGACGGCGAGCCGCGCTTCACCTTGGTGCGCGTCACCGAGTTCGGTGACTCCTTCGCCTACAACCAGCACCGCGCGGCCTACATCCTCACCGACAAAAAAACCGGCAAGGAATACGTCGGCGTGAGCGGCATCGGCATCGTCGAACTCGGCAGCCACAAGGCTGGAAAAAACAACCACGTGGAGGACGAACGGTGAGCACGAAAACCATACGCTACGCCGTCACCATCAACGGTGAACCCGCCACACTGCACACCATCAAAGGCCTCTACGAAAAGACCGGAATCCTGATGCAGGGAGGGGGGGGTAAACCGTTTACAGGAACGCAGGCCCAATGCGCCCGTATCATGAACCGCACACGCAAAGTCTCCGAACGCCTGCAGCGCTCCATCGTCGCCGAGTTCATCCAGGCGCGTCTACCCGAACTCAAGCCACTCTTCGGCCCGCTCGTTTTTGACACGCAAGTCATCGAACCACCTAAACCAGTAACTGCATGAGCACGGAAATCATCGACGCACTGAGAAACCGCATGGAGTGCGAGGAGGACATTCTGCGCGTCGTGAACCTCGTGCCCTACGGTGACCGTTTCCGCTACCTCATCGAGACGCCCTTCAAAACGTTTCCGCGATTCGTTATCGGCACCACCGACGCGGCCTTCGATGACGTTCGCCTCGAACTCCGTTGCGGTCTGCTAACCACCGCCGAGCGCTACTGGAACAATCCATCAGACGAGACATGAACCTCGATCAAAACGGCATGTATCACGCCGAAAAGACGAAGTGGCAGAAGGCGTGCCGCGCCCTCGGCCGGCCGTGCGACGACGCGGCCCTTCGCGCCCTGCACAAGAAAGTCGGCGCGCCGCATTCCAGCACCAAGTTCAGCCAGGACGATCTCACCCACGTCATCGGTGAATTTAAAGCCATCTCCGCGATGGGCGATTTCAACGCACAGATAAAGGCACAAGGAACTCTGAAAGAACGCCTCCTCGCCCAGGCTGAAACCCTCGCTGCCGAGTGCGGAATCCGCGACGGCATCGACGGCCTGACCATCTATTTCAAGAGGTGGCTTTGCGGCGTCCCCGTCGCACGCCTGGACGAGGCCACTCTCGGCAAGCTCGTCGGCATCCTGCAGGCCCGCAAAGCCCAGCTCCCCGCCAAACCGCAACTCGCGCCGGCTCCCACGCCCGCGCCCGCGCCCGAAGTCCCCGCCGATCCCGACTTCGATCCAGACCAACCCTTCGGCTGACCATGACCCGCGACGAGCAACACGCCTACAACGAGGGCAAGCTCGCCGCTTGGAAAGACCACCGCGACCAGCACCTCGGCTCGCGAGCAAAATGCCCCTACGTCGTAGCCGACCGCGTCCGCGCCTGGCAGCTCGGCTACCACGACCAGGCCACCACCTTGAATCCCAAGGTCGAACTCGACGCGGAATCCGAACAGCTGCGCGCCAACTTCGTCGCCGACATCCAAGCTTGGCTCGACCGCAATAAACCCCAGCCCCGCAAGCCCTCGATGGACGTCTCCACCGAGGGCATTTCGGGCAGCCAGTCCGGCACCCTCTGACTGGGGCGGACGCCACAAATAACGGAAATTTCGAGTGGGGCGACAACCCCTACTTTTAACAAGATTTGCAGTTAAATCCCGCGAACAAACTGGACCGAAAAGCCTTGAACATCATCCAATCCATCGCCGACACCCGAGACGAGGTTGCCCAGCGCGAGATCGAAGCCGACGACCGCTGGCTGCGCGAACGTGGTCGCATCGACCCAGAGGAGCGCCGAGCCAGTTTCAACCGCTGGATCAAGGGCACGCTGCTCAAGCTCTTCGTGATGCCCGAAGATGCTGCCGCCCGCGAAAAGCTCCTAGGCAAATGCGCCGCCGAGGTGACGGTGATGGTTCGCCAGCTACGCGGCCGTGGGTGGCTTCTGGACGGCAAGGCGTTGGCCGAAGAGGTGACGGCCTGCCTCACGCCCATCAGTGCCTACCAGCGCGCCGGCAAGGTCGATGACCTTTACCCCTACCTCCGCTCGGCCGTCCGGCGCTACGTCGGCACGCACGCCGAGGAGTTGCACGCCAAGGCGCTGCGGACCGGCTCCCACGAAGGAACGCAGTCGCTCGGCTCCCTGGTGTCCGGCCTCGGCTTGGATCGGTTCGCCCAGGATCGCCCGGTCAGCATGCCCGAGATCATCACCGACCACGTCGCGGGCAAAGTAGCGGCCGCCGCCAAACGAGGCCGACCGAGGCGGGTCAAAGTCGATGAAACGCTGCCGCTGCTGTGACGTTGCAGGCCCGCTGCCTGATTCGTGCAATCGGGCGGGTATTCATCAAACCTTTGTCACTTCGCCGGTTTCGGGCAGATTATTCGTCAAATCGGTCCGGCGCGCAGATTTTTCCATAAGTGCATGATCTTCGCACTCTATCGGGCTTTTTCGCGCAGATTTATCTATTTATCAAACTCCCTGTCCTTCTTCAGTTTGTTTGGCAAGTATCGGTCAATCGATGCACGAACGCCCGAATCCCGGGATGAGAATCCGCGAAGCGGGTTTGTGAAGTGAGAGTGGAACGGGCAATGCGAAGCGTTGAGGGTAAAGTCGAAAAGCTCATTGTGGCCACAAAACGCACACCGGTCGTCTCCATCTGCACCCGAATACTCGCCAAGAACTCGCCGCTGCCACAGCCTCATCAAACGCGGCATAAGAAATGATCCTATCAATCACAGGTTATCTGCTGGTTTTTGTTGCGGCTCTATTTTGGGGCAAACGGCTTTACGGCTCATGGAGCGCGGCGGTTGTTCTCGCCGTTGTAAGTCCCATTCCGTTCGCAATTATTTCCCCGATAATCAGTCTCGTGCTGTGGGCGTTTTTGGGGCGCTTGCTGCCCCTTTTTGGCTCGCCTGATTTTGACCTGGAAAATGAATGGATTCAGGGTGGAAGCATTATGCTCTCAGGAGTCATTTGTTCACTTGCGTTAAGGCACTTTGCTAGAACGGAAGGAGTGGGGAAAAAAGAGCCGAACCCGCCGCTTGAGCCAACTACCCCGAGCGACCGCGGTTCACCTTGAACCGTTCGGAAAAATGAAATGGCCGTTACCATTCTTCCGCCGGAAACCAATCTGCCCATTTGCAGAAGCAGAGTCAGGAAGTTGGTTTTTGGCCGACGGTATGACTTCCGAAGATATGCAGCGAAACGCGGTCAGCTACGACGATGCCTCGGCGCTTCCCCGTCCGGCAGCCGGAGATTCTGGTTCTGCTGTCTGATCTGAAACGTTCGTCAAAAATGAACACGTCCCCAAAATCCAAACTTTCGCTGTGGCACATTATTGCTGCGATAGTGGCAACCGGAGCATTCGTCGCAACGGTTTATCACTCCGCTCAAATCGACGCCTCTCGGCGATACGGATCCTTGAATGATCCTTCTGTGCCTCACTATATCCTAGGCCAATTCATTGGATTGTTCCTTTTGCCGGTCATCGTTTGCGGCATCGCCTGCATTCCTAAAGGACGAAATTTGAAACGAATCATAATCGCCTATTGGGTGACATGCATCGTCATGGTATTTATAAGCATCATCGGGCAAGCACCTCAGCCGCCGACAGTCCAATAAGCCAACGGGCCCGCCAGTTGCCACCATGCCTAAGAAAACCGTCGCGAAATGCTCCTTCTGCGGAAAGGACCAGACCCAAGTCGAAAAGCTCATTGTCGCCACAGAACGGATACCGGTTGTTTCCAACTGAAATGAGGGCGTAGTCATCGGCCCTCGGCCAGAATTCAAAACCGGCTCAGCCTCAAACGCGGCATAATCCCGATTGAGCCACTCACGGTAGTATATACAACGTTAGCCAAAAATAAAATGACGGAGCCCACCCCTGAATTCGAAGCGAAGGTCCGTATTGCGTTCTCTCAAATTGAGCCCGCACGAGCATTTCATGGCTGCAAAGTCGCAATCGAAGAGAAGCAGGTATTCGTTCGCATATATAGTCGAGCCGATCACCAGAAGAGACTCATGCCGACTCCCTATCAAGTATTTCGGTTCGATCCGGAGTTGGGATTACTCACTCCGCCGAACGATGAGGAGTTGAAGCGCTATACGATCCCGAACTACAAATGAAAAAACAGAGGCTAACCAGCGGCTACAGACAATGCGGTTTACGCTCCCCATGAATGCGATAGCACAGAGCCCGCATGTCTGACCCGGAACGTTCGGCAAAAATATGTCAGGCATAGCACAATCTACATATCTGATCCCTTCCGAGCGCATCGGCGCTTTCATTGGCGATGTTCAGCGTGCCGGCCTAGTCCAAGAGCACGTCGTTCCGAAAGAAGAGGAATTTTTATTCGTCCTGCGATCATCAAAAGACGGACTTCATCCTTGTTTGTCTTTTTGGAGTGCCACCAAAGAGGAATTATTTCGGAAGATGGATGTCCTCTGGTTGGCCAGCCAGAAGGATATCGCCGAGCAGATTGATTCCATTGCGCGGAAGCACGGAGCGAAACCCCAGCCATGAAAAAAGAGCCGAACCAGTCACTACAGACAACGAACCGCACTGTCACGGAATGTGCTCCGAGCCGCACATTCCGAGCCAGCGCGATTCGTGTCTGACCTCAAACGTTGGGCAAAAGAAATGAACATCTTCTCGCGACTCTTCGGTAAGAAGAAACTCCCAGCGCCAAATGAGTGGCCG
>DATHXF010000131.1:0-2904 GCA_035459785.1 Rariglobus sp. | reverse complement strand
CGGATAACGCGCGGTAATCTCGTCGAGTCCGGTGAAGGCGGCGAGGAGTTCCTGTCCGAACATCGCGAAACGCTTGCCGAGGGTGGTCGGCTGGGCGGGCACGTTGTGCGTGCGGCCGGTGAGCATGAGCGAGCGGTATTGTTTGGCACGCTTTCCGAGCTTGAGGAGCGCGGCGGCGGTCTTCATGCGCACGACTTCGAGGGAGCGGGCGATCTGGAGCTGTTCGACGTTTTCGGTGAGGTCGCGCGAGGTGAGGCCGAGGTGGATGGATTCGCGGCCGGCGAGGGCGTTGAAGGCTTCGATGCGGGCCTTTACGTCGTGCAGAGTGACGCGTTCGCGGGCGTCGATGTCGGCGAGGTCGATTTGGGTTTTGACCTTCTCGTAGTCGGCGATGGCGGCGGCGGGGATCGGCAGGCCGAGGTCGCGCTGGGCCTTCATGACGGCGATCCAGTAATCGCGCTCAATGGTGATGCGTCCGGTGGGCGACCAGATGTCTTTGATGAGGGGCGAGGCGTAGCGTTCGGCGAGGACGTTGGGAATGGCGGCGGAGGACATGTTGAAACCAACAGCGAAACAGGTGCCGGGGCGTGGGGCTAGAACGTTTTGGAATGCGGGTGAAATGCCTTAATGATTAAACGGCAGGGGATTAAAGTTGAGGGCGCTTTGTGCCGATAGGAGAGGGCGTCGGGTTATCCCTGTTTCCCTCTCCCTGTTGATGTCATGAAAACCTTTTCGCTTTCTCAAAAGCTCGGCGGCCTGGTGGCGCTTTTGCTGGTCCTGGCCGTTACGCTCGGCGGTCTTGGCGTGTATGCCATCCGCGAAACGAACCGGGGTTTGCTCACTGTCTATCAAGACCGCGTGGTGCCGTTGAAGCAGCTCAAGGTGATCGCGGATGCGTATGCGGTGAATCTGATTGATGCGGCCAACAAAACGAATGCTGCAATTTTTACACCTCGCCAGGGATTGGACTCGGTCGTCAGCGCACGGGCGGCAATTCAGCGCGAATGGGGAAGTTATCTCTCCACTTATCTCACGCCAGAGGAGGCCGCGCTGGCAAAACAAGCGGGTGATTTGCTCGCCGTTGCAGATCGTGACGTGGGCCGGCTGGAGGCGGCCTTGAAAAAACTGGGTGATGCCAAGGCCGAGGCCGGCGTGGTGGCGGAGTTCGACGGTCCGCTCTATGCGACGATCGATCCGGTCTCGGCGAAAATTTCCGATCTCGTGGAGCTGCAGCTGCGCGTCGCCGGTGAGGAGTATGCGGCGGCGCAGGGGCGTTATCGCCGGCTGTTGCTGCAAATCACGGTGTTGATCGCGCTGGGAGGAGGCGGTGCTTTGATCGGCGCGGTTCTGCTTATCCGGAAAACCACCGGGGTCTTGCATGCCGCCGCGGGGGAAATTCATTCGGCGGCCATGCAGGCTTCGTCCGCGAGCGGACAGGTGTCCGGCGGCAGCCAGACCATCGCTCAAGGCGCGAGTGAACAGGCGGCGACGCTGGAGCAAACGGGGGCCGCGCTCGAGGAGATCGCCAGCATGACCGCGCGCAATGCGGAGAACGCCGCCGCCGCGCACACCACCGCCTCCGATACGCGCGAATCGGCCGAGCGGGGCGTCGCCCAGGTCGCCAAGTTGCAAAGCTCGATGCAGGCGCTCGTGGATTCCTCCGCGGACATCACCAAGATCCTCAAGACCATCGAGGAAATTGCCTTTCAGACCAACATCCTCGCGCTTAACGCCGCCGTCGAAGCGGCACGGGCGGGCGAGGCAGGCGCGGGATTTTCCGTCGTGGCCGACGAGGTGCGTTCGCTGGCCAAGCGATGCGCCGAGGCCGCGCGCGACACGGCCCAGAAGATCGGCGTGGCCAACGAAAACAGCGGTATCGGCGCGGAGACCAGTCGGGAAGTGGCGGCCACGCTGGAGATGATTTTATCCAAGGTGCGTGATGTCGATTCGCGCATCGGCGAGATCGCGACGGCTTCCGGAGAGCAGAGCACGGGACTCACCGAGCTAAACACCGCGGTCCGTCAGTTGGATCAGATCACGCAGAGCAACGCGGCTACCGCCGAGGAAACCGCCAGCGCGGCCGAACAGCTCAACGCCCAATCAGCGGAGCTCATCCATATTGTCGATCGTCTGGTCGGCTTGATCGACGGAGTGAAGCGCGCGTAGCTGTTGCCGGTGTGCGCTTCATCGGTGGAGGCGGGTTCAACCACCCACGGTGTTTTGCGGGTGGCCGGCGAGAAAAGTCCTCACATTTGCGGCGGCGGTTTCCAAGAGGCGTTGGCGGGCGGCGCGGGTGGCCCAGGCTTGGTGCGGGGTGATCAGGCAGTTGGGTGCGGTCAGGAGCGGGTGGTCGGGCGGAGGGGGTTCGGCACTTAGCACATCGAGCGCGGCACCGGCGATGCGGTTGTGGCGGAGTGCGTCTGCCAAGCCGGCTTCGGCGATGAGCGGTCCGCGCGAGGTGTTGATCAGGAGCCCGGTGGGTTTCATGCGCGCGAGCGTGGCGGCGTTGATGAGGTGGCGGGTGTCGTCGGTGAGCGGGCAGTGCAGCGAGACGATGTCGCTTTCGGCCAGCAGGCGGTCGAGCGGGAGAAACGTGACGCCGTCCTCGGTGCATGCGGAAGCGGAGCGGCTCGTGGCGACGATGTTCATGCCGAAGGCGCGGGCGAGCGCGGCGACTTGGCGGCCGATGCTGCCGTAGCCGATGATGCCGAGGGTGAGGCCGTCGAGTTCGACGAGCGGTTTTTGCCAGTAACACCAGTCGGGCGAGCGCGACCATGCGCCGTCGCGGACGTCCGCAGCGTGCAGCCCGACGTGGTTGGTTGCCTCCAGAATGAGCGCGAGCGTGTGTTGCGCAACGGAACGCGTGCCGTAGCCGGGGATGTTGGTCACGCAGATGCCGCGGGC
>DATHXF010000130.1:0-8817 GCA_035459785.1 Rariglobus sp. | reverse complement strand
TACGCCAACTACCTGAAGCTCTCCGGCGACAAGATCATCAACGACTACCACGCCCTGGGTCTCGGAGACGCCGCCAAGAACGGGCGCTCCCTCAACCGCGAGGTTTACGGCCGCATGGACATCAGCGTCGCCACCGCCAAGGCCGGCAACGTCGCCGAAGCCCCGGCCTCGTCTCCCAACGTCATGCCCGGCGCCGATGTCGTCCCCGCCGACAAAAACCCCGCCACCTTCCGCCCCCGCGCGCCCGGCGGCCTCAACATCGATCCCAATCTCCTCATCAAGGGCGGCGCGCTCCTCGGCGGTGTCGTCGTTCTCGTCCTCCTCCTCATCTGGGGCATCGGTGCGATCTCCCACAGCCGCTCGACCGAAGACAACGTCACCTGGGTGAAACCCCAGCCCGGCGAACGCACCCTCGGCCTGGTCGGGGCCTCCGCCACCACGCTCGTCACCGCCACCGACGCCTCCGGCACCATTCTCTTCAGCGGCCCGCTTAAGGCCGGCGAAATCCGCCCTCTCCCGCGCAACAGCGCCATCACCATCACCACCGAGACGCCCGAAACCGTCCTGATCGAGCTCGGCGGCCGCCAGTGGCCTCTCAAGGACCCCAAGACCGGCCAGCTCAACAAACGCTCGACCGTCCAAGGCCCGCAGTAACCGGTTCCCGGATACGTCCCCAAAAAAGCCGCGCCGTTTTCAGCGCGGCTTTTTTTATGCACTCAATTACGGAAGCGTATCACCGCAGACCGACCGGCGTTCCCAGCACTTCGCGCAGCACGATCGCTTTCTTCAGCGAACGCGCATTCCGCAACTCCGCGAGCAAACTCACGTCCTCGCCCGAGCCCGCCTGCGCACGCGCCCGCACCGGCGTGGCGGCCGACGTATCGACATTCCAGATCGCCTTCGTCTCGACGCCTTCCGCCGCTTTGCGCGCTTTCAACGCCGCCAGCTGATCCATCAGCGCGCGCTGACGCTCCAGCACCGCCGCGGCATCACGTTCCGTCTCCTCGCGGCGCACCTCGCGTGCCACCTCGGATTCACGCCGGTGCACCGGCATCGGAGGCGGTGTAGGCAACGAGTGTGCCGGCCGGCCGCCGCTACTGCCCGCATTGCCCGCCCGCTCGGCGATCTTGCGGCGGATTTCCTCCTGGATGCGACGCGTGGCCTCGGCTTGCTCCATTTCACGCTCACCCTCGCGCATGGCCCGGCCGCCGCCACCGGCCAGCGTGTCGGGCTCACCGTCGCCATCATAGTCGGCCGCCTCGCCCGCCTTCTGCTTGCTGCGCGCGTTCAGCCAGTAGGCGATCGCACCGGCGACCGCTATGATGATTTGAATATGATCAAGGATCCAGTCCATGACCGGTTACTTGTGACCTTCGGGCTTCGCGATGGCGGCGCGCATCTCGGTGTCCGCCTTCACGTTTTCCATCTTGTAGTAATCCATCACGCCCAGGCGGCCCGAACGGAACGCCTCGGCCAGCGCCTTCGGCACCTCGGCCTGCGCTCGCACGACTTCCGCCTGCATCTCCTGCACGCGGGCCTTCATTTCCTGCTCCACAGCCACGGCGGCCGCACGGCGAATTTCCGCCTGCGCCTGGGCGATGGACTTGTTCGCCTCGGCCTGCGCTTCCTGAAGTTTCGCGCCCACGTTCTCGCCCACGTCCACGTCGGCGATGTCGATCGACAGGATTTCAAACGCCGAACCTACGTCGAGGCCGCGCGCCAGCACCGTCTTCGAAATGCGATCAGGCGATTCCAGCACCACCTTGTAGCTTTCAGATGAACCGATCGTGGAAACAATGCCTTCACCCACGCGGGCGATGATCGTGTCTTCCTTCGCATTGCCGACGTATTTATCCAGATTCGTGCGCACCGTCACACGGGCCCGCACTTTCACCTGAATGCCGTCCTTGGCGACGCCGTCGATGGTCGTGCGACCCGACTCGGGGTTCGGGCAATCAATGACCTTGGGGTCAACCGAAGTGCGCACCGCATCCAGCACCGACTTGCCCGAGCCCTTGGTGGAAAGATCGATGTTACACGCACGGTCCCAATTGAGCGCCATGCCCGCCTTTTGAGCGGAAATCAGAGCCTGCACCGTGGGGATCACATTGCCGCCCGCCTGGAAATGAGACGCGATTTGCCTGGCCTCAACGTTGATACCCGCCTGAACGGCGGCGATACGCGCATCCACCACCAGGCCGTAAGGAATACCGGCGAATTTCATGCCGATGAGCTGCCTCATGGAAACACTGGCTCCGTTGAACAACGCTTTCACCCACGCCCCGACGAGGCTGAAAACCAGCGCCAGAATGATGAGCAGAAAAATTCCAACAGGAATGCCGATGATAAGATACCAGTTCATATGTTTTTAGTTGTTCGAAGAAACAATCAGACGAAAGCCATCGTGTGCGACGATACTGACACTCGCACCTTTTTGAATAAGTCCCGACTGTGAAACCGCTTCGTGTCGGGTGTTCGCCACCAGGACATAGCCGGTGGGCGCAAGCACCGTGTCAGCCAGGGCCGTCTGCCCGACCAACCCCACATCCTTCGCAGATTCGGCAGGCGTGGGCCTACTCGGGGCCAACACCATGAGTGATCTCCCGAGTGAAGTTTTGGGCAGGAGCACGAACTCAAAATATAATGTCCCGCCCAGGATCGCCGCGGCCACGCCACTGGCGATCAGACCACCCTCCATCCCGAAAATTTTAAAGGCGACTATGCAGCCGCAGAGCATCGCCACGCCGCCCAGTATCCCGAGGATGCCGCCCGGCACGAACACCTCCACGCCGAGGAGCAAAATACCGACGACAAAAAGTAAAATAACGGCGCTCATGCTTTCTCCACAATCAGGTTAAAGTCGGACTGGCCGCGGACGACCACCGTGTCACCGACATCGACACTGCCCACCGCCACAAGGGCTTCGTATCGACGCCCATCGATTTCCACCTGCCCGGAAGGCAGCAGCGGAGTCATCACCACGCCCGTGCGACCGATCAGTGTATCCGAACGCGAACTACGGTCCGCAGGCGTGTGAACGATTGCACCGGAAGCGGGCTGTAAAATCAACCGGTCCAAAAACCATCCACGCGGGAGAAACCGGGCCAGCACGACGGCCAGGACCACGGCGATCACCACGCCTATTCCCAAATTTGCAAAGGGGCGCACAAACACATCGCTGTTAAAATCAATCGGCTCGTTCGGCCACAGGTCCGCCATCGACCACACCAATGCGCCCAGCATCAATATAAGCCCGGTCAACGCCGCCACTATCACTCCGGGAAACAAGAGGATCTCCGCCAGCACCAGCAGCACACCCAGCACAAACACCAACACAGGCTCATGCCCCGACAGGCCCGCCGCGTAGTGGCCGAAAAACACGATGCCCAACAGCACGCCGCCCGTGATGCCAAAGAATCCGAAGCCGGGCGTCTTGAACTCGATGAAAATCGCCAGCAGTCCGAGCCCCATCAAAATGGGCGACCAAGCGTTCAAGTAAGTCGCCAGTTCTTCGGACCACGTCACCTTCAGTGTCTGCGCCGTGAAGTTGCCCGCGCCGAATTTCTGCACGAGCAGATCATCGACTGTTTTCGCGATGCCGGCCGCCAGCAGCGGCTGCGGCGGCTGGCCGTAAGTCTTGCTCGCTTCGGTCGCGGTAAGCGAAAGCAACTCGCCCTTGGGCTTGAGCACTTCCTCGCCGATCTTGAGTTCGTAATCCTTGTCCAACATCGCCGAAACCGCCGCTCCGCGATAGGGATGGCCTTCGGACATCGCGCGAACCTTGGCGCGCAGGAAACTGTTAATTTTGAGCTGCATTGTTTCCTGGATATCCTCGCCGCCGGAGGAAACGGCCGCCGCCGCGCCAATGATGCCGTGCGGAGCAAACCAGATTTCCTTCGTCGTCGCCGAAATGAACGCCCCGGCAGAAATGGCCTCCTTATTCACGAACGTGATCGTCTCACCTTCAAATTTCTCCAACGCCTCCATGATCTCAAATGTCACATCGAGACGACCGCCCGGCGTTTCCATATCCAGCACCACCACGTCGGCCTTTTTTTCGATGGCCTCCTTCAGTCCGCGCCGCAGCACATAGAGAATCGGTTTGTCGATCCCCTCCCGCATAGGAATCACCACCACCACTTTAGGCGCAGTGCTTACAGGTGCCGGAACAGCTACCGGCTCGACCTCCTCCGCCCGCAGCGACAGCAGCGGAAACACGAAAGCCGCGAGCAGGGTGAGGAAAACGCGCTTCATAGGCAGGCACCTTAAAGTCCGTGCGTTTGATTGCGCAAGCGTCGCGACCCATCAGCGCGTTATAAACTCTCCTGCTTGTTTCCACAAAATCCCTTTGCCTGCGCGATTCGCACGCGAGAGAACTCCCCGCTCATGGAAAAGGTCGCTTACAACGGACGCACGCTCACTCGCTGGCAGGTCGGCAAATCGACCTTCCTCGCCCTGCCAGAACACGGCGCGCGCCTCATGAACTGGCACCTCTCGCTCGGCGACGGCTCCACCCGCGACATCCTCTACTGGCCCGAGGACGCCAACTTCGCCGATTTCACCAAGGTCCGCGGCGGCAACCCGATTCTCTTTCCTTTCAACGCCCGCACGTTCGACACCGGCGAGATCTATCACTGGCGCGACCCCGCCGGCGTGCGCCGTCCGATGCCGATGCACGGATTCGCCCGCCAGGGTGAATTCAAAGTCACCCGCCTAGACGCGCGCGGTTTCACCGCCGTGCTCGTGCCCGGCGACGAAGCGAAGGCCGCGTATCCGTTCAATTACGAGTTCTCCGTTGCCTACCGCTTCTCCGAACTCGGCCTCGCCTGCGAACTCACCCTGCGCAACCTCGACACGCAACCGATCCCGTGGAGCGCCGGCCACCACTTCTACTTCACCGCCCCCTGGACCGAGGGCCACACGCGCGCCGATTACGCGATCCGCATCCCCGCCACGCGCACTCACCGCCAGGATCCCGCCGGCAAACTCATCCCCGGCCCGGCCCTCAAATCCGAAGAGCGTCTCGATAACCCCGCGCTCGTTGACGCGTTCCATCTCGGCCTGAAGTCCAACGCCGTCACCTTCGGCCCCGTCAACGGCCCCGGCTCCGTCACCGTGCGCAACGGCACCTCCGCAGTCCCGCCCGCCGAGGCCACCTTCGTCACGTGGACGATGTCGCCCGACTCGCCGTTCTATTGCGTCGAACCATGGATGGGCCCGCCCAACGCCCCCGAAACCAAGATCGGCCTCCACTGGGTCCAGCCCGGCCAGGCGCAAAGCTTTGTCGTCGAAATCGCCGTCAAGTAACGCCGGCTCGCGCCATTCGAAAAATTTCATTTTCCTCTGCCACCATTCGCAGCCACGCCTGTCGCAGCCTCTCTCACCATGTCAGCTTCTCCTTCCCTCTTGGCTATATTCGACGTCGGCGGCGGCGAGATGATGCTCATTTTCTTCATCGTTTTACTGCTGTTCGGCGGCAAAAAGATGCCGGAATTCGCACGCGGCCTGGGCAAATCCATCCGCGAATTCAAGAAGGCTACCGCAGGCGTTGAAGACCAGATCAAGCGCGCGCTTGACGACGAACCGGAGACAATCGTCCCGCCCAAGAAGCCGATCTACACGCCTCCCCCCGCGACCATCGAACCCGCCGCGACCGAACCGATCGACGACACGTCCGCCGCTCCTCCACCTCCGCCGGAAAAACCGGCCTCTTGAGGTAGAGGCCCGTTTATGGGCGATTATTTGGCTCCCGCACCGGCAAAATCTCCCGCCGCGTGCTAGGCTCGACCTCATCCATGTCGTCTCCGTCCGCCCCCGCTTCCGTAACAGCCGTCCGCGCCGCCACCTCCGAGCGCGGCATCCTGTTCACGTTGGCCGCGGTGCAGTTCACGCACATCATGGATTTCATGATCATGATGCCGCTGGGTGCCGGCCTCATGCGGGTGTTCAACATCACACCCAATCAATTCAGCCACCTGGTGGCCGCTTACGGACTCGCCGCCGCCATCACCGGTTTTGCCGGCGGTTTTTTCATCGACCGGCTCGATCGCAAGCGCGCCCTGCTCTGGCTCTACGCAGGCTTCGGCATTTCCACGCTCGCCTGCGCACTCGCGCCGACTTTCGAACTGCTGCTGGCCGCCCGTGTCGCGGCGGGCGCGTTCGGCGGCGTCGCCGGTTCCATCGTCATGGCCATTGTGAGCGATGTGATCCCGCCCGAACGCCGCGGACGTGGCATGGCCGTCGTCATGAGCGCCTTCCCTCTCGCCTCGGTGCTAGGCATTCCGGCAGGCCTCATCCTCGTAGATCTCTTCGAATGGCACGCTCCCTTCCTTCTGCTCGCCGGATTGAGCCTGCCGATCTGGTTCGTCGCCTCGCGCTTCCTCCCGTCGCTCCCGCCCTCGCCCATCAAAACCCATCCCGGTCGCCAGATGTGGGAAATCCTTACCCATGGCATCCACCTGCGGGGCTTCCTCCTGACCGCGTCACTGGTGTTCGCAGGCGCCTCGATCGTCCCTTTCATGTCGCCGTCGCTCGTCGCGAACACCGGTCTCTCCGAGTCGCAGCTCAAGTTCGTCTATCTCTTCGGCGGCGCGGCCACGTTCTTCACGACCCGCCTCTTCGGACATCTCGCCGACCGCCACGATAAGCTCCACGTCCTCGCCGGCATCACCGTGTTTTCCATCGCTACCGCGCTGGTCATCACCCGCTTGGGGCCCACGCCCATCGCGATCACCCTGATCATCACGTCATTGTTTTTCGTCACGATGGCCGGACGCTTCACGCCTGCGATGGCCATGATCAGCAACTCCGTCGAACCGCGCTACCGCGGCGGCTTCATGAGCGTGAACTCCGCCGTGCAGCAGGCCGCCGGCGGTCTCGCCAACATCGTCGCGGGCACGCTCATCACGCGTGAGGCCGCCACGGGCCGTCTGATCGGCTATCCGCGCATCGGCTGGATCGCCGTTACCGCATTCGTCCTGACGGTCGTGCTCGCCTGGCGCCTGCGTGCCGCGGCCCCGCACGCGGCGAAATCGCCTCTCGCCGCCGGCCCGCTCCCCGTCCCCGCCGATTAAACGCCCCGCCTTTGCGGTTGCCCGCGCCTGCATCGTGATTAATCTTTCATCACTATGATCGACCTCATCAAAAAAACCCTGCTCGCCGGCGTCGGCGCCGCCGTCATCACCAAGGAAAAAGTCGAGGACTCGCTCGGCGACTATGTGCGCCAGGGCAAAGTGAAGGCCGAGGATGCCAAGATCATCGCCGCCAAGATCGCCGAACAAGGCCGCAAAGAATTCGAAGAAGTGAGCCAGACGCTCGCCGCCAAGATCCAGGAAGTCGCCGCCCGCGCCGGCAACAGCACCGAGAAAACCGACCCGCGCATCGCCGCCCTTGAACAGCGCATCCGCGACCTCGAGGCCAAGCTCGCCACGCCCCCCACTCGCTCCGGCGAACCGTGAAACCGCTGACGTTCCTCAGCAACGCCGCCCGCGCGAAGGACATCTTCGCCGTGCTCGCGAAGCATGGCTTCGCCAACCTGCTCACGCAGCTCGATCCGCAGGAAGGCCTGTGGAAACGTATCATTCCGCAACCTGCCGAACGCCGCACGCTCTGGGAACGCGTCCGTCTCGCCCTTGAAGAACTCGGCCCGACCTTCGTCAAAGCCGGCCAGTTGATGAGCATGCGGCCCGACGCCCTGCCGCACGCCCTCATCTTCGAACTGCGCAAGCTCCAGAACAACGTCCGCCCGCTGCCGTTCATCGAAATGCGCCCGGTGCTGTTCGAGGAACTGCCGATCGCACCTTCCATCGCCTTCGCCTCGTTCAACGAAGCGCCCATCGCCAGCGCCTCGCTCGCCCAGGTTTATTTCGCCACGCTTCCTGACGGCCGCGAGGTCGCCGTCAAAATCCAGCGCCCCGATCTCCTCAAGACCGTCCAGGCCGACTTGGATCTTCTCTCGTGGTTCGCCGGACAACTTCACCACCGCATCGAAGGTCTCCAGCCCTATAACCTTCCCTCGGTCGTCGATGAGGTGAAGGAAAACATCCTGCGCGAACTCGACTTCCGCAACGAGGCCCGCAACCAGCGCTACTTTAACGCCCTCAATCCCCACCCCGACCGCGTTTACGCACCCGAGGTCATCGAGGAACTCTCCGGCGAATACGTGCTCGTCATGGAGCGCATCTCCGGCCTCACCGTGTCCGAGGCCCGCCTCGCCCCCGCCGAGGCTAAACGCATCGCCGCCAACGGCGCCGCCTCGCTCATCCACCAGGTGCTCATCGCCGGCTTCTTCCACGCCGACCCGCACGCCGGCAACGTCCTCGTCACGCCCGACGGCCGCCTCTGCTTCCTCGACTGGGGCATGGCCGGCAACCTCACGCGGCGCCTCCGCCTCGGTCTCGCCGACCTCTTCATGGCCGCCGTCCACCAGGACGCCGAACGCATCGTGCAAATCGCCGCCGACCTCGGCAGCCCCGGCGGACGCGCCGACCTGCGCGGCATGGAACGCGATGTCACCCTCGCCCTCCGCGAAGATTTCAACAGCGCCATCGGCCACGTGCAGCTCGGCCGCGCCATGTTGAAGCTCCTCTTCATCTTCGGCCAAAACGGCATCAACATCACGCGCGACTATTCGCTGATGGCGAAAGCAGTCCTCTCCATCGAGGAAGTTGCCCGCACGCTCGATCCCGACTTCGACCTGCGCCACGAAGCCAAGCCCATCCTCACCGAACTCCAGAAAGACCGCACCGGTCCGCGTGCGATTCTCCGCGAAAGCCGCACCGTGATCCGCTCGCTGCTCACCGGTGCCCGCGAGTTGCC
>DATHXF010000129.1:0-10781 GCA_035459785.1 Rariglobus sp. | reverse complement strand
CCCACGAGGGTAAGCACGAGGAGAAATTCTCCCCGTGGCTCTTCATCACCACGATCATCCTTTCCTTGGCCGCGCTCTTCGGTGCGCTCGCGCTCATCGTCCCCGGCGTGTGGGCCAAGCAACTCGCCGCCGGCTGGGTGTCGTTTGTCGTCGTCTTCGCCTCCATCCACGCGGTCGCCGGCATCTTCGAATACTTTTTCCACCGCTACATTCTCCACGCGCCGCTGATCCCGTTCCTCAGCTACTTCTACAAACAGCACACGCGCCATCACGCCCTCACCCACATCGGTTACCACCGCTCGAAGGTGACCAACGCCGAGGTCCCCGGTCTCATCGATAACGAGCCCGTCGCCGACAACACCCACATCGCGCGCAACGCCTTCCCCATCGAAGAGGAAAAACAACACGAGGCCTCCTACTTCCCTTGGTATTCTCTGATCATCTTCGCGCTCGTCGTCACCCCGTTGCTCGCCCTCGGCCAGTGGATTTTCCCGAACGCCCCGATGTTCCTCGCCGGTTATCTCGCCGTCGGCTTCTCCCTCTCGCTCTACGAACTCATCCACGCCGTCGAACACTGGCCGCAAGACACCTGGGACCGCCTGATCGAACACCCCCGCTACGGTCGCATGTGGCGCAAAGCCTATGCCTTCCACCTTCGCCACCACGCCGACATCCGCTGCAACGAAGGTATCTCCGGCATCTTCGGCCTGCCCTTGGTTGATTTCGTCCTCGGCACCTACGTCGATCCCGAGACGCTCTACACCCACGGTGAAAAGGTTCACGCCGACGAATTTGTGAGCCCTGCGCCCCGCTTCGCCTTCATCCGCTGGCTCGACCGCAAGGCCGACGAAGCCGTGAAAAACCGCCGCGCCGCCGCCCGCGCCGCCTGAGCAAAAACCAGCGCAGACTTGACCCGCGTCCGTTTTCGCGCCTTTTCTTTTTCGTCTCAATGAACCTCGGCACCACGACCATCGCTTCCAAAGCCTCCGCCTACTCCTCCGTAGTCGCAGTCGTCGTCGTGTCCGTTACGTGCGCGCCGCGAGGGGCTTGAGCGAATAAAAATTTCGCCCCCTCCGGTGCCATACCGGAGGGGGCTTTTTTGTGCCCTTGTCCGGTCCGGCACACGAGGGGGTGGCTAAACCAAACCACACCCGACATGAAAAAGACCGACCTCATCCAAACCGCGTTGCGCTTCACGCAACCGCTCAACCTCAACTTCGCGCGCGAACCTCGCCCGGACATCACGCGTCCGTTTTTCGAAACCCGTCGCCGGCCCGCGCAGCACGACATGCTCATGCTCAACACGCATCCCGAGTTCCTGCCCACACCTGAACTTGCCCCGCCGCGCGATTTAACCTTCTTCAACTTCGACCGCCCGTAACTTTCCCGACGACCTTCTTCCCAACGTGACCTCCGCAGCCTCCCCTTCCGAATATCAATTCGCATCCCGCACCGCCGGCCTCAAGCCGAGCGCCATCCGCGAGATCCTCAAGGTCACCGGCTCGCCCGACGTCATCTCCTTCGCCGGAGGACTCCCCGCGCCCGAACTGTTTCCCATCGCCGAAACCGCCCGCGCCGCCCAGTCCCTCCTCGCCGAAGACGGTCCCGCCTCCCTCCAATACGACATCACCGAAGGCTACCTGCCGCTTCGCCAGTGGGTCTGCGCCCACCTCGAAGAAACCGTAGGTCTGCAAGTCACCCCCGACCGCATTCTCATCACCAGCGGCTCTCAACAAGGTCTCGATCTGCTCGCCAAAGTCTTCCTCGACCCCGGCGATCTCGTCCTCGTGGAAAACCCGTCCTACCTCGGCGCCCTTCAGGCCTTCCAAGCCTACGAAGCCGTTCCCGTGGGCATTGAATCCGACGAACACGGCCTGCGCCCCGAAGCCCTCCGCGCCTTCCTGGAAACATCTCCGCGCAAACCGAAGCTGCTGTATCTGATTCCCAATTTTCAAAACCCCACCGGCCGCAGCACGCCCGCCGCCCGCCGCGCCGAGATCGTCGCCATCGCCGCGCACTTCGGCCTGCCGATTATCGAGGACGATCCTTACGGACGCCTCCGCTTCTCCGGCCAACCCACCCCCGCTCTCGGCGCATTCCCCGAAGCCCGCCAATGGGTTTACCTCGGCACTTCCAGCAAGATCCTCACCCCCGGCCTCCGCGTCGCCTGGGTCGTGGTCTCCGACGACGAAATCTACAGCAAGCTCGTCGCCGCCAAACAAGCCGCCGACCTGCACACCTCCGCCTTCACTCAGCGCCTCGTCTGGCGCACCCTGCGCGAACCCGGCCTGCTCTCCGCGCACATCGCCACCCTTTGCAAAGTCTACGGACGCCGCCGCGACGTCATGCTCGACGCCCTCGCCCGCCACCTCCCCGCCGGCTGCACCTGGACGAAGCCCGACGGCGGACTTTTCCTCTGGGCCACGCTCCCCGAATCCATCGACACGTTGGAACTCCTCAAACACGCCGCCGCTCAAAAAGTCGCCTTCGTTCCCGGCGCGCCTTTCTGGGTCGATTCGCCCGTGAAGAACACCCTGCGCCTCAATTTCAGCAACGCCTCCGAAGCCCGCATCGAAGAAGGCATGACGCGCCTCGGCGCCGTCATCCGCGCGCAACTGGCTTGAGGTAGGAGCCTATTTATGGGCGACCCTTCAGGCGTCGCTTGCACCGCGCAGAATCGCGCGCATAATTTTCCTCGTTCGAGATCGTTCGGCCCGCGTCATGCTAAACCAGACGCAGGCTCAGTTGACAGTCGGCCGCCCAGACGGCGTGTCGCTCGCGGACATGACGGCTGAAGCGGGTTCTTAATCACTTCAACCCGGTGCACGGGCACCCCAGACGGAAATTCATCATTATGAAGCTCTCTGCCTTGCTTGCCTCCCGTTCGACGATCCTCCGCCAAGCCGCGCTCGCTCACACCGCCGCCGCCTGGCTCACCCTCCAATACACGTCCATGCGCATCGCCGCCGCCGGCCTGCATGGCACCGTCCACCTCCGCCAGGCCGATCCCGCCGAAGACGAATCGCCGTGGGCCACGCTCACCTCGGACGAGATCCGCACCTCGATTCTTGAGGAGCATTTCACCGAAGACGACCTCCTCGAACTCGCCGAGGCGGTTTCCTACGCCACCGACGCCGACTACGCCGACGTCGAGTTCAGAATCGAGACGCTCGGCGAGACCTACGCCGCGCCTCTCCTCAAAAGCCTGAAGAAAGCCGGCGTGACCCTCGACATCGAGGAGCTTCAAATTCACTCAACCTACGAGTGATCGGTCTTCGCCCGGGTCACGGGCCAGATCAAACGCCAGCCACGGCGAGCCGTCCGCATTGAAAACTTCTTTGCGGACGGCCGACCGCCACCCGCTCCACACGCGGTCGCATTGCCGCGGCAACGCCACCACGCTCGGCATCGAAATCGCCGCGCGCTCTCGCTCGCATTTCCACGCGCGTCCCTCGCTCCACGCACGCGTCATCGCCGGCAGATCGATCAACGACACGGCCTCATCCGAACACACGCCCGCCGCCGCACCCGGCGCTCCACGCACCAGCAACGGCACGCGCACGCTTTCCTCATACGGCCAGCCTTTGCGGAAAAGTCCATGCGCCCCAT
This sequence comes from Rariglobus sp., assembly GCA_035459785.1. Classification (GTDB taxonomy): domain Bacteria; phylum Verrucomicrobiota; class Verrucomicrobiia; order Opitutales; family Opitutaceae; genus Rariglobus. The sequence goes on along the minus strand of DATHXF010000129.1, from coordinate 7,172 downwards.
GCATGTCGCCGTGCACGCTCGTAAACACCACGATCACGTCCTCCGGCAACGACTCCACTAACCGCCCGATCGCCCGATCCGTCGCCTCGATGTGCGCATAATAACCCGCGAGTTCCCGCGCCGCTTTTTCCGCCGCGCTTGCCGGCACGTTACTCGGTGGCATCACCGCCCGCCGCTCCACACCGGACGCCGGCGCATCATACGGCGGATGCGGCGCCTCCAGACTCACCACCGCAAACCACGGCGTGCGCTCCTTCGTCAAAAATTCTCCCGCACGCCCGCACACGACGTCGCTCTGATACCCATCCGCCTTGACCGGCTCAGGCAAACGCGTGCCGTGCAACCAAGGATCGTTCAGCAAAAACCCGCTCTCAAATCCTTCCCAAAATTCAAACCCTCCACGCGCCTCCGGCGGCACGATCATCTTCGCATGCGTCTCGCCGACCAACGGCGCCTTCTCATCGCGCGCCGCCAGATGCCACTTCCCAAAAAACGCCGTCGCATATCCGCGTTCTCTCATGTCGTGTGCAATCGTCCGCGCATTCACTGGCAGCGGATCGTAATAATCGCGCACGCCGTTTTCCGGCGACGGCACGCCGGTCATCAGCGCCGCGCGCGCAAACGGCCCGAACGGATGCGGCGTCACCGCCTGCGCATAGTTCATTCCGCTTTTTGCCAACGCATCCACGCATGGCGTCCGCGCATTCACATCCCCCGCATACCCGCACGCCTGCGCACGCCACTGCGTGGTGACGATCCACAGGATGTTGGGCGCTGACATTGACGACATGCCCGCACTCAACGCCCCCCGCCGCACCGGCGCAAACCCGCAAAACCAGTCTTTGCGTCCGCCGCACCGCACGCTTCATTAACCTTCTCGATGTCTCCGTCCTCCACAGCGCGACGCACGCCTTGGTGGCAATGGCCGGCCACACTCTCGCTCGACGCCCCGCTCGTCGCGGTGCTCTGGCAGGCGCTGTTCGCCCGTAAACTCGGCGTCCACCTCGACTGGCATGATCCCGTGCTGATCGGCCTGGCCGTGTGGATCGTTTACGCCGCCGACCGCTGGATCGAAGGCTGGCGGCTCGACGTGAACACCGCGCAGACCCACCGCCATCAATTCTACATCCGCCACCGCTGGCCCGTTTTCTGGATCGGTGTCGTCGCCATTATCGCCGCCACCTTCATCGCCATCGCGTGCCTCGACGGACGCGAATTCAAAGCCGGCTTCGTCCTGCTCATCCCCACCCTGCTCTACCTGTTCTCCCATCAGTTGGTGCACCGCCATCATCCGCTGCGCATCCCCAAGGAAATCATCATCGGAGTGATCTTCGCCCTCGGTTGCGCGCTCGCTCCCGCCGTCGTCGCCCCCAACAAAATTCCGTCGCTCCTTGTGCCCGCAACGCTCTTCGGCCTGCTCTGCTTCGCCAACTGCGCGCTCATCGCCTCGTGGGAAAAAGACGTGGACACGGTTCACGGCCAGACCTCCCTCGCCCTCCAACTCAAGGGCCGCTGGAGCATCATCCACGCCTTGCCTTGGCTCGTCGCCGTCGCCGCGCTTGCCTCTGTTTTTTTCAACCCCGATCCCTCTCATCCCGGCGCGCTCTGCACCGCCGCAAGCGGACTCCTCCTCGGACTGCTCGACCTCGCGCAACCGCGCCTAGGCCGCGAAACCGCCCGCGCCTGGGTGGACTTCACGCTAATGACTCCCGTCGTGCTGCTCTTCCTCTGATGAAATCGAGCCGCGGCTACGACCAACTCGCCCGGTTTTACCGGCTCATCGAATTCTTTGCCTTCGGCCGTGCCTTGGAACGCGCCCGCTTCCATCACTTCGATCGTCTACGTGACTGCAAACGCATCCTGCTCCTCGGAGATGGCGACGGACGCGGTCTCGCCCTCGCCTGCCGCCTCGCTCCGCACGCCCGCATCGAATCGGTGGATTTCAGCGCCGGCATGCTGGACCGCGCCGCGCGCCGTCTCCAACCCGAAGACCACGCCCGCGTCACTCTGCGTCAGGCCGACGCGCTCACCGCGGAGTTTCCCGCCGACACCTACGACGCCGTCACCACGCTGTTCTTTCTCGACTGTTTTTCCAACGAACAGGTTCACGCGTTCATCGGACATCTCCGCCCTTCACTCACAGCTGACGCGATCTGGCTCCACGCGGATTTCTCCCTGCCCGAGCGCGGCTTCCACCGTCTCCGCGCACGTGTAATGCTCACGCTCATGCTGACCTTCTTCCGCTGGCAAACAGGTCTCTCCGTGCGCGCCCTCCCCCACTACGAAACCCTGCTTCACTCCGCCGGTTTTCGCCGCATCGCCGATGCGTCCTGGCAAGGCGGCTTCATTGTCAGCTCGATCTTTCAACAGGTTGCAAAGTAAGCGACGGCCTGCTGCGCTCGCCGGCCATGACCATTCGCGAGCCTGAATTCGTCGATCTCCCTACTCCGCGCGGCCCGATGCGCTGCATGGTTTTCCGCCCCACCGGTGAAGGCCTCCATCCCGGCCTCGTGCTCTACTCGGAAATTTTTCAAATCACCGCGCCCATCCGCCGCACCGCCGCGTTTCTCGCCGGCCACGGGTTCATCGTCGCCGTGCCCGAGGTTTACCACGAGTTCCTCCCCGCCGGCACCGTGCTCGCCTACGACCAACCCGGCGCCGACAAGGGCAACGAACTCAAATATTCCAAGGAAGTCGCCTCCTACGACGACGATGCCCGCGCCGTCGTCGCTTACCTCAAATCTCACGCCGCCGGCACCGGTCGTGTCGGCGCCATCGGCATCTGCCTTGGCGGACACCTCTCGTTCCGCACCGCCATGCTGGCCGACGTCACCGCCACGGTCTGCTTCTACGCGACCGACATCCACCACGGCACCCTCGGCAAGGGCAAGGCCGACAACTCCCTCGCCCGCATTCCCGACATCAAGGGCGAGCTCATGATGATCTGGGGCCGCCAGGATCCGCACGTGCCCGGCGAAGCCCGCGCCAAAATCTACGGTGCACTCACCGCCGCCGGCACCACGTTCATGTGGCACGAGTTCAACGGCGCCCACGCCTTTCTCCGCGACGAAGGCCTGCGCTACGACGCCGAGTTGTCCCATCTCACCATGGGTATGACCGTCGATTTTTTCCGCCGCCGGCTCGCGTAGGCAGTAAATAATCCGGCCTTGTAACCAATCCGGTTTCACCAGCGTCTTGCAGGGAAGTAACGCCTCACCGCGTTATTTCATACTACTAGGGGATACTACGAGAGGCGCACCTGGGGAGGTGCGCCTCTCTCATTTTCATTGCTGGATGCGCAGCGGCAGTTTGCGCAGGCGCAAAGCCAGGTCGTCGAGCTGCGGACCGGTCGGACGCGACGCCAAGTCGTCACCGGCGCGCATCACCTGCGCCGGAAGGAAATTATTCACCAAGGCGCAATACTCGGGGGTGACCATGATGCCGAGCAGTTCGCCGGTTTTGCTCAGCACGAGGTCGCCGCGCGTGGGTGAGAAATCGCCGAGCAACCGGCGCACGAGACGGTTGTCCATGCGCACGTAACTGGGGTGCGAAGGGTCGAGTTTGAACGGCACCTCGCCGTAGCCCGCGCCTCCGTTGGAGACGAGCAGAGCGCCCTCGAACTTGAACGGCTGAAGCGCCACAGGATACGCCTTCACGCCGAGCGCGGCGCGTTGTTCTTCGGTGACCGGCACCACGGCGACGCGCGGATCGAGCGCGAGAAAAACAAGGCTTTGGGGCGACTGTTTTCCGGCTCCCTTGCGAAGATCGATCGCCAGCGAACTCCAGTTCCAGCTCGTCTCGGACAACGAGACGAAGGGCGTGTTGTTGATATGGAGCAGCGCGTAGGTGTCGCGGCCATCGGTCACGAAGATCGTGCGCGTGTCCTTCGTCTCGGTGCGCACGCTCATCATGCTGGGGCGCGTGCCGGTGAACGACACCACCACGCGGTTGGCGAGGAACTCCTGGAAAAGAATGTTGGCGTTGATCGGACGGTTGTCGCGGATCTCCTTGGTCAGCGCGGTGGAGTTGGTGGCGAGCTGGCCCACGCCCTGGGCGAGTTGCGTGGTGGTTTCCTGAACCTTGATGCGCTCGGTGCGCTCGGCTTCGACCTGTTCCTTCAATGTCTCGGTAGCAGCGCGCAGCTGAACTTTTTCCACCTCGGCGACACGCACGGCCACGTTGAGGTCTTCGATCTTCGCCCGCGACTCGGCCTGTTGTTTTTCGAGGGCGGCGAGTTCCTTTGCCTGACGCGCGGCCTCGGCCTGGCGCTCTTCCAGTTCGCGGCGGGTGCGCTCCAGGTTTTCCTTGGTCGCAGTGGCGTCGGCGGCCGCCGCTATGTATTGCTTGGAAAGCGTGTCGGCCTGTTCGCGGGTCTGCGTGAGGGTCTTCTCCTGCTCGCTCAGGTTGCTTTGCGTTGTCTGGAGCTGCTGAGAAAGCCGGTCGCGTTGCGCGCGCTCGTCTTCGAGCGAGAGCTTCATCACCGAGACGATGTCGTCCTCCTTGGTCGCGGAGCCGGCGCCGGGTTTGGCCGTGGCGGCGGGCTTGGGCGGAGGTGGAGTCGCGGGCGCGGCTTTTTCCCAGTCGGTGAGCGCGAGAAGCGTCAGCAACAGGAAGTCACAGAGAATGAGAAGCAGCGTGCGATTCATGGCGCGTGGACGCGGACGGCGGACGGCATCAGACCGCGGCGGCGGTCACCACCGGTTTCGACTCGGCCTGGCCGGCGATGATGAGGCTGCGTTTGTAGGGGCGCACGTGGCGGATCTTGATGAGGGCAACGCAGGAGATGCCGAAGAGGTTGGAGGAATACGCGGCGAGCAGGTTGGGCTGGATGACGCCGAGCACCTGGAGCACGAGCGCGGTGGCTGTGCCGGCGATGCCGATGTAGAGGCCGCCGTCAAAGAGGTTTTCCTCGTTTTCCATCAAACGGAGCTTGAGAAGCGCGGGACCGTCATGGCGGTCGATCTCGCGGATCTTCGAGAGGCAGTAGAGATACATGCCGATCTGCAGCAGGGCGAAGAACCCGATCGAGAGGAGTGTGGATGTGTCTATCATATTGAAAGTGGCGGGCGTAGGCGTGAGCGAGGCAGGGTCGGAGATATTAGCGAGAACGGGAATGGAGATCTTAAGCTGAAAAGCCGAGGGATCGGGCTGTTTGAGCAGGAATGGTTCCGTGCCGAGCACGAGCATCGCGGCGGTCAGGATGGCGAGAAATCCGCTCTTCAAACGGGGAAGCGCGGAACCGGCGGGATCGTCAAAGAGCAACCTTTCCAGACCACGAAACACGCAGAAGGCTCCCAGCAGGAAGCCGAGATACTTGGCCAGCAGCGCAAGCTTCGGGTAGAGCAACGCCATGAGCGTGACCGGCCCGAAGGACGGTGCGGGCTGGCGGTTGACCGGCACCTGGCGGACGAGCAACTGCTCCGTGGCGCCTTGGCCGAGAGAGAGCGCGAGATTCAGATCGACCAGTCCGGGCCGGCCATAGGTCAGCAGATAGGTCGCCACGCGATCCGCCGAACCGGTGCTCAGCGCGGCGGTATAGATCAGCGGAAGGTCGTCAGGCGTGGCACGGGCCAACTGGGCGAATTCACCGATGGTCTTCACGCTGCCGGTCACGCGCATGAGCTCGGTGAGCTGGATCCAGTCGAGGCGTTTTCCGAGCGAAAGCAGATCGACGAACACCGTCTCCAGCGCGCCGAGCTGGTTGTCATGCACCGCCGTCTCGGCGAGATCGCGCAACTCGCGCTGAAGGGCGGCGGGAAAATGGTCTCCCTGATAAAGCAACGCCGAGAGCAACACGACGGCGTCGAGCGTCTGCCCGCCGGGTTTGGTGGCGGGGGCGAAGCGCTCGGTGCGGGAGACTTCGCGCACGCGCAGGAGAGTTTGCACGCCTTGCGAACGGGAGTTGCTCAGATAGCCGAGCAGATTCGCGCGGGCTTTTTCCGTAATGAAAAACGTAAGCACCGGTGTGCTCGTGGTGCGGCCGGTGTTTTCTTTGAGATTAAACAGCGGATCGAGAAACGGATCCCAGCCGCCCCATGGAACGAGTTCGGGCTGGCGGTGCGCGGAGTTTTCGAGCGCGGTCGCCAGTGCATCGGCCTGCGGATCGCCGAGCGTGCGCGCGGCGGCCAGCGCGAGGGCGGACGGACCGGGTTTCTCGCGATCGAGCAATTGTCGGCCAAATCGCGCGGGCGTCGGAGTTTCGGTGGCGGCTGCCTTGAGGAGCGCGGGCGTGACCGACTTGAGGTTGACCGGCACGATCCACGCCGCCGTGAGTATGAGCAGACCGGCCAGCATCCAGATCACGGTTGATCCGGCGGAAGAGTGGCGTTGGGTGGTCATGCGCGGCGAAGTATTCATTTGCCGGACGCTCATGGCAAATACACGTTACGCGGCTTCAAACAAAGAGACCCATGGCCCTCCGAATTGTTCGCTATAACGACCCCGTGCTCCGCCAAAAAGGCGAGCCCGTGAAGGTTTTCGACTCCGCCCTCAGCCTGCTCTCCGAGCAGATGGTTGCCACCATGCACACCGCCTCGGGCATCGGCCTGGCCGCCCAGCAGATCGGCCGGGCGCTCCAATTCTGCGTCGTGGACCTGCGCCAGACCGACCGCGACTTCGACTGGGAGCTGGACGGCGCCCGTCCTCCGATGGAGTTGTTCATGCCCCTCTCGTTGGCCAACCCGGTCGTCACCCTGCTGCAATCCGACAAAACGGTTTACGAGGAAGGCTGCCTGTCGTTTCCCGACATCCGCGGCGACGTGATCCGCACCGACGCCATCCGCGTGACTTATCAGGATTTGCAAGGCGTCCCGCACTCGCTCGCCTGCGACGGCCTGCTCGCCCGCTGCATCCAGCACGAAGTCGATCACCTCAACGGCACGCTCTTCATCGACCGCATGGAGAAAAAAATCCGCACGCCCCTCGACAAATCCATCAAGGAGCTCGCGAAAAAGACCAAAGAGGAAAGCGAAGCCGCTGGGCAGGCCTGAGACAGTTTGCAGCCTCCCCCTGCTCGTCTCACGAGCGCGGCCCCGTTTGATTTGCGGCCAACCCATTCCCCTACCCATGAGCCAAAAATCCGACGGCATGAACTACGCCCCCCAGGGCAAACCCCGCCCCGTGGTCAAACCCGGTGAATTCATCTTCGCCGCCGCCCACCTCGACCACGGCCA
>DATHXF010000128.1:0-2026 GCA_035459785.1 Rariglobus sp. | reverse complement strand
AGCGCCAAGGTGGATGTGATCCTGCCGTCCGAATTGCGCACGCAGTAACAAAAAAACGGAGCGGCCTGAAAGACCGCTCCGCTGTTAACCCAATTCGATTCAGAAGCTCGCGCCGAACTGCACGCCGAGCACGACCGCGTCGTCGATGTTGCCCGTGCCGCCCGGGCGCTTGATGAATTGGATGTCGGGCTGGATGTAAGCGTATTTCGTCAACTGCACGCGGTGGCCGAGTTCGAAGACCATTTCGTAATCGACCGGGCTGTTGCCGAGCCCGACTTGCTCGTCGGAATAGTCGCCGCTGAATTTTCCGTAGGTCACGAAGACGACCGTGCGGTCGTCAGGACGGCCGGGGAGCAGGCCTTTATAGTGCGCGCCGAGCGAGGACTGGATCGGCATGATGGCAACGCTTTCCTGCGCGGTGTAGGCGAAGGTCGCAAAGAGCGTGAGACCTTCGTCGCGGTCGGCCGACTCGCGATACACTTGGTAATCGCCGTGAGCGTAGAAGCGCGTGAAGCGGTCCGTGGTGGCCGCCGTGTTAAACTCGGGCAGGTCGATGAAGAACGTGGTGTTCATGCCCACGAAGAAATGCGCCGGTTTGCCTGCAAGCTCGGGATTCCAATCGAACTGCGTGAAGAGCGAAACGCCATCATCGCTGGCGATCGTGAGATCGAGACCGCGCTTGTTCGGATCGAACATGTCGGAGGAAATTTGAAACACGCCGACTTGCACAAAGCTGTCCTCGGACGTTTTGGCTTTCACGCGTCCGCCCCACACAGCGAACGGATATGAAGTCATCACGCCATCGAAGAGCACCGCGCGGATCTGGCCGTCCACCGCGTTGTTGAGCGAGTATCCGTAGAGCGGCGAGCCCACGAAGTCGTCGGTCGCGGTCATGCGTCCGGCCTTCACGGAGATGTCACCGTCCTTGAAGAGCTTTTCAAGGGTGACGTTGTAGAGGAACGTGGTCTGGCCACCCACGAGCTGCATGACGCTATATTGGCTGCCGACGGAAGGCGTGATGTCGCTGCCCGCGCGGTTGATCGCGGAGAGCGTGAACGTCGTGTCGTTCCAGCCGATGAGTTTTTCGAGGTCGAGCTTGAAGCCGGTGAAAAGATCGCCGGCGAAGTTGGTCTCCTTGCGAATGCCGCCATCCACGTTGGAGGCGACGATGGCGTTGTAGTAGGCGAAAACCTCGACGCCCTGGTCGGCGAGTTGCGAGCGGGTGCCGCCCCAATCACCGGTGAGGCGATCGGCGAAGCGCGAATCGGATCCAGCATCAACCGCGACAAGCGCGGTCGAGCTGGCGAGGAGGAGGATTGGCAGGAGTTTGGTGTTCATGGGCAAAGCAGTAGCTGGGACCCGGCGGAAGCCGGGCGGTTAAGGAGGGGGTTAGGACTGGGGAACCGAAGTGATCTGCACGCGATTCGCGAACTCTTCGATCTCGGCCTGCAAATTCAGGCTGGTGCCGGAGCGCGTGAGCGCGGAAAGGGAGAAGGCCGTCGCCTGGCGCGCGGTGTCGGCGAGCGAGAGTCCGCGCAACTGCGCGGCGACCACACCGGCCACCATCGCGTCGCCCGCGCCGACCGTGCTGCGCACGGTGACTGCGGGCGGTTTCGCCGTGATGACTTCACCGGCTGTCACGAAGCACGCACCGTCGGCACCGCGCGAGACGACCACGAGTGCCACGCCGGCGGCCACGAGTTCGCGCGCAGCGGCGATCACGGCGGCCTCGGTGGGCAGCGCACGACCGACATGGGCTTCAAGTTCGTGGACGTTGGGCTTGATGAAGTCGGGTCCGGCCTTGAGCGCCTCGCGCAAGGCGTCGCCGCTGGAATCAAGCACGGTGCGCACGCCGCGCGTCTTGAGCGTGATGATGAACTCGCGGTAAATGCTGGTCGGCACGCCGGGCGGAAGACTGCCGGCGAGCACGCACCAGCCGCCGGAGAGCTGGTCGATTTGCTCGCGCAGGGCTTTGATATCCGCGCAGCCCGGAGTGAGCCCGGGGAAATTGATGTCCGTCGTTTCG
>DATHXF010000127.1:0-17717 GCA_035459785.1 Rariglobus sp. | reverse complement strand
AGCCTCGAGGACACCACCAACGTCATCACCCTCGCCGCCTCCGCGGTCTCCGACTCGGCCGGCAACGCCAACTCCGCCACCGCTTCCTCCGCCAACTACGCCGTCGATACCCTCCGTCCCACGGCCACGATCACCCTGAGCGACTCCGCCCTGAAGGTCGGCGAGACCGCCACCGTCACCATCACCTTCAATGAAATCGTCTCCGGCCTCACCACCGGCGACTTCACCGTCGAGGGCGGCGCCCTCTCCGGTCTCTCCTCCTCCGACGGTGGCAAGACCTACACCGCCACCTTCACTCCCTCCTCCAGCCTCGAGGACACCACCAACGTCATCACCCTCGCCGCCTCCGCGGTCTCCGACTCGGCCGGCAACGCCAACTCCGCCACCGCTTCCTCCGCCAACTACGCCGTCGATACCCTCCGTCCCACGGCCACGATCACCCCGCGCCTCACCAACGACACCACGCCCACGGTCACCGGCACGTTCGACAACGCCGACAGCACCATCGTCTCTGTCGTCATCAACGGCGTCACTTACACTCCCGGCGACGGCAACCTGTCCGTGTCCGGCAACACCTGGTCGGTCACCATCCCCGCCCCGAACGCGCTCTCGGAAAACACCTACGAGGTCGCCGTCACCGCCAAGGATACCGCTGGCAACACCAGCACCGACACGTCCTCCACCGAGCTCGTCATCGATACCACCCGTCCGACCCTCGAGATCACCGCTCCGTCGTTCAACTACCTCACCAGTCCCTCCACCACCGTCACGTTCACCTTCGACGAGGCAGTCACCGCGTTCGACTCCTCCGATGTCGCCACGGTGGGCGGCACGCTGAGCAACTTCACCCAGGTCAACGACCACACCTGGACCGCCACCTTCACCGCCACCACCGGCAACGGCGCCTACTCCGTCACCGTCGCCAACAACACCTACACCGACCTCGCCACGAACAACGGCTTCGGTGACAACGCCGCCCTATCCGACGCTTCCATCAAGACCGTCAGCTTCGTGGACAGCTTCGTGGGCGGCATCGAGTTCAGCACCTCGTCCGGACTCTCCGGCCTCTCCGACGCCGACGGCAATTTCTCCTACCGCGACGGCGACACGATCACCTTCAAGATCGGCAACATCACCCTCGGCGTCTTCGACTCCACCGCCATCCAGGGCGACTACCTCTTCATCCAGGACATCGCCGGCGTGGGCTTGAACGACCTGAACTCGATGTATGTCGAGAACATGGCGATTCTCCTCCAACTCCTCGACTCGGATCACAACGTCGACAACGGCATCACCATCTCGCAGCTCATCCGCGACGCCGCCGACCAGGTCTCCGCCTTCGACCTGAGCCTCTCCGACAAGCAGCAGCTCTCCGACGTCCTCGCCGAGCTCCGCGACATCGACACCCTCATCCCGCTCTTCACCGCCGACACCGAGCTCTCCGAAGACGGCCTCAACGTCTTCGAAACGCTGGCCATGGCCCACGTGAAGTCCGTCATCGAGTCCCTCGCCGGCACCCGCCTCCCCGCCGAATTCGACGCCCGCCTCGTTGACGCCATCGACGTCAACGCCGCCGTCATCACCTACGACTTCACCTCCGGCGTCATCACCTTCAGCAACGCCGACCTCCTCGCCAACTCCCACGGCCGGCAGGTCCACACCGGCAACCTCATCGTTTCCGAAGTCGCCATCTCGGCCGCCTACGCCGGCTTCGGCGACTTCGTGAACAACGGCGACGGCACCTACACCTTCACCCTCCACGAGGGCGTCACGCCCTACGACATCGAGAACTTCTCCGTCGACTACAAGGTGCAGGACTGGACCCGCAACACCGCCGTCACCTCTTCCGGCCTCGACACCAACAAGTCCCACCTCTCCTGGACGCTCGACACCCCGCTCGACGTCAACGGCAACGTCCCCGAGGACGTCGGCTACATCCAGCTCACCATCAAGAGCGCCCTCACCTTCACCGAGGACAAGGAACTTACGTTCTCCTTCACCAGCGAACGCCTCAGCACGGAGTCCGTCCAATTCGCCGAATTCGGCGACGACTTCCTCATCCCCTTCGAATACTCCAACGACGGCGGCGCCACCTGGCAGCTCATGTCCGCCTTCAAGATCACGCTCGCCGCCGGCAACGACACGTTGCTTGTCCGCGTTCCGATCTTCGACGACGCCTCCCAGGAGCGCGCCCTCGAGCTCTTCGACGGCACCATCAAGGGCGACGCCTTCTACGACGAGAAGGTCCAGTTCAACATCGCCGACAACGACGGCCCCTCCGAAGTCCCGCTCATGCGCATCGACTTCGTCTACTCCGTCGAGAACCAGGGCACCGTCAGCTACACCGTCCGCCTCGACCGTCCTTCCAACCAGACCATCACGGTTGACTACAATACGCAGGACTTCGGCGCCGTCGCCGGCGTGGACTACGAGGCCACCTCCGGAATGCTCATCTTCTGCCCCGGCGAAACCGAGAAGACCATCACCGTCACCCTTCACGACGACCTCACGCCCGAACAGCTCGAGTTCGCCATCATGAATCTGCGCAACGCGACCAACGCCGCGATCGCCGACATGCAGGGCTCCCTCCGCATCTTCGACAACGACATCGAACCGCGCACCGCCACGGTCTCCGCGCCCGTCGTCACCGAGTCCGCCGCGAACCTCGTCTTCACCATCACCCTCGACCAGCCGTTCACGTCCGCCGCCCTCCTCGATGTCGGCATCGAGACCTCCATGGCCGAAGGCACCTACGGCCCCTACGAATACAGCCTCAACGGCGGCCGGACCTGGGACTTCTTCAACCCCGTCGCCAACTCCGGCTCCACCACCGCCGGCCACCTCATCGTGCAACCCGACGTGACCGAGGTCCTGGTCCGCGTCTCCGTCAGCGATCCCGACACCATCCCCGAGGCCGACGACACGTTCAAGTTCACCGTCTCCGGCAACTACGCCATCACCGGCACCGCCGACGCCACCGCGCTCCTCCGCAATGACGACGGCTCCGCCGTCACCCTCAACCCGGTCACGCCCGACAACATCCTCAGCTTCGCCGAATCCGGCCTGCCGGTCATCCCCGTCACCGGCTCCGTCATCGGCGACGCCCGCGAGGGCGACACCGTCACCGTCGTGGTCAACGGCCACACCTACACCGGCACCCTCGGCGCAGACCTCACGTTCAGCATCGACGTCACCACCACCGACCTCCTCACCGATCCGCTGGTCGAAGCCCGCTTCACCTCCACCGGTCCCGACGAGGTCGAACGCACCGTCACCGCCGAGCGTCCCGTCACGCTCGATCTCATCGCCACCCGCCCCACCGTCGATCCTTACACCGGCAGCGACAGCACGCCCGTGCTCACCGGCGACGCCAACCTCGACGAGGGCGAATCGCTCACTGTCACCGTCAACGGCGTCACCTACACCCAGGGCGACGGCCACCTCACGGTTGCCGACGGCCGCTGGACGCTCGTCATCCCGCCGGAAAACCCCCTGCCCGCCGGTCGCCTCAGCGTCACCGCCACGGTCACCGACGCGGTCGGCAACACCGCCACCGACACCAGCTCCGACGAGCTGTTCATCGCCGGCACCCCGCCGCCTCCGCCCCCGACTCCCCTCCCCACCCGCGACCAGGTCCTCGGCGTCCACATCCCCGATCCATTCGGCCCCACCGGCCTCCCCGGCCACGCGCCCGACTGGGTTCCGCCGGTCTTCAACCAGGAGCGTTCCTTCTCCTTCGGCTTCAACCGCGAAGATTACGAATTTCTCGGCCTCGGCCGCGACTTCCAGCAGGACCTCGCCATGACCGAACGCGGCTTCAAGGTTATCGTCATCCCTGCCGACATCCCGAACCTCCTCCTCTACCGCGGCGTGCCCGACAGCTACATCGAGTCCAACAATCCGTTCTCGTTCACCATCCCTGTGGATGCGTTCGTGCACACCCAGGCCGACGCCCAGGTGGTCCTCAACGCCACCCTCACCGACGGCTCCGCGCTCCCCGACTGGCTGATCTTCGACCGCGTCACCGGCACTTTCGAGGGCGTCCCGCCCAAGAGCTTCACCGGCGAACTCCGCGTCAAGGTCGTCGCCCGCGACTCCATGGGCCTCCAGACCGAGGCGATCTTCCGTCTCTTCATCGGCGTGCCCAAGCCCACCGCGGCCCTGCAGTCCCGCACCGGCTTCACCGCCCAACTGCGCCAGTTCGACTACCTGCCCGCATCGTCCCATCGACTGGAGCTGGCCTCCCGCTGATGATCCGCGTAACCTGAGTCCGTGATCGAAGCCACGCCCTCGCAGACCCGGCCCACCGCCGCACCGAATCCCCTCGAAATCCTCCTCGCGCTGATCCGGCGCGCCCGGTCGGCCGAGTCGGTCACCGCCCTGCGTTTCATCGCGGTCAACGACTCGCACCTCCTCTCGCCCTACCACCAGTCCGCCCTCTGGCTGCACGGCAAAATCGAGGCGCTTTCCGGACTCACCGAGGTCGAGGCCAACGCGCCCTACGCCCAATGGCTCACCGGCGTGTGCAAACACCTCGGCGGCGGCAAGCCCCGCCTGCTCGCCTCCACCGACCTGCCCGCCGATCTCTCCGGCGACTGGGCCCGCTGGCTCCCCGCCCACGCCCTGTGGATTCCGTTCGGCCCCGAGGCTTCCCCTGAAACCGGCGGAGGTCTCCTCCTCGCCCGCGACCTCCCGTGGCGCGACATCGAGCTGCGCCTCTTCGTCGAGTGGATGGAAACCTGGTTCACCGCCTACCGCGCGCTCCACCGCCCCAACCTCTTCGCCGGCCTCGCTCGCAAACTCCGCCGCGCCCCCCGCGCCCTCGCCCGCAAACCGATTCTCTGGTCCGCCCTCATCCTCGGCGCGCTCCTTTTCCCGGTGCGGCTCTCCGTCCTCGTCCCCGGCGAACTCGTCCCCGCCAACCCCGTCGCCATCCGCGCCCCGCTCGAAGGTGTTATCAAAGACATCCTCGTCCGCACCAACGACACCGTGAAGACCGGCCAGCTGCTCTTCACCTACGACGACGTCATGCTCACCAGCAAACTCGAGGTCGCCGCCGAAGGGCTCCGCACCGCCGAAGCCGAGGAACGCCAGTTCAGCCAGCAGGCCCTCTTCGACGCCCGCGCCCGCGGCGCCCTCAGCGGAGCCCGCGGCGCCGTCGAAGAAAAACGCCTCGAGGTCGATTACCTCAAGGGCCTCCTCACCCGCAACCAGGTCGTCGCCCCGCGCGACGGCATCGCCTTCGTCGGCGACCCCACCGAATGGATCGGCCGCCCCGTCGTCGCCGGACAACGCATCCTCCGCATCGCCGCCCCCGATGACCGCGAGATCGAAGCCTGGCTCCCGCTCGGCGACGCCATCCACCTCGCCCCCGACGCTCCGGTGAAACTCTACCTCTCCTCCAGCCCGCTTTCCCCGGTCGCCGGAAAACTGAACTACGTATCCTACGAATCACTACGCCGTCCCGACGGCACCTACGCCTACCGCGTCCGCGCCCGTCTGGACGGAGCCACCGACCACCGCGCCGGCCTGAAGGGCACGGTCCGCCTCTCCGGCGACCGCGTCCCCTTCGTCTACTGGATGCTCCGCCGTCCCCTCGCCGAAGCCCGCGAATTCCTCGGCCTGTAATTCCGGCTTCCGGTCCACCGGTCTCCGGCCCTCCTTCCGCTCGCCGTGCAACTCCCGCCTCTCCGCGAAGAACTCCGCCTCTCCGAGGGTCCGCGTTCCCATGACGGACAGCCCGGCTGGACTCTTCACGATCCCGCCCGCAACCGCTTCTTCCGCCTCGACTGGACCACCTTCGAGATCCTCAAGCGCTGGACCGTCGGCGAACCCGCGCTCATCGCCCGCGTCATCGCCGAGCAGACCACGCTCCGCCCCGGCCCCGCCGACATCATGGCCGTGGCCGAGTTCGCCCAGCAAAACCAGCTCCTCCGCCTCGCCGGCGCCGACAACTCCGCCTCACTCGCCGAACTCCACCAACGCTCCCAGCCCAACTGGTGGCGCTGGCTCATTCACAACTACCTCTTTTTCCGCATCCCGCTGGTCAACCCCGCCGGCATCCTCCAACGCCTCCAGCGCCCCCTCGGTTTTCTCTTCCGCCCCGCCTTCTGGTGGCTCACCGCCTTCGTCCTCGTCACCGGTCTCGTCCTCCTCTGGCGCAACTGGGCCGCCTTCACCGCCGCCTTCGTGGACTTCGCCGATTTCCACGGACTCCTCGGCTACGGCGTCGTGCTCGTCGGCATCAAAATCCTCCACGAGTTCGGCCACGGACTCGTCGCCACCCGCTACGGCTGCCGCGTCCCCGCCATGGGCATCGCCTTCCTCGTGATGACACCCGTCGCCTACACCGACACCAACGAGGCCTGGCTCCTCACCCGCCGCAAACCCCGTATTCTCATCGGCGCCGCCGGCATCATCACCGAGCTCACCCTCGCCGCCTGGGCCACCCTCGCCTGGAGCCTCCTGCCCGACGGCGTCCTCCGCTCCGCCTGCTACATGGTCGCCACCGTGACGTGGATCAAATCCCTCCTCGTCAACGTGAGCCCCATCATGCGCTTCGACGGCTACTACCTGCTGTCCGACTCGCTCGACATTCCCAATCTCCACACCCGCGCCTTCGCCCTCGCCCGCTGGCAGCTCCGCGAATGGCTCTTCAAACTCGGCGAACCCCCGCCCGAACATTACCGTCTCCCGCTTCGCGCCGGACTCGTCACCCTCGCCTTTTTCATCTGGGTTTACCGCCTCGTTGTCTTTGTCGGCATCGCCGTCTTCGTCTATCATTTCTTCTTCAAGGCGCTCGGCATCATCCTGTTTCTCATCGAAATTTCCTGGTTCGTCGTCATCCCCATCTTTTCCGAAATGAAGGTCTGGTATTCCAAGCGCAAAGCCCTCCTCGCCGCCCCGCGCACGCGCTGGACCGCCGCCGCCCTCCTGCTGCTGCTCGCGGTCGTCTGCATCCCTCTCCCGCAGCGCATCCGCCTCACCGGACAACTCTCGCCGTCCCGTGAATTCCGCGTTGTCACCACCGATCCCGCCCGCCTCGTCGCCCTCCCGTTCCCCGACGCCGCCTCCGTGCGCTCCGGCCAGACGCTCCTCCAGCTCGAATCCCCCGCGCTCCAGCTGCGCCTCGCCTCCTCCGTCGCCCACGTCGCCAAACTCGCCGCGCAGATCGAGGCCGCCTCCGCCGACCCCGCCTCCCGCGGACGCCTCCCCGTCATGCAGGCCGAGCTCGACACCGCCCGCGCCGCCGTCGCCGAGGCACAGGCCGCGCTCGCCCGCCTCGCCCCCGCCGCACCCTTCGACGGCGTGTTCTACCGCGCCGAAGCCGACCTCCATGCCGACCAATGGCTCGGCCGCGAAGAGCACCTCGGCACCCTCGTCGGCGACGGACCCTGGACGGTCGTCGCCTACCTCGACGAACAACACGTCCACCTCGTCAAAGCCGGTCTCACCGCCCGCTTCTATCCCGACGGACGCCGCCAGGACACGATCCCGCTCAAAGTCGTCAGCATGGAACTCGACGCCACGCGCGCGCTCACGCACCCGACGCTCACCACGCTCGCCGGCGGCGACGTGCAGGCGCGCCCCGTTGAAAACGAACTCATCCCCGAGAAAGCCGTTTACCGCGTGACCTTCACCGCCGACTCCGTGGCCTCTCTCGCCGACACCCACATCCGCCGCGGCCACGTCGTAATCGGCGCCGGCTCCGAATCGATCCTGGTCCGCCTGGGCCGCAACACTCTCTCCGTCCTCTGGCGCGAGTTAGGTTTCTGATGTAGGCCCGACCGCCGGTCGGGCTTCCTCAGCTCCCTTTCTGCTTTTGCGCCGTCTGCGCCTTTTTGCGGCCAACTTCCACCTGCGTGGGCGCAGCCTTTTACGCAGCTTCCGCTTCATCGCCTGTCTTTTTTCGCCCTTTTGTGTTCTTTGTGGCCAAATCTCCGCCCATGCCGCCACCCGCCCTCCTCCGCGAATACCGCTCCGACGACTTCACCGCCGTCGCCGCCGTGTATCGTGACGCCGTGCGGCAGATCGCCCCGTCGCTCTACACCCCCGAGCAAGTGAACGCCTGGGCCGCCTTCGCCGAAACCGACCGCGAACTCCGTCCGATGCTCGCGCAAGGTTACCGTCTCGTCGTCGAAAACGAAACCGGCGGCATCGACGCCTTCGCCTCGCTGGATCCCGCCGATTACGTGTCGTTCCTCTACTCGCGCGTCTCACGCCAAGGCCATGCGACGCGCCTTCTCGCCGCGCTCGAAACCGAAGCCAGCCGCCGCGGCATCGTTCGTGTGCGCACGGCAGCGAGCCTCATCAGCCATCCGCTCTTCCTCCGCCACGGCTACACCATCGACTACTCCGAAACCGTGGACCGCAACGGCGTGGCCTTCGACCGCTACCGCATGAGCAAAAGATTATAGTAGTCTGGATATTTTCCGCCTGCCTCACTGCTTCTTCAAGACGTCCCATGCCTGCGCACGTTCCTTTTCGGTGAGTTTTTTGGCTTCCGCCAAATAGGCTTTGGCAATTTCCACACCCACACCCGCCCGCACGTAGGCCGTGGCTTCTTCCCATTGCTTATCAACCAACGATCTTCCCAGGGCCCGTTCATAATCATCTGACGGCTCCGCTGGAACCAACAGCGTGATGAGCTCGGCGCGGTAGGCTTGCTGTTCACCAATGGGAGACAGGGCGGAGCCCGTGTGGGGCGATAGCACCCGTTCCATAAAATCCATGCCGTTAAGCGTGGTTCTGTCCCTCAGGTTCTTCCCGCTCGGATGCACCTTGGGGTCGGCTCCTTTGGCGAGCACATACCGCACGCATTCCAAGTTTCGCGTCTGGATCGCCAGCAGCAATGGAGTCCAGTCAATCGAGGTGAAATTCACGTTTCCCCCTTTGGCGAGATGCGCATCCATGCGCTCTTTCCACTTCTGCTTGTCCGCAAGAATCACCGGCCACAGCACATCATCATCAAGCGCTTTGGTGCCGGCCCCGGTCTGTTGCATTTTGTCCTCAAGCATGGCCCGGATCGCCGGGTTGCTCGTGAATTGCCGCGCGCGATCATCACGCTCCCCGCGCTCCAGCAGCAATTGCACGCAGGCAACGGCTTCGTTTTGCGCGGCCACGATAAGCGGGCTGCTGCCGGCTTCCGTTTTGGCGCGGCGCCACTTGCCCCCGTTGTCCAAAAGATAACGCAGGGTCTTCACCCGATCCTTGACCATCGATGTCTCAAGCGGACCCAGGTTACTCGCATCAGCGACGTCGAGGCGGACGCCGGCATCAACCAACGCTTTGACGACTTCCGCGTTGGGCGAATCGCGCGCGGCATCGACCACCAGGGGCACGCCTCCGTTCGAAGTGGCGTTCACGTCGGCCCCTGCGGCCAGCAGGATGCGGACAAGGGCGACATCCCCTCCGATGCAGGCCGCCAGCAAGGGCGGCGCAGCCAGTTCGGAAGCGCGTCCGTTCGGATCGGCTTTCTTGGCCAGCAACACCTTTGTTACCACCGTGCTCGCCTTGAACGCCGCGAATGCCAGCGGAGTCTGCCCGCCGATAGACGGCGCCTCAAGCGGAGCCCCGGCCGCAATCAGGCGCAGTGCAAAATCATCGGCTTGACGCTCGATGGCATGATGCAAAACCGTCCATCCGCGCGTGTCCTTGTAGTCTAAAATCGCAACCCCGATGGTCGCGTTCGCGAGCGCGACACGATCACCTTTTCGCAGCAACGCCACCACCGCCTCGCCGTCCATCCCGGCCCCGCCTCGCGAGGATTCCTCCTGCTTGCCCGCCAGGATGCGGGACATCACCGGATCGGCTGCCGCAAAATCACGAATGCTGCGGTTTCTAATCAATCCCTTAAGCGGATCCGCGCCGGCTTTGATAAAAATCTCCGCCACTTCCGGCCAGCCCTTGGCCACGGCAATGGAGAGCGGTGTGGAATCATCGCTCTGCCGATCATTGATGCCGGGAGCGGGGATGGTGCCGTTCTTCGACTGCAAGACCGCATATTCCCGGATTGCATCAAGTGAACGATTGGCGAGCGAACTCCGGCGCTCCTCAGTCTGCTTGCGGTTTCGCTCGAAGCTTTCCCTCATCTGCCGGGCCGCTTCCGGGTTCGCAATCTCCAGTCTGGCGATCTGCTGCTCACGTCTTGCATCCCGCTCTTCCTGCCTTTTCACGCTCGCCGCATCGCCGCTTGTGAACGCGGTTTTATCCCTCTCATAGTCCGCCAGAAATTTGAAGAATCCCCCGGTCTCCGCGATTTTCTGAATGACCGGCGCCTGAATTTTTTCAGTGGTCCGGTCGCCAAGCGGATCACCCAAAACTCCTCCTCCTATGTTCGGCGCAGGGGAATCGACGATTCGGTAACGCGCCCCCGTCGCCTCCACCACCAGCGACGGCATCCCTTTGGCGGAACCATCCAGAATTTCCTTAAGCCGGACCTGATCGATGGACTCGTCTTCCATCAGCAGGTTAACCCAACCCGTTTTCGCAACGTTTGTCTTGGTCGGCTGCGTGTAGAGTATTTCCGGCAAAAGCTTCGCCACCACCGGCCAGATTATCTCGAGCATCCGCTGACCGCTGACGGGGTTTCTGCGACAGTAGGTGGTCCACTCGTGAAATAGTTCTTTATGCGGAATCAGCTCGGACAGCGGCGCCTGCACCAGCAAAGGCGCGCTTTGCAGCGCCCGCTCGCGCTGGCCCGGCATTCCCCTCGCATATCCCGAAAAAGAAGCCTCCAGCAAACGCGCATCCAGCGTATTGCCCGGCCCCCGCCAAAACGCATCGGCGAGGCGCGCGTATTCAAGCCTCAATCGCATTCGGTCGTCCTGCGTGAGACCCGTCTTAATCCGTCTTGATGCCAGCGTGAACGCCAGACGCGTCTCTTGGACAACCCGGTCCTGCGGGGCGAAAAACGCCGCCATTTCCAGCAGCCTTCGCGACTGTTTAAAGTCGGCTTCGGTCGCAGGCGCGACCGCCAGAGCCTCTTCGATCAGGCGTTTCGCAAGTTGTATCTGATCCACCAACGGGTCTGTGCTTCCGGCGGCCGGCACCCCGGCGAGAAGTTCCTTTTTGATCGCGCCGGCAAGTTCGGTCATCGATCCCTCCGCCCGCTTTTCTTCCGGAAGACCGCCTCCCCGCCAGATCCAGAATTTCAACGATCTGCCACCGGCACCGGTTGTCGAAGATCCCAGTCTTCCCCAGATGTAAGCATCCGCGATTTTTTCCAGTGCGGGCCCGCGTTCACCCGAAACAAAACCCGCCGCCTTCAACAAGCCTTCGCCGCGCGCAACGTCCGGATGCAGCGGATTGAGGAGCCGCCAATTCCCTCCATCCGCGCCTTCCATGAGCGACGCAAGTTCCGCGTCCAGCCGTCCGTCATCCCCCGAGAAAAAAAGCGATGCCGCCACCTTGCGAACTTTCAGTCTTTCACGCGCCGCGCGCGCTTCAATCAATGCCTCCCTCGAGGCTTTCACGATCAACTCCACATCTCCTGCCGGCGGGCTGCGGAACCAACGTGCATGCGGCCGCTGCGCCAGTTTGATCGTGCGCGAAGCAAGCAGTTCGGCCCGCACGGCATCGATCACTTCCAGCTTCGCGGCTGGATTTTCGACATCGGTCATTTCCGGCCTGCAAACCAGCACCCAATCGGCCCGCAACAACCGCCCTTGAGTAACCGCATTGGAGGACTCGATGAATCCGGCCTTCCCCAACTGCCACTCCCCCGCCAGCAGAGACAGATCACCGCGCTCAACCATTTCCCACCGGCTATCCCCCGACAACTTGGCCACCAGAAGCGTGGTCAGTGCTTCGCCGGCCTTTTCCTGTCCCTCCAACTGCTCTGGAGACACGGGCGCCAGCGCCAATCCAGGGATATCGTCAGCCGCAAAAGTCGCGCAGACCGTCACAACCACGGACAATAGATAGCCTGTAAGAAGTTTACGGATCATAAAGATGGGGATGCTTCGACATTGATTGTCTGCGCGACGGCCAGCCGTTCACACGTTACGCAGAATCCGACGAGAAACAGGCGGTTCAAAAAGCAACGGGGAGATGAGTTCATTGATGGCAACGGTGCTACATTGAAAATCGTGGCGGATGGGATG
Source organism: Rariglobus sp. (assembly GCA_035459785.1). Taxonomy (GTDB): domain Bacteria; phylum Verrucomicrobiota; class Verrucomicrobiia; order Opitutales; family Opitutaceae; genus Rariglobus. Next base: position 5,613 of record DATHXF010000127.1, on the reverse strand, counting down.
CGTCGGGGAATAACCGGCCCCGCTCACTCCGTTTTCGGTTTTTCTTCCGCGGCTTTTGCCTGGGTCGCCGCCCGCTTCGCAACCACCGCTTCAGTCAACCGCGCGCGCACCGTCTCCATCGGAAGCCAATAATAGAACCCGTTCGCCAGCGTCACATACAGGCCGTCCTGCATCGGATAGATGTATTTGTAACCTTCACCGGTGACCTTCACCGCATCCTTCACGGCCTGCACCCAGAGTTTGTGCGTGGTCTCCAAGTTGCCGTAGTCAAAGTTCACCGCGATATCGATGAACCCAAGACTGCGGCCGCCGTAAAACCGCAGGTTGTTTTCCTGGGTCACTCGTTGCAACGAGAGCCACGTTCCATCGATCTGAATCCACCACTCGTTAGGCAACGCCGTCTTGTCCGCCTGGGCCAGCTTGCGATCCTCCGGCGTCATCTCGCGCCATTCGCGCGTCACCAGGTCAAACGCGTGCTTCGATTGTTTGCTTTCACCCGCCACGGTGAACGCGGTGTCACCGATCAATGAAATGGCTCGAAACACTTTCAGTCCTTCGCTCTCGACCGGAGCCGCCGCCGGTTGCCGGCGACTGCTCGCCAGCAGCGTTTCCTTGCCCGTCAAAATATCGATCTCCGCGATGCCGAAAGCCGGGTCGCCTTTTTGCTCCATCTCTTGCGAACCGCCGCCGCGCGAGAACGTGGGGTTATAGACAAACGAGTAAATAATCCGGTCACCCGCCAGCCTCAGGCTGCGCAAGGCCGCCTGTGACCCCGCCAGCGGAAAATACCGAGGCGCCGCCGCCGGATTACGCATGTCCAGCACCGCCACCACTTCCCGGGGTTTATCCGCCGGCACCTCCTCGTCCTCCTTCCTCCTCTTCTCCCCGGGGATCACCATCCAGCGGTCGCTCACCTGCGGTTCCACGTCCTGCCGGCCATCATAGTTCATCATGAATCCTTGCAGCACCCGGCGCACATTCTTCGGCTCGCCCGCCGCATCCATCTGAAACGCCAGCACTTCATCCACCCCGCCCGGGGCGATTACGCCGTAAGCATATCCCGCAACCACCTTCGCGAAATACCAGCCATGCGGCCGCGGCACGGGATAACCCGTCATCCGGAACGACCACCGTGTTTTAATGGTATCCGTCAGCTGCGCATACCGCTCGACAAAGGGATTCCTCACTTTGCCGGAAGCGATCGACTGTCCCATGCCGTAAGTCCGGTCCACCATGCCGATGTGCCTCACCTTCGAGGCCATGCTTTCGCTCGCGTAGGCCGCCTGCGGCTCGCGCGACGCCAGTTGTTGGAACAAGGGGGCCACCTCCGCCTGCAACCGGCCGGCCGCCGCCACGTCCTCCGCCTTGTAGCCCAATTTTTCGGCGAAACTGAACTCCATCACACCGCCCGGCCCGGAGCGCTTGATGGTCTCCAGACGCCGCAGCACTTGTTCGACGTTGAACGCCCTCACCTCCGGATACGTTCCCCCGTTTCGCCCGGTCATGTCGTAGTTGCCGTCTTGCGGCCAGCCCGTGCGGATATCCGAATTATGCCCGTTGATACGGCGCACTTCGGCGAACGCCTCCATATACCAGGGCCGCATCGCCTTCTCCAAAAACGGATCCGACGGCACCGCCTCGTGCGCGATCGCATACACCAGCGTATTGATCCCCCGGTCCGCATCGTTGAGCGCCGGGATGCGATCCCGCAGCTGCTGCATGATCTCGACGCGACGCCGCACGTTCGGGGTTTCGATCGCTTCCAGCGCCAGTCCGAAAAACGCTTCGCGGTTGTCGGCCGACACCGCCATCTCGCGCGCCAGTCGCACCCACGCCTGCGCCGCCCGTCCCGTCGTCGCGCCCATGCATGGTGCGGCCACGCGCCACGCATTCACCCATGCGCTTTGCTCCGACAACGGCGGCGCCCACGTGGTCGCGTCCTTTAACGTTTTGAGGATCGCGCTCCGGAACACCGCTTCGTCCGGCTGCCACCACGAGAGGTGCTTGATACCGATTCCCGTGAGCGTCTGCACCTCGATCGCATTGCGCCGTTTTCGGGCCATGGCCAGCGCCTCCGCATGCAGCCCAAGCAAGCGCACGCGCAGCGCGGCCAGTTCCGCACCGTGCGTGCGCCCGTAGGACAGCGGCTCCGTATATCTCAGCGGCAGCGTCGCCGCATCCCATACTTCGCCGCACAACCACCGCGAGCCCGGCTCGCCTCCAAACGTCGCGCCCAGCCCGGGCAGGCTCGTCGCGTAGATATCGAGCGCCCGGTTCGCCAGGTCGAGCTGCTCGTCCAGCGGAAGCTCCCGCGCATCTTCCACCGGCATCAGCAGTGGCGCGCGAAACGAGACCAGCTCCTCCAGCCCGTAGTAGTTCTTTCGAAGACGTTTTTGCGGCAAGAAAAATCGCTGCATATTCATGATGCGCGCCACCGTCGTCTTGAGCCGCAGACGCGCGACGTCATCGGTCCGCAGGCCCAGCGCCCATGCCGACTCCACCGCCGCGCTCGCCTCCGCCCACAGGAAAATCCCCGCATACCGTTTCGCCTTTGCCTGAAACACCGCGGCCTCCGCCGTCTGCGTCCACTGCCCTTCGACCGGAGCGCCCAGCGCCGCCGCGATTTTCACCACGGCCTGCTCCGTAAGCGCCGAGGTGTCGTTTGATCGCGGTGCCGTCACCACGAGTTGCTCCGTCTTGCCCGCGCCGTTGCGCAACGACAGCACCAGCCGCAGCTCCCCGCCTTCGCCCAGCGGCACATCCAGCGCCGCCTCCATGATCCAGGTGCTCGTCGCGTAAGCCGCGCCCGCCGCGCCTTGCTCCAATGTCAGCCGGTCCAGTGCCTCCCGCTCCGCGATCAAGACCCCCGGCAGCCGCCCGATGCGCGCCGCCAGAACCAGCGTCAACCGGCGCTCCCATTCGCGCGCTTCCATCGTGTTGAGGGACGCCACCACGCGCGGCACCGCCACGAGCCGGAACTTTCCTTCACCGACGCGCAACACGTCGCCCGCCGCCCCGCAATGGCCGATCACTTCGTCCGTCCACGCGTCCACCGGATCCTTCTCTCCCGCATAAGCCGTGCCCGCCACCACGCCCGTGCGCACCGCCACCACCCGCGCCTCGCGCCACTTCGTTTTTTCCATCACGTGCGACTTCAGGATCACCAAAATATCCGCGCCCAGCAATCGTCCCGCCTCCGCCTCGCCACCCGGTTTCCCGAGCAGTTCCATTAATTTACGCTCCGCCATGATCCGCCGGATTTCCGTGCGCTCCAGCACCACCGCGCCGGGCAAGGCCGTCGCCTTCACACTCAGGAGCGCCTCCGCGTCGGCCAGCCCGTCGCCCGCCAACACGATGGCCACCTTCGTGCCCGCCGGCAACGGCTCCGCCACCGTCCGCTCGGCCCGCAACGCGCCCAGTTTCGCCAGCTCCGCCACCGTGGCTTCGCCCGCCGACACCCGCTGACGCTCCGTCTCCTCGTGTTTGTATTCGTAGCCTTTGCCCAGCCAGTCCGAGAACGCGAACGATGCCTGCTCCTTCGCACCCGCCGTGCGCAACATCCGGTAAATCTGCTCGTCGCCGATCAGATCCGCCCACACCAGCGCCGCATCACCCTGCGCCCGCGCATCCGCGCCGGCCTTCAGCAACCGCGCCACCATCTCGCGTTCATCCGCCATCACCGCCGTCATCAGAGGCGTTCGCTTGAACGAAGCGAAATCCTTCGCCGGCGGCTCGCCGGTGCTGACCATGTTCGGCTTCGCGCCCGCCTGCAGCAACGCCTCTACCACCGGCATGTCCCCGTAAAACGCCGCCACATCCAGTGCGAGGTTGTCCCTCAAAAGTTCGTTCGGGCTGCCTCCTTTCCCCAGATAAAACCGCATCGCCTCAACCTGACCGAAACGCGCCGCCCAATTCACCGACGCCGAATATAACGAAGACGGCACCGCGTAGCCCTTCGACTCAAACAACCGCAACATGTCCACGCGTCCCCACCGCACGGTGTCGTCCAGCAAATCGCTTCGTGTGCCCAGAGCCGTCTCCACCTTCGCCCGCGGATTCGCTCCTTTGTCCAACATCAACCGCACAAGGCTGATGTCGCCCGCCTGCATCGCCCAATTGAGCGGCATCAGATAATCACCGTGCTGCGTGAGATCGGCCCCGCGCTCGACCAGAAACCGAGCCGTCTCGATACGTCCGGTCGCCAGCGCATGATTTAGCGCCGCGCGCTTCGTGAAATCCACCTGGTTGATGTTCGCCCCCGCCGCGAGCTGCCGCTTGAGCGACTCCGTGTCGCCCATCCGCGCCGCCTCGAACCACTCGACGTTGATCGTCTGCGCCGCAGCCGTGGCCGCCAGACCGCACACCAGCCAAAACCGGATGAAGCCGCGCCAAGCCGAGATAATCGTAAACAAAGGAAATCGCATGAGTGGTGATAAAAAAGCCAGTAACGTCAGATTGGTTCAGTCCACGGCCGGCGAGACACACTCGCAGGGAATGAACTCCATCATTCGGAAGTCTCCTTCGTTTTTCTTAGCTCCGACAAATATACACCGTCATCGGCGGAGAAGAGGGTCAAAGGCACGGTAAACACCGAACCGTCCTTGCGCTTAAGTTTCACTTTATCGTCGATGAATTCCTGCACTTCGGCCTCCAACGTCCGGCCCGTGCGGTCCGTGAAAATACGGTGGCGCGAAAGCGCGTTTTCCGGCTGCGGTTTCGGCGTCTCCGCGATCACCCGACTTTCCGGAGGCAGCGGGGCTGCGGCCGGGCGCGCATACTGATTGTCTACGCGCTCGCGCGGCAAATAAAGCACCCCGTCCAAATCGCTGCTCAGAATAAACCCGGAGGAAAGCGCCACGACATAACCCGTCCTGTCCCGATGCACGGCCACCGGGAAATCGGTTGCGGCTCCCGTGCCGCGCCGGACCCTGCCCAGGCGCGCCTCGTTGTTGACCGAGGTGAAAGAAAACCACAGTGAATCCTCCACGCTCGATGCATGCCCGATACGAGCGGTGGTTCCAGCCGGCAGCCAGGCAGCCGGGGGATAGATTGCCTGCAAAGCGTCCGCCATCGTCCGGCCTGGAACCAGCGTCTCCAGATAATTTTTAAGCATGCCACCGGTAGGACTGTTCCCTCCTCCTGTTCCCCCCAGCAAGAGATCGATGGGATAAGGCGGAACCACCTTCTTTGAACCGGACCGGTCCCACTCTATTTGCCGCCAACCACCCGTCGCCTCGTCCCGGACGTAGAGCTGCCGGTCATCAAGCCAGACGTGTATCTTTCCGTCATAGGCGAACAGACTGCTCACGCTGTAAGCCTCTCGCGCATCCAGCGCATGGGTTGCCGGCGTGCGCATCGCACTCGTAATCAGCTTCAGGCGTTTTTCGACCGGTAAATATTCGTAGATCAAACCAGGCTCGCCGGTGATCCACACCCGGTTGGATGCAACCCAGACCTTCGCGCCGCCCATCCGGTAATACTCAACGATGTGCCACTTCCCCGTTTTAAGATCGACCACGTAGAGCCCGTTATAAAGCGGGCAATAAATGACATCATCAAACACGGCGAAATCATTGTAGTCCGCGCCATACGGATAATCCGCGACATCGATCA
>DATHXF010000126.1:0-5621 GCA_035459785.1 Rariglobus sp. | reverse complement strand
TGGGCGCCGGCGGTATCGTAGTTCACGAAGGTGGCCTGGAGCGCTTCGTGGATGTCGAAGATCTTGGTCTGGATGTCGTCGAGGAACTCGTGGAGTCCGTCGGCGATCACGGCGGGCACGTCGATCATTTCCAACTCGGCGCGGAGTTCGCGGATGAGGCGGGCTGGGTGGGTGTCTTCGAGGTGGATCGCGGTGGCAGTGATCTGGCCGAGGGCTTGTTCGGCTTCCATGATCGAGAAGAGGATGCTGCGCGGGAAGACGTCGTCGCGGACGAGGTAATCGACGACGCGCTCGAGGTTGAGTTGTCCGCGGCGCGAGCGGCGGAAGGCTTCGAACGCGGAGCAGGAGCGGAGCACGCTGGCCCATTGCACCATGTCGAGGGCGGAGCCCACGGCGTGGAGATCGGGGAGGAGCATGTAATACTTCACATCGAGAATGCGCGAGGTGTTGTCGGCGCGTTCGAGGTAGCGGCCGAGTTGGAAAAACCACCAGAGGCCGGTGCGGGGAATCATCGATTCGGCGACACCATAGAAGAGCTGGATCTGGGTTTTGACGCGGTTGAGATATTCCGCAGAGCCTAGCTGGGCGTAGCGCGTGTAGTCGTCGCTCTTCAGCTTCAGGTAAAAGGTGTTCAGCGTTTCCCAGACCTCGGTGGAGAGCTGGTCGCGGATGCAGCGGGCGTTTTCACGGGCGAGGCCGATGCAGGAGATGAGCGAGCTGGGGTTGCGTTTGTCGAAGAGCATGAACTCGGTGACGGCGCGTTCGGTGACGGCAACATCCTCGCCGTAGAGTTCGAAAAACTTTTCGTCGTCGCCGGTGACGTAAACGAGGGGCTCCCAAGACTTGGGGTCGTCGGCGGCCTGGCGCGATTGGAGATCGAGCACGAGTTGGGCGTTCACATCGACGATGCGCGCGGTGTTTTCGGCACGCTCGAGCTGGCGGGCCATCCAATAGACGAGATTAGCGACGCGGGAGAGCATGGTGATTAGACGATGATTTTTTCCGGCACCGGGACGGGCGGGTTGGTGATGTCGTCGTTGAGCACCCACGTGTCCTTCGAACCGCCGCCTTGCGAGCTGTTGACGACGAGGCTGCCTTTGCGGAGGGCGACGCGGGTGAGGCCGCCGGGCATGATCTTGATCGTTTCGCCGTTGAGGATGTAGGGGCGGAAGTCGATGTGGCGGCCTTCGATGGTGCCGCCTTCCATCACCGTGGGGCAGCGGGAGAGGGCGATGGTGGGCTGGGCGATGAAGTTGCGCGGGTTGGCGACGATCTTGGCGCGGAACTCCTCGATCTGGACCTGCGTGCTGTGCGGGCCGACCAACATGCCGTAGCCACCGGCTTCGTTGACGCTTTTCACGACGAGCTTGGGCAGGTTGGCCAGGATGTAGGACAACTCCTTTTCGTTGCCGGAGAGGAAGGTCTCGATGTTCGGCAGGATGGGGTCCTCGCCGAGGTAGAACTTGATCATCTTCGGCACGTAGTAATACACGGCCTTGTCGTCGGCCACGCCGGTGCCGATGGGATTGCAGAGGGCGACGTTGCCTTTCTTGTAGGCGTTGAAGAGTCCGGGGACGCCGAGGAGCGACTTCGGGTTGAAGACGGTCGGGTCGAGGAAGTCGTCGTCGATGCGGCGGTAGATGACGTGAACCGGCGCGAGACCGTCGGTGCGGCGCATGTAAACCTTGTCGTTTTCTACGACGAGGTCGGAGCCTTCGACGATCTCGATGCCCATCTGGCGGGCGAGGAAACTGTGCTCGAAGTAGGCGGAGTTGTAGACGCCCGGCGTGAGCAGGACGACGGTGGGCTCGGGGACGTGCGCGGGGGCGAGGTAGAGAAGGAGGTTGAGGAGGTCGTTGGTGTAGTTCTCGACCGGGCGCACGCGGTAGTCGCGAAGCATGTGGGGGAACACGCGCTTCATGACCTGGCGGTTTTCGAGCACGTAGCTGACGCCGGAGGGAGTGCGGAGGTTGTCCTCAAGAACCGAATACAGACCCGCGTCGTCGCGGATCATGTCTGAGCCGTTGATGTGGACGTAGAGATCCTTGGCGATTTTGCAGCCGACGAGTTCGGGGCGGAAATTTTTCGAGCTTTCGATCATCTCGCGAGGCACGATGCCCTCTTTGAGAATCCGCTGGGGGCCGTAGATGTCGGCGAGGAACAGGTTCAGCGCGGTCATGCGCTGGACGAGGCCTTTTTCCAAGTGCGCCCACTCGTGGGAGGGGATGATGCGCGGGAGGAGGTCGAAGGGGAAAATCTTCTCGGTGCCGGCGTTGTCGGAATAGACCGTGAAGGTGACGCCGCGGTCGATGAACGTCTGGTCGGCGGTGCGCTGGCGGTCCATCAACTCCGCCATGTTTTCCAGCAGGCCGAAGCGCTCATACAAACGCCGGTAGTGGGGACGGGCTTTGCCGGGGGCGGCAAACATCTCGTCGTAAAATTTACCGTGTTCGTAGTTCGCGAAGAGGTCGGCCATGGGAGTTGGAAAAAGCGGGCGGGATCACTCCGCCTTGGGAGCGGCGGGTGTGGGTGCGTCGGGTTTGGACCAGAGGAAGCTTTGCTGGGTTGCAAGTTCCGCGCCGTCGGCGCCGAGCAGGCGAAGTTTCCAGGCCACGGGGCGGGCTTTCGGGCCGGGCCAGTCTTTGCCGGTGAGGCCGAGCTGGATGTAGTGGCTGCCCTTGGGCAGGGAGACGGCGAAACTCTCGGTGCGGACCTCGGTGGAGGCGGGGGTGATGATCTGCAACTCGACCCAGGCGACCTCGATGGCGGTGTCGGTCTTGGCGCGGAGATTGAAATAAAAGCCTTCGCGGGAGGCGGGCTGGGTGCGCAGGATGGTGGCGCCGCGGGTGTTTTCCTTGTTGGTGAAATACTCGGAGACGCGGTCGAACTCGGACGCCGGCATGTATTGCGGCAGGAGGCGCACGACTTCGACACCACCGGCCAAGGCGGAGGTCGAGCAGAGGGAGAGGGCGAGCAGAAGAGCGGGGAGACGCATGCAGAGGGATTTATGCAACGGGCCGGATGAGCACAAGGACAGTCGCAGTTTGTGTGCCAAGGAGTGAAAGGGATTCATAGTTGAGGCAAAGTTGCCGGGCGGACGAAGGGTTGGGAAGTTTGTCACTTATTAAGTGACAAATGAGGTTTGCGGAGGGGGCCGAGAGGGCGGGGCGGGGATGGGGGGAGGTCAGGGTTCGAGGCGGATGGTCTGGTAGCGATGGACGCCGAGCAGGGCGGGAACCCAGCCTTTGACGTCGGGGTGGATGAGGTAGGTGCGGGTGCCGTAGAAGACGGGGGTGGCGGGGGCTTCGTTGACGGCGAGGGTTTCGGCTTCGCGGAGGAGGGCGAATCGGCGGGTGGTGTCGAGTTCGCGGGAGGCAGCGGCGATGAGGCGGTCGTAGTCGGCGTTTTTCCAGCCGGTGTTGTTGTTGCCGCTGGTCGAGGTGAAGAGGTCGGTAAAGGTGGCGGGATCATTGAAATCGCCGACCCAGCGCGAGCGCAGGACCTCGAACGAGAGGGTTTGCATGGCGTCGATATAAACGCGGAAGTCCATGGTGGAGAGGGTGCATTCGACGCCAAGCTCGCGGGACCACATTTGTTGAATGGCTTCGAAGACCTTGGTGTTGATGGGATCGGCGTTCATTTTGACTTCGAACTTGGGGAAGCCTTTGCCGCCTGCAAAACCGGCCTCGGCGAGCAGGCGGCGGGCTTCGGGGAGATCGGTGCCGATGGAGGCGGTGGACGTGTAGCCGGCGGTGTCGGGCGGGACGAAAGAGTGGGCGGGTTTGCGGCTGCCGCGCATCACGGGGCCGGCGATGGCGTCGCGGTCGATGGCAAGCGCGAGGGCGCGGCGGACGCGGACGTCATTGAAGGGGGGCTTGGTGGTGTTGAAGCGGACGTAGAACGTTTCGAGGAACGGATCGATGCGGAGGCGGGCCGGGTCTTCGCGGCGCCAGGCATCGAGGCGGTCGGGCAACACGTCGTAGGTGAGGTGAACCTGGCCGGCGCGGAATCCGCGTTCGTCCACGCCGGGGTCGGCGATAGGGAAGAATTTGACGGCTTCGATCTGGTTTTGCGCGGCGGCGTGGAAGCGCGGGTTTTTCTTAACGAGGATGTGCTGGTCGGGCTTCCATTCGGCGAGGAGGAAAGGACCGTTGCCGATGAGGGCGCCGGGCTTGGTCCAGCCGGTGCCGCGGGCGTGGGGATCGCCGGCTTTCATGACCGAGGCGGTGTGGACGGGAAACCACGCCTGATGCGCGGTGACCGAAAGCAGGTAGGGCGTGGGGCGATCGAGCGTGAGCTGGAGCGTGCGGGCATCGAGGGCCTTGGCGCCGACTTGGGTGAAATCGGTGAGTTTGCCGGCGGTGTAGTCTGCGGCGCCTTTGAGCACGTCGAGCATGTAGGCGTAGTCGGAGGCGAGCTTGGGGTTGAGGATGCGTTCGATGGAAAACACGAAATCCTGTGCGGTGACCGGGTCGCCGTTGGACCACACGCCGTCGGCGCGGAGGTGGAACGTGTAGGTGAGTCCGTCGGGCGAGATGTTCCAGCGCTCGGCGGCGCCGGGGAGCGGCTTCGAGGTGGCCTCGTCGATAACCGTCAGTCCCTCGAAAAGAGAAACGAGGATGTTGTAGTCGTTGTAGGTGACGGCGATGTGGGGATCGAGGTCGGCGGGTTCGGAGCCGTTGCCGATGAGGAGGGTTTTCGTGCGGCGGGCGGCCTCGACGGGAGTCTCTTGTTTCAGGCAACCGGAGAAGGTCGCGGCCACGACCGCGAGCAGGGCGAGAATACGGAGCGACATGAGGCGTTTAGCCAAGCAACGGGCCAGGGGCGGCGCAAGGCCGGGCGGGGGCGGCGTGCTATTTCGTTGCCAGTGGGAGCGGGCGAGGTTTCCACCTACGCATGCAATGGTATTATGCGATCGACGACCAGCGCCTCGGGCCGGTGTCTCATGCGGAGTTTGAGCAGCTGGTGCAGGCCGGAAAAATTTCGGGTGGTGCGCTCGTTTGGCGCAAAGGCATGGACCAGTGGAAGACGCTGGATGAAGTGAAGGAGCGCGATCCGGCGTTGTTCGCCGAGGCGCCGCCGCCGCTGCCATCCGTGGAGGTGCACGCGGCTGAAGTCAGCGGTCAAGAGGCGGGTGACTACGTGCGTCGTGCGCCGCGTCTTGAACCGGAGGGCGCGAAACCGAAAGCGCCCGAGGTGCTGCTTTACGCAGGGTTCTGGCGCCGGCTGGGGGCGCATCTGGTGGACTTGCTGGCGTGGTGGGTCGTCTGGCAGCTGTTTTCCGGCGTGGTCGGAACGTTTTATTTTCCGGACGCGGTGGCTATCGCGCAAAAGGGACCGGGTTATCAGGCAACGCCCGATGAACTCATGGTGATGCTGCGGTTTTTCGGAGTGGCGCTCGTCATCGGCGTGATCTGGGCGGTGATTTACGACGCGGTGTTCGTGCTGAGATTGGGCGCCACGCCGGGGAAACTGCTCTTCGGTCTGCGCGTGGTGAAGGCCAACGGCCAGCCGCTTGGTTTTGCCAATGTCGTGACGCGATGCCTGGCCAAAGGGCTGCTCGGCATTCCCACGCTGTGCATCGGTTACCTGATTGTTGCGTTCGACGAACAAAAGCGGGG
>DATHXF010000125.1:0-4795 GCA_035459785.1 Rariglobus sp. | reverse complement strand
CGCGCTTTCCACCACGGGCACGCTGCTCAACTGGCTGGTCAGCGGAAATGAGGGCGCCAGCTTCGCCGCCAGCACGGCCGCCGCCACCTTCGGGCAGATCACCACCGCGGCGACCGGCATCGTAAAGACACCCGCCACGGCACTCACGACAACCGGCGCATCGCCGACCGGAGTCACCCTCGCCGGGACCAACTCGGCGGGTTCCGCCGCCGCCAATCAAGTGATCGTTCCGCTGATGACGGTCACCGTGCCCGCGGGGCAATTGCCCGGGTTCGCTTCCACCGACACCACCGCTACGCCGATCGGCCGCTACGCCTACTGGGTGGGCGACGAGGGAGTGAAGGCCCGGGTGAATCTGGTCGATCCCGCGGTGAGTATCCCCGCCGGCCATCCGATGATCCAGAGCTGGACCACGGCCCAGCGCGTGGGGATCGAGGCCACGAGCCTCATCGGATCAAAGTATCCGATTAATGATACAAGCTTGGAGAAAACGTTCACTCCCGGGCAGCTGTCCCTGGTCGCGAGCACCATCACCGGCGCGGATCTGGCCGGGCAGTTTCACGATCTCACCTTTAACTCCCGTTCGGTGCTCGCCGATGTCGCCGCGGGCGGGCTCAAGAAAGACCTCACCAACTGGCTCGCGGCCACGCCCGCCCAGTTGTCGGTGCTCGGCCCGGGCGTGGCTCCGCAGGATACGGATCTGCTTTTCAATCCCGTCGATCTCGGGGCCGCCGCCACCGCCACGTTTGGCGTCCCCGCCTGGGGGTTGATCCGTTCTTTTGACGCGACGCGGTATGACGGCACCACCGCCTTGCCGCCCCGGGTGCAGACCGCGACGGTTCATGGCGTCGCTCCGGTGCTGACCTACGCGCGGCTGGGCTTCAGTATATCGGGCACCGTGGGCAGCCCGTTGAACGTCCATCTGCATCCCATCGCGGTGCTCTGGAATCCCCACAATGCGCCCATCGCGGGCGGTTCCTACCAACTCGGGTTCAATCCCGGCTACAACCAGACCAACCGCATGATCACGTTTCGCAGCGGTTCCGCCACGGGGACGGTTTTGGCCACGCTTCTGCTCGATGCGGCCCAGGTGGTCGATCAGCCTCCGGCGAGCGCGCCCAACGGAAAGTATTTTGTCTTCACGATCACGACTCCGCCGCTGGAGGCGGGGCAAAGCTATGTCTTCAGCTACAATCCCGGCGCCGGCGACATGTCCACCCCCGGGGTGACGTCTCCCGAGCCCTCGCTCACGCTCGCGGGAACCGCTCCATTGACGGCGACCACCGCGGCGGCGGACGTCCATTGGGTGGCGTCCACGCTCAGCGGCGGCACCTGGAATGGCGGCGGATTTGAGGTCACGTTGCGCTCGGCCGCCACGGGGACGCCCGCGCCTGCGTGGCAGGATGTCGACGCCTCCGCTTATCATCAGATTCAGAACCTGGGTTTTGGCACTCCGGTCATGCCCACGCCCACCAGCCTTGCGAGCATCGGCCCCTTGGGATCGTCGCCGCAATTCGTCATGGTGGCGGAGGCGCTCATGACGCGTTCTCCGCAGACGTTTCAGAACCGCTGGATCGCCCAGCACAATCTTCGCGCGCCCCTGTCGACCCGAACCCAGTTTGAAGGCGCAGGCTACAACGGTAACAACTCCAGCTACGGGAGCGGGGTGACGAGAAGCGTCACTCCGCCGGTTTTCGCGGGCAACAACGCCTCCGCCGGCCTTCAGGTTCAGGGCGGCACGGCCACTCCGATGGTGATGGCGGAAATTCTTCCGGCCGGATTGCCGCTCATGTCGCTCGGCCAGCTCCAGCACGCGAACCTGAGCCTGCTGGACATTTATCCGGCGAACGCCGTCGGCAACTCGCATCCCAATTACCGCCTGGCTCCCGCTCAGGCGAGCCGGACCACCAGTGGCCTGACGGGAAGCTTCAGTCATCCGACGGCGGTTCGCGTCACCTCCATCTACGATATTTCCTACGGCCTGAACCGAACCCTTTGGGACAAGTATTTTTTCTCCACCGTGCCGTCCGCGCTCACCCAGGGGAATATCGACGATGCCGCCTACCAACTTCCCAACTCCCGGCACACGCTCCACCGTGACAACTCCGCCGCGCTGGCGCCCGCCGATCTCGCCGGAGCCGCTGCGTTCAACACGGCCGCCGCGCACCTGTTGCTCGACGGCGGCTTCAATATCAACTCGACGTCGGTGGAAGCATGGCGGGCGGTCTTGGGCAGCTTGAACGGTTTGGCGTATGATCCTACCACGGATGGCGCCGGATCGGCCCTGTCGTTTCCGTTTTCGCGCTTCGTGACGCCGAAGGGCGGCACCGGCGATCCCTGGCAAGGCTATCGCACGCTGACCCAGGATCAGATCACGCAGCTCGCGACGAATATCGTGGCGGAGGTGAAGGCGCGCGGGCCCTTCCTTTCGCTGGCCGATTTCGTGAACCGCCGGCTGGTCGCCGGCGCCACCGGACTGAAGGGCGCCTTGCAGGCGGCGTTGGACGCCACCACGACGGGCAGCGGGGCGACCAACCCCGCCAGTGTGGCGACCAGCACGGTCTACCCGTCGCTGCCGGCCACCCAGCCCGCAGGCTATTATTATCTCGATGCGATGCGGGGCGGCACCGCCGATACCCCGCCCTACGGCACGCTGGCCGCGTTCGCCCCCGGCATGGTGAGCCAGGCCGACATCTTGAGTTCCTTGGGTGCCACGCTCACTGCGCGATCCGACACCTTCACCGTCCGCACCTACGGCGAGGTTCTCAACCCCGTGAGCGGAGCGTCCGAGGGCCGGGCCTGGGCCGAGGCCGTCGTGCAACGGCTTCCCGACTACGTGGATTCCACGGACACCACCCTGCTCGCGGCCAACGGCGGGACGGGTGCGGCCACGGCGCCCGCCGCCACCGGCACGACAAACCGGACCTACGGGCGCCGGTTTGGCATCGTCTCGTTTCGCTGGCTCACCCCGAACGACATTTGAGTTATGAAGCACCATTCCTTTCCGGTTAAGACGAAGCTGTTCCTTGCGTGTCTGATCCTCGCCGGTGTGGGTGCGCAGCCGGCTTCCGCGCTAGAGTTTCGTGTGCTCAGTTGGAGCGGCTCGCTTGAGCATCTGTCCTTCGATCAGGCGAAGAAACCGGTCGTGCTGGTCGTGCATGAGCGCAGCCTGTCCCCGGTTTACACGCTGCCTTCGGGAGAGAAGCTGCGCCTTTACCGCGACACCCAGGTCGAGGGCAAAACCGTGCGCATGCCGGTGGCCGAGCTGACTCCGCCGGAAAACATCGCCCGCGCCATCCTGCTGCTCGCGCAAGACGTCCGTGGAGAATCTCCGCTGGCGGGCACGTGGATCGACGACGGCGAGGAGGCGCACCCCAAGGGACAGATCGCCTTTCTCAATTTCGCCACCACGCCGGTCTCCATTAAGGTTGATGCCACCGTCAACGTGATCCCCCCTCGTGGCACGCAGCTCTATCGGTTTCCGGCCGATGCTTCGGCGGTCACAGTGCACTTCCAGGCGGCCGTCGAGAAGGACGGGCGCGCCGAATTCATCGCCAACTGCGGACTGCGCGTGCATCGCGACTACAAGATCCTGGTGCTGTTTCGCAACGGGCGCGCCGACCCCTCGTCGCTGAGCCCCGACTACATCGCCACGCCGGTGGAGTTTCTCACGTTTTACGACTACATCGCGCCGGTCGTTCCCGGAGCCAAGGTGGCCCAATATTCCCGCTGATCGGGTCACTCGAACAGCCCGGCGCCCGGCCTAGTCTAAGGATAGACCTGTGATTGGTTTGTTACAGGCGACGCGCGGGGCGATATATTTCACCAGCATGGTTACCCCAACCCCAGTTCAATCACGGCGAGGCTTCAGCTTGTTGGAGCTTCTTACGGTCATCGCCATCGTCGGTATTCTGGCGGCGATTACGCTGCCCGTCATCGGTCATGTGCGCGAGAAGGCCCGCTCGGGACAGTGTGTGTCCAATCTCCGCCAGATCGGCATGGGCATCCAGCTCTACGCCCAGGCAAACCGCGGAAGACTTCCCGGTCCTCTTTTCACCGCGCAGGGACCGCGTTTTACTCCCGGCAATACCAACGCCGGCCAGTTCACCGTCTATCTGGAGCCTTACCTCGACAGCAACACCGGGGTGACCGGTTCGGCCACGTCCCGGGTGCAGCAAATGTTCAACTGCCCCTCGTGGAGCCTGCAGACGCCGGACCCGACCGGTCCGAGCATGCAGCTCAACGCCTATCCTTCGCAGTGGTGGGAGGGCGGGCAGGTGTATCCTTTCGGCGACGCCAACGCGGCGGTTGGCAGTGCGAACCGCACGCCTCGCACGCTCCTGTCGATCTCGGTCTTTCCCCAGGCGAACACGTGGATGCTGGTCGATGTGGACAAGGCCTGGATGAAGGGCGCCACCGCCGGCTGGATCAACCAGATCCCCGCGAAACCCGTGCACGGTTCCGGTTGGAACTGCCTGTATTACGACGGGCATGTGGGGTGGATCTCGACCGCTAACCACTGATTTTTTTCATGCGCACACCTTCCATTTTGGAAAAGGGCGTCGTCGTCGCGGGTTCTCCCGCGACGGTCGACGACGTGGTCCTTCACCTGCTGCCCTGGCTGGCATTGCGCCACGATTTCTCCGACGGATCGTTTGCGGGAAAGGGCGAGGAGCAGTCCGTGTCGGTGGGCTTTTTGACGGCCCAGGCCGGCGCGATTCTGGAGGCGACGGGTTTGCGGGACAGGCTTCCGCACATTGTGCGGACCAAGCTCGACATCTGGCCCGCGTTCACG
>DATHXF010000124.1:0-19599 GCA_035459785.1 Rariglobus sp. | reverse complement strand
GGCGGAAATTTTTCGGGAAATGCCGAGTGTAGTCATGGGTATGGCAATTCTCATGCATCGGGAGCCGGACAGGTTCGGCATGAGGGATCAAGATGCAATGATGCGTGAGCTATAAGCTGAGCGCCGGACTGTCGGAGGCCGGGTTGGTGAGTAATCCGGGGTTCGGAATGATCTGAGGGGCGGCGAGGCCGACGGGATCACATGCCGTCCATCATGCTGTTGATCTTGCCGTAATACTGCATCGCGAAAGAGAGCACGATCCAGGCGACCATCAGGGCGACGCAGCCGAAGAGGACCGCCGGGTAGAGCATCGTGGCGGCGGTGAGGTGTCGGTTGGCCGTCGCCTGATGGTCGGTGGCGAGCGCGAGGAGGACGTTGTCGAGACTGCCGGTGGTTTCACCGGTTTGATAGCGGGCGACAAATTCCGGCGGGAAGGCCTGTGTGCCGAGAAGATGCGGGCCGGGAGCTTCGCCGTGTTCGATGCGGGTGTGGATCGTCTGCGCGGCGGCGGCGATGCGGGGTGAGCGGGCGAGTCCGCCGGCGGTGAGCCAGGCCCGGCCAATAGGCGCGCCGCCTTCGAGCAGGTTGCCGAGGGCGAAGGCGAAGTCGGCGAGCGCCTGATGTTTCCGGTAGCCTCCAATGGCGGGGAGGATGTTGAGGAGGGCGAGGGCGGCCGGATTTTCGCGGCGGACGAGTATCCAGAGAATAATGACAGCGCCCCAGGCGGGGAGGAGGATGGCGAGGAGTCCGCCGAGGTAAGCGGACAGGCTCCAGTTCAGGCCGGTCTCGAAATTGATGAGCCTGAGGAGGGGGTAGATGACGGCGGCGAAGTGAAACACGCCGACGGGATACAGGCAGGCGAGGGCCACGCGGCGGCGGGTTTGGGCGACTTGCGCGTGGCGTTCGGCGAGGTTGGTGAGGACACGCGGGAGGCGTCCGGATTGGGCGGCGGCGGCGAGGAAGGGGCGGTCGGAGGCCGGGAGCCAGTTGCCGGCGGTAGCGATGATTTCGGGGATGGAGACTCCGGATTCGGCGAGTGCGGCGAGGCGGAGGGTGTCGGCGGCCGGCGCGGACGAGGGGGCGCGGAGGGCTTGCGCGAGGGTGAGGCCGGCCGAGAGCTGTTGCGCGAGCTGGTGGTAGAACTGCGAGAGCGGGGCGGGGGAGAGGGGCATGGGGGCTGGGGGCGTCGAGCGTCGAGAGACGAGGCGTCGAGGGGCTATGAGCTAACAGCTGGGAGCTTTGAGCTGGTGGTTACAGCTTCAGTTCGACTTGGGTGACGGAGGGGGCGATGCGGGCTTGGTGGCTGAAGTAGTGGTCGCTCAGGACCGGGTGCAGTCCGTAGAGGCGGTCGAGCAGGTCGGCGAGGGTGTCGCCGAGTTTGGCGGCTTCGGTGTCATCCAGGACGGGGTCGTCGCCGAAGTGGACGGCGAGCGGAACCGAGGCGATGAAGCGGAGCGTCTCGGATACCGCGTCGATCGTCGGGTCGCCGCCTTCTTCGCGCACGTCGAGGCGGATGGCGCGGAGGCTGGTCTTAATCTGGTGCAGGTTGTGGAAAATGCTGCGCGGGGCGTCGGGCTGCTGGAGAAACAGCTCGGCGACGTAGCGCGGCTGGCTGCGCATCTGGTAGAGGCGGCGGTAGGCGTCCTGCGAGCCGAGCATGCGGAGGAGGGCGGAGAGCTCGGGGTTGTCGCGGTAGGGGGTGTTGGCGGCGGACGCGGGATCGGCGGTGGCTTCTTTGGCGGCGGCGGTGTCGTGGGCGCTAAGGATGTGGCGGAGCGCGCTGCATGTCATGGTGGCGCGTTCGAGGTGCATGCCCATGCGGAGGAAGTGCCAGCCGGCGTCCTGCACCATGGTGCGTTCGGCGAGGCCGATGATGGCGTTGATCTCGGTGAGCACGGCCTGGACGGCCTGTGTGGGGAGCGAGGGGCCGAGGTCGGGGCGGACGGCGGGGCGGCGTCCGGGGACGGGGCGGAGCTTGTGGAGATCGTCGAGGCGGCGGAGGAGGCGGCCGAGGGTGGTCCAGACCTCGGGGCTGACGTAGTCGCGGAGCTGGCGGGCGTTTTCGACGGCCCAGCTGACGGAGGAGTAGATCGAGCTGGAGTTGGCGGTGTCGAGGGACATGCGCCACATGAGGTCGGTGGAGAGGGAGGCCTGGGGGTTGGCGCGGGCGGTGATCTTGTGGTCGGTGTGGCCGGTGGCTTCGAGGAGTCCGCGCCAGATGGGGAGCCAGCGGCGGCGGTCCTTGGCGGAGATTTCCTCGAGGGCGACGTCGTCGAGGATGGAGAGCATGCGGGCGGTGGCCTCGGCGCGTTCGAGGTAGCGGCCGAGCCAGAAGAGGTGTTCGGCGCTGCGGGAGCCGAGGGTGTTGGTCTGGACGGCGCCGGTGAGGGCCTCGTGGTCGGCGATGTCGCCGGAGTTGTCCTGCGTGTCGATGAGCACGACGGTGTCGGCGGTGGGGCCGACGCGGGCGATGGTCTGGTCGGGTTCGCCGAGGCGCACCATGCCGCCGGGGAAAACGGAGAACCGTTTTCCGTGGCAGAGGACGAAGGCGGAGAGGCGGGCGGGCGGGGCGTTGCGCGGGCCGGGGGAGACGGGAAGAATGTGCAGGCGCGGTTGGGCGACGAAGGCGTGCGGGTTTTCGCGGACGAGGCGGGAGAGGCCTGTGGGGCCGTAGAGCGCGGGGCCGGGGGCGGTGGCGACGTTGGTGGAGTGCCAGTCGCCGTGGCGTGCGTCGTGGGCGGGAAGGATGCGGAGGCTGTCGCCGTTTTCGAGGATGTGGTCGAGGTGGTCGGTGTCGCCGCAGGTGTAGGTGGGGACGGTGCCGAGGAGCGGTTTCTCGCCGAGGTAGAACCGCATGAGGCGGGGGACGTAGGCGTTGAGCGCGCGGCTCTCGGCGACGCCGGTGCCGATGGAGTTGGCGAGGACGACGTTGCCGGTGCGGATGCAGTGGAGGAGGCCGGGGATGCCGGCGTTCTCGCGGTCGGTCGAGAAGACGACGGGGTCGATGTGGCTGTCGTTGAGGCGGCGGTAGATGACGTCGACACGCTCGAGGCCGGCGATGGTTTTGAAGTAAACGCGGTTGTCGAGGACGAGCAGGTCGTCGCCGCGCGCGAGCGGGAGGCCCATCTTGCGGGCGAGGAAACTGTGCTCGGAGTAGAACGGATCGTGCGGGCCGGCGGTGAGAACGACGATGGACGGGGCGCGGATGTCATCGCGCGCGAGACCGCGGAGATGGTCGAGCAGTTGGAGGGGGAAATTGATGACGCTGTGGTAGTCGGGCAGCGAGCGGTAGAGGTCGGTGGCCTCCTGCGTCATGAAGCGGCGGTTTTGGACCGCGTAGGAGAGGCCGATGGGGGTGTTGGCGCGGGTGTCGTCGAAGAGCCAGCCGTCGGCGGTCTTGACGAGATCGAAGCGGAGGAGGGTCGCGGGGCTGGCGCGCTGCGGTTCAAGGCCGAGGCAGGGGCGGCGGTAGTAGGGGTCGGAGAGGACCAGCTCGGGCGGGAGGATTTGCTGGTGGAGCGCCTGTTGTCCGCCGTAGAGATCGACGAGGAGGGCGTTGACGAAATGGGCGCGCTGGCGGAGGGCGGCGTCGAGGACGGCCCACTCGGAGGCTTCGACGACGAGGGGCGTGGGCTCGAGTTCCCAGAACGGGAGGCCGGCGGGGCCGGCGGCGAGACCGAAGTCGGTGAGGCCGGCGTCGCGGATGGAGGCACGCAAGCGGGCGCGCAACGGGCGAAGTTGCGCGGGGTGAAGCGTAGGATACTGAGGCGGCCGGACGGACGACATCAAAAGAAGAGGTTATGAAACAGGCGGGCGGGCGGATGGCGCAAGCACGCCGTTTGCCAGATGGAGGCAAGACGGAGGATGCGGCGATTAATCGCGACGGGAGGACGGATGAGGTTTGTCACTTATTAAGTGACAAATGGGATTGGTTTTTTGGCGGTTGGCGCGGGCGGGAGGGGTGGTTTGCTCGCGGGCATGATTCCGCTTTGGGATAGTCAGGCGCATAAGCGTCCGCCGGTCATCACGGTGCTGTTGATTTTGGCCAACCTCGGGGTGTTTGGCTACGAGGTCGTGCTGTCGTTGCAGGGGGGCGGGGCGCTGGAGGCGTTTATCGGCCAGTATGCGCTGGTGCCGAAGCGGTTGATCGCGGGTTGGACGGACGAGGCGCAGTGGCTGACCCTGGGGTCACATATGTTTTTGCACGGCGGGTTCGCGCATGTGCTGGGGAATTGCTGGTTCCTGTGGGTGTTCGGCAACAATGTGGAATGTAAACTGGGGCATATGCGCTACCTGCTGTTTTATCTGGCGAGCGGACTGGGGGCGGCGGCGTTGCAGATCGCGGTGAGTCCGGAGGCGACCGTGCCGATGGTGGGCGCGAGTGGGGCGATCTCGGGCGTGTTGGGCGGCTATTTTATCCTGCTGCCGACGGCGTGGATCGTGACGCTGGTGCCGTGGATCGTGCCGATCATTCCGGTGCCGGCGTTTTTGTTTCTGATCCTGTGGTTTGCGCTGCAGACGGTGAACGGCTTCGGCGTGCTGATGAACGGCACGACGGGCGCAGGGGGCGTGGCGTGGTGGGCGCACGCGGGCGGGTTTGCGACCGGCGTGGTGCTGACGCTTTGGGCGAAGGCGAACCGGTGGGTGCGCAAGTAGGCGGACGCAAAAAAGCCCCCGCGGGTGGCGCGGGGGCTTGTAGTTGATTTATAGATACTGATTAGAACCGCAGGGAGAGGCCGGCGGACCATTCGCCGATGACGCGGGTGGTGTCGCCGGTCTGGAGTCCGTAATCGGCGTAGAGGCCGAGGGTTTCGGTGAGGCGGGCTTCGAAGCCGGCGCTGAGGCGGGCGCTGTCACGGGTGGGGGCGTGGGTGGTGACGCTGTAGGCGTTGCCGCCGAGCGTGGCGTCGATGGAGCGGGCGTCGTTGCTCAGTTCATGAATCCAGGCGGCGCGGACGTGCGGGCGAAGGGCGACGGTGCCGGCGTTGACCTGGAAGGAGGCCTCCATGCCGAGCTGGGTGCGCAGGGAGCGGGCTTTCTGGGCGCCTACGGTGTTGTTAAAGGAACCGGCACCGGTTTCGGTGAAACCGTCGGCCTTCCAGCCGCTGGCGAGGAGTCCGGCGAAGGGTGACAGCGTAACGGCGCCGGCGGTAAAATCGCGTCCGCCGGTCAGGCCGAGGACCCACTGGCGTCCGGAGGTTTCGGAGCGGGCGGTGGCGTTGGTGCCGGAGAAGGCGATGACGCGGGTGGATTTGTAGTCGTCGAAACCGTAGGCGGCAGCGGCGTTGACGAACCAGGCGTCTTTGCGCCAGACGGCGCGGATGCCGGGCATTTTGCTTTTCACGTTGGTGGTGCCGCCGGAGGAGCCGAGGCTGCCGTCGGTCTCGGTGTAGTCGAAGAAGCCGCCGACAACGAGATTGTCGCCAAAGGCATGGTCGCCGCCGACGAGGCCGGAGTCGCTGTTGAAGGAGGCGGAGCCGGTGTCGAAGTCGCCTTCGGTGCTGTTACGGCTTTGGCCGACTTGGAAGTAGTAGTCGTCGTGGCCGGGGAGGGCGGCGGAGTCACGGGCGAGGCGTTCGCTGAGGGAGAGTGAGCGGGCGAAGGCGATGTCGGACCAGATCTGGTAGCTTTGCGGGGAGAGGGCGTTGAGGGCGGCGGTCAGACCGGCCGCGGTCGGGACGTTGTTGAGGGCAGCGGTGGTCGCGGGGTCGAGCTGGGCTGCGCCGGCGGTGGAGGTTTGATTGGGCGTGCCGGCGAAGGTGACGAACGGGACTTGGGTGAAGGTGAGGGTGACGTCGTTGGCGTTGTAGGTGACGACGGGGGTGAGGGCGGCGGAGGGTGAGAGGGTGGTGTCGAAGGTGCCGATCACGCCGCCGGTGGCGGTGAGGAAGATGAAGGAGTCGTTGATGGGATCGTAGCCGTCGAGGGCGATGAGTTGGAGTGTGCCGCCGAGGGTGGCGGTGCCGCCGATGATGAGGCGGTCGAAGTCGATCGCCGAGGCGAGCTCGATGACGAGGTCGCCGGACGGGCCCTGGGTGAAGTTGCCGGCGATGAGGAGGGTGCCGGGGGAGAAGCCGGGGGCGACGGTGCCGTTGTTGACGAGGTCGCCGTTGATGCCTCCGTTGCCGCGGAGGAATGCGCCGTTGGCGATCGTGGTGGTGCCGATGACGGCGTCGTTGAGGACGAGGGCGCCTTCGTTGAGGAATGTGCCGCCGGTGTAGGTGTGGATGTTGGTGAGGACGAGGGAGCCGGTGCCCTCTTTGGTGACGGAGCCGGTGCCGGAGATGATGCCGGTGTAGGTGCCGTTGGTGTCTTGATCGAAGATCAACACGCCGGACGTGCCGGTGGTGTTGCTGTCGATGAGGCTGATGTTGCCGCCGACGGGCAGGTTGGCGCTGCCGGTGGTGAGGGTGCCGGCGTCAACGATGGTGCCGCCGGTGTAGGTGTTGGTGCCAGTGAGCGTCGCGATGGTTTGAAAGACGGTGAGGGTGGCAGGCGAGTTGAGAGCGGTGTCGGAGCTGCGACCGTCGATGATGACGTTGGTGGTGGTGAAGAGTGTGCCGTTGCGCAGGACGACGTTGGACGCGCCCTGGGTGTAGGTTCCGTTGGCGCTGAGGAGGACGTAGCCGGACTGGACCAACTGGCCTTCTTCGTCGAGGACGAGGCTGCCGGTCATGTCGCCGTTGCCGGGACCGCCGAGGACATCAAGGGAGCCGGCGCCGGCGAAGGATACTCCGGCGAGGGCGAGGGCGCGACCGCCGGCGGAGCCGTCGCCGGGCAGGGTGGTTCCGAAGGAGATACTGGTGCCCGCGAGGTAGTTGCCGGCGATGATGTTATTGCCGCCCAAGGTGATCGAGCTACCGGCGTTCCAGAACAGGCCGTTGTCGGCGCCGCCGTTGGAACCGAGATTGATGAAGCGGACCTCGGCGTTGGCGCCGGTGGTGAGTTCGGTGCCGATGTTGAAGACCCAGTTGACGTTGTTCTGGCCTTGGGCGTCGAGAGTGACGACGCCGTTGAGCGTGATGGCGGCGGCGGTGTTAAACGTGTAAACGCCGGGGGCAAGAATCTGGGTGGCGAGATTGCCTCCGTTTACGCCGCTGAGGTTGTTGGCGGGAGGGGAGGCCAGCGCGGACAAAGCGTTGCGGGCAGTGATGAGATCGTTGAGGGCCTGGCCGACGATGACGCCCCCGGTGATGGCGGAGCCGTTGACGATGACTGCGGGGGGAATGCCGGAGATGGATGCAGCGGCACCGACATTACCGTTGGAAATAGTGGTCGGGCCTGCGCCTCCGATGGAGACGGCGGTGCCGGCGAGGAGCACGAAGTCTTCCGCAGTGAGCAGGAGGGACTGGGCCGAGACGGAGGCCGGAGCGAACAGGAGTGCGGCCAATATGGCTAGAGGGGCTACGAACAGGCGTTTATGGATCATGAGAGACAGTCATGATCTTCGAAATGCCGGGATTCGGGTATGGGGTGTTGTGCTACGTGTGTTTGGCGGAGCGGACGCAGGCTGATGGCAATGGGGGGATTAAGGGCGCACGGGGAGCGTCATCGCGCGCAAGCTCGCTCCCACGTCGATCCATCGCGGCGTAAAGCCGCTCATACAGCTGGCGATCAGTGGCCGGCGTCGAGATCGCCGGGCTGGAGGAACTGGGTGAAGCCGGCTTTGGTGGCGGCTTTCATGTAGGCCTCCTTGCCGGTGATGCTCTTGTCCTGCACGCGGGCGAGGAGGCTTTGGTCCATCGTGATCATGCCGTCGGCGCCGCCGCCTTCGATGATCGCGCGGATGTTGCTGATCTGTCCGCTGCGGATGGTGTTGGGCAGCGCCTCGTGCTGGAGGAGGATTTCGTGGACGGCGCAGCGGCCCTTGGGCTGGCGTTTGCAGAGGAGCTGGGCGACGACGCCGGCGAGGCAGCCGGCGAGCATGACGCGGACCTGGTTCTGCTCGCTGGCGGGGAAGGCGTTGATGATGCGGTCGATGGTCTTCGGGGCGTTGTTGGTGTGGAGCGTGCCGAAGACGAGCATGCCCATGCTGGCGCAACTCAGGGCGAGCTTGATGGTTTCGAGTTCGCGCATTTCGCCGACGAGGAGGATGTCGGGGTCGTGGCGCATGGCGCCTTTCAGGGCGGCGCCGAAGGAGCCGGTGTGGTCGCCGACCTCGCGGTGGACGATGACGGATTTTTTATTTTGGTGAACGAACTCGATGGGGTCCTCGATGGTGATGATGTGGCGCGCCGAGGTGTCGTTGATGTAGTCGATCATCGCGGCGAGCGTAGTGGATTTACCACTACCGGTGGGGCCGGTGACAACGACGAGGCCTTCGCGGAGGTCGCAGAGTTTCTTGAGGGCGGGAGGGAGCTTGAGCTCGTCGAAGGAGATGATTTTTGCGGGAATCTGGCGAAGGACGGCGGCCTGGCCCCAGTGGTTGTAGAGGAAGTTGGCGCGGAAGCGGGCGAGGCCGGGGATTTCGTGGGCGAGGTCGAGGTCCTTTTTCTCGAGGAAGTGCTGCCAGCGGGCGGGAGGGCAGATTTCGGAGAGGAGGGCGGCCATTTTCTCCGGGGTGAGGGCGGTCTCGGCGATGGGCGTGAGCGCGCCGGAGATGCGGGACTTGGGCGGGAGTCCGATGGTGAGGTGAAGGTCGGAACCACCACGCTCGAGCATGGTTTTGAGAAGGGAGTCGATGGCGGCCATGTGGGGGGAAGTAGCGAGGAGTGAGTAGCGAGTAGCGGGTAGGGGCCGGTCAGGTGATCTTGGCCTTCAGCATGCGGGTGCTGACGTTTTGGCGGGCGGTCTCGGCGGAGATGCGGCGCTTTTCGTAGAGTTCGAAGACAACGTTTTCCATGAGGCACATGCCCTCGCGGACGCCGGTTTCGATGACGTTGCGCAGGCCCTGGGTCTTGCCGTCGCGGATGAGGGCGGAGACGGCGGTGTTGGCCACGAGCATCTCGGTGGCGAGGACCAGGCCGCCGTCGGTGGATGGGAGCAGGCGTTGGCAGAGGATGCCGCGGAGACTCTCGGCGACGGAGGCGCGGATCTGAGTCTGCTGCGAAGGCGGGAAGACGTCGAGGAGGCGGTTGAGCGTGGTGGCGGCGTCGCTGGTGTGCATGGTGCCGATCACCAGGTGTCCCGTTTCGGAGGCGCTGATGGCCATCTCGATGGTTTCGAGGTCGCGGAGTTCGCCGATGATGATGACGTCGGGGTCTTCGCGGAGGGCGCCTTTGAGCGCGGAGGCGAAGGACATGGTGTGGGCGCCGACCTCGCGTTGGGTGATGTTGCAGCCCTTGGCGGGTTGGACGACCTCGACGGGGTCTTCGACGGTGATGATGTGGTCCTCGCGTTTCTCGTTCAGCTCGGCGACGAGGGCGGCGAGGGTGGTGGTCTTGCCGGAGCCGACCGGGCCGGTGACGAGGATGAGGCCGTTGTGGTAGTTGAGGAGCTTGCGGACGGCGTCCACGTTGCGCAGGCCGAGTTGATCAAGCTTCGGGATAGTGGCGGGCACCATGCGGTAGGAGCCGGAGGCGCCGGCCTTGTGGACCATCAAGTTGACGCGGTAGCGGTTGGAGGCGTCGAGTGCCAGGGCGTAGTCGAAGTCACGGATGCGTTCGAAGGTCTCGCGCTGGGCGGGGGTGAGCAGGGCGAGGTTGAGACGGCGGGCGTCTTCGGATGTGAGGACGTAATCCGAGAGCATCTTGATCGCGCGCTGCATGCGGATGAAGGGGCGGACGCCGGCGGAGAGGTGAAGATCGCTCGCGCCGTAGCGGGCGCAGCCGAGCAGAAGCGTGCGCATGGCGGCGGCGACGGCCGCGTCGTCCATCGCGCTGATTTGGTTGAACGGGATGGACGGAAGTCCGGTGGGAATCGGGCCGGTGGCAAACGGCGAGGTGGTGTGGGCGGCGGGCGAAGCGGCGCGGACGGCAGCAGGCGCGGGGGAGGGGGGCGGGGCCGGTGCGGCGCGCGAGGGGATGGAGAGTGACGGCTCCGTGACCGTGGATGAGTCGGAGGGGAACGGGTTGTCGGCGGGCGGGCCGTTTTTGCCCTTGGTCAGGGCGAGGCCGGCGATTTTTTCGAGGGTGTCGAGGTGTTCGTCGGCGACGTAGCCGTCGTCGATGAGCTTCTGGGCGAAGTCCATGAGGTCGGCGGAGTCGCCGAGCGCGGCGCGGGCCGCGAGGGCCTGGATGGGGTTGATCAGACCTTGATCGATACAGAGACGGACAAGCCAGAGGATCTCGTTTTGCATGGATGGCCGGCGGCGCCGGGATGCCGGAAGTGTGCGGCGGGATTTACGAGTGCCAAGTCTCAACCCGTGAACCGGCGGGTAATTTACGGGTCTGTCCGTGATACTATGAAAACCAATCTATACGCCGGATTGCTTCGAGGGGTGGTCGCGCTGGGACTGACGGTTCCGGTGGTGATGCAGACGGGCTGTCTGGTGGTCGCGGCGGGTGCGGCGGCAGCGGGAACGGTCGTGTATGTCCGCGGTGATTTGAAGGCCACGTTGCCGAACTCGTATGATGCGGTCGTCAAGGCTGCGAACCAGGCGATCGATTCGTTGAGGTTCCAGAAAACCGAGGAAGAGGGCGATGCGTTGAAAACCGAGATCGAGGCGCGCACCGGCACCGACAAGAGCGTGGAAATTGATATCGTCCGGGTGAGCGATTCGCTGACCGAGGTGCATATCCGGGTCGGCGTGTTTGGAGACGAGGCGATGTCGTTGACGATCCTGGACAAGATGAAGGAACACCTGTGAGTCGCGTGATCGGCGCTCGGTCGGGGGCATATCGAAGGTTGCAAAGGCGGTCGTTTCGCAGACGCTGCGAAGCTTAAACCCGCATATGTTACGCAAGATCATCACGAAGCTGCGCGCCACGTTCGCCCCTTCGCCCAAGGTCAGCCCCGAACTCAAGGGCGGCCACCCCGCTTACGACGTCAAACCCAAGCCTTCGCACCCCCGCGCCGAACAGCCACCGCGCGACCGTGGTCCGCGCACCGACTCAAAACCCAAGCCCGCTTCGCACAACAACCAGTCCCGCACCGGCGGCCAGCAGAGCCAGCAATCCTCGCACTCACCGCGTCAGGATCGTCCGCAGCATGATGGTGGCCCGCGCCGCAATGGTCCGCGTCAAGATCACGCGCCGCGCAACGACCACGGACGTGGCCCCAAGCCTGCCGAGAAGCGCGAGCGTCCGGCCATCGACCAGTCGTTCGACGGTCCGTCACGCGCGCCGATCAAGCCGGTGGTGCAGGTGGATATTCCCAAGCAGGACACGGCGTTCACGAAATTGGGCCTGAGCGATGCGATCGCGTTTGCGGTGGCGGAGATGGGTTACAACGAGCCGACGCCCATACAGGCGCAGGCGATCCCCGTCATTCTCGCAGGTCAGGACGTGATCGGTTCGGCGCAGACGGGCACCGGCAAGACGGCGGCCTTTGCGCTGCCGCTCATGAACCGCCTCGGCGCGCATCAGAAGAAGACGCGTTGCCTCGTGCTCGAGCCGACGCGCGAACTCGCGTTGCAGGTCGAGGAGGCGTTTCAGAAATACGCCAAATACACCGATCTCACCGTGACCGTCGTTTACGGCGGCGTGGGCTATGGCAAACAGCGCGACGACCTCGCGCGCGGCGTGGATGTGATCGCCGCCACGCCGGGACGGTTGCTCGACCATTTGGAACAGGGCACCGCGAGCCTCGCCGATGTGGAGATTCTCGTGCTCGACGAAGTGGACCGCATGTTGGACATGGGTTTCCTTCCCGACGTGAAGCGCATCATCCAGCGCTGTCCGAAGGCGCGGCAGACGCTGTTCTTCAGTGCGACGATGCCGCCGGAGCTGGCGCAGTTGTCCACGTGGGCGTTGATCAATCCGCAGGAGATCAAGATCGGCCAGCGCCGGTCGGCAGCAGAGACGGTGTCGCATGCGTTTTATCCGGTCGTTGCGCCGCAGAAGTTTGATCTGCTGATCGAGCTGCTCCGGAGGACCGAGTTCAAGAGCATCATCATTTTCACGCGCACCAAGATGGGTGCGGACCGCATCGCGCACCGCTTGTTGGCGGAGAAGCACACGGTCGGCGTGATCCACTCGGACCGCAGTCAGCGCGAGCGCGTTGAGGCGTTGCAAGGTTTCAAAGACGGCACCTTTGAGGTGCTCGTCGCGACCGACATCGCGGCGCGCGGCCTGGACATCGCGGGCGTGTCGCACGTGATCAATTACGACGTGCCGGAGAACGCCGAAGACTACGTGCACCGCATCGGCCGCACGGGCCGTGCGCAGGCGACCGGCGATGCGTTCACGCTCGTGACCGAGGACGACGTGCGCGATGCGCGGTCGATCGAGCGGTTTATCGGTGCGGAAATCGAGCGGAAGAAGATCGAGAACTTCCCGTATATTTACTCGGCGCTGTTCGACGAGAAGGCACTGGCCGAGGCGGCTCCGCCGCCCAAGCCGAAGAGCCGGTTGATGCGCGGGTCGCGGTGAGCGGCGCGCGACAGGCATGAAAAAGGCCGGACGAATTTCGTCCGGCCTTTTTGTTTTTGAAAAACGACGGGAGGCTTATTCGCCCTTGTCGTGGGTGGCCTTGAAGGCGAGGGCGGCGACGGCGCCGCCGGCGAGATCGGCCGCGAGGTAGATCCAGAGCTGGCTGATCTTCTCGAAGCCCATCACCACGGCGCCGAGACCGACGGAGGGGTTGAAGGCGCCGCCCGAGACGCCGCCCACGGCGACCGCACCGGCGAGGACGGTGAAGCCGATCGCGAGACCGTAGAAGGAATTGCCGGCCGTTCCCTTGGCGGTGGCGGCGTTAAGCACGACCCAGGCGAGCGCGAAGGTGAAGAGAAACTCGACGGCGAGCGAGGGAACGACCTCATGCGAGGCGCCGAGAAGGGGTTTGCCCTTGAGGGTGACCACGATGATGGCGGCAACCACGCCGGCGGCGAGCTGGGCGATCCAGTAGGGCACGACGTCCTTGGTGTCGCACTTGCCGCGCAGCCACACGGCGAGCGTGACGGCGGGATTGAAGTGTCCGCCGGAGATGTGTCCGCCGGCGAAAATCATGACCATGAGCGACGCGCCGATGGCGAGCGGGGTCAGCGGGCTGCCGCTGTGCACGGCCATGCCGACCGTGAAGACGAGGAAGAAGGTGCCGATGAACTCGACGATGTATTTTTTCATAAGGAAATGGCTGGCGCTTGAGATGGAGAAGCGCGGAACGGAAGGCAACGCCGCTCTGTGCATGTGACAAATACGCGTCGGGAGCAATCGGGGCTTGATCTATATTCCGTTAAAGGAATGTAGTTGGCGCTATGAAGCTCGTGCAAATCTACCAGTGCCTGTGCGACGAGACGCGTCTGCGTCTGCTGCACCTGCTGCTGCAAGGACCGCTGTGCGTGTGTCATTTCCAGAGTCTGCTGGGCGAGTCGCAGGTGAAGATATCCAAGCATCTCGGTTACCTGAAGACGCGCGGATTGGTGACGGCGAGCCGGTCGGGCAACTGGATGATCTACGCGCTGCCGCCGGAAAAGGCGCGGTCGGCGGAGTTGAAGGCGAATCTCGCGTGCCTGCAGGACTGCGCCGCGGAAAACGCGGTGTTCAAGCGCGACCTGGCACGGTTGAAGAAACTGGATCTGGCGTGTGCGCCGGCGCAGGTCGCCGAGGTGTGCGGGACCGGCAAGGGCAAGGCGTGCTGCTGCTGAAGCTGATTTTATGACGACCACTGCGAATACTGAACAGGCCACGATGATGATTTCCGAAGTGCGCGCGGCGCTGGCGGCGGCGCCGGAGTTGCCGATCACGGTGATCTGGCCGGATGGCGAGCCGATCGAGGCGCATTTCCATGTGACCGAGGTGGGTCGCGTGCAGAAAGACTTCGTCGATTGCGGCGGCACGGTGCGCCAAGTGACGACCTGCCTGTTGCAGACGTGGGTGGGCGACGATGTCGATCACCGCATCACGGGCGGAAAGTTGATGAAGGCGTTTGAATTCGCCGGGCCGGTGCTGAAGGGCGAAGACCTGCCGGTGGAGCTGGAATACGAGGCATGCAACGTGGTGACGCTGCGCGTCGTTGCGGTGAAGAACGCCGGCGAGGCGCTCGTCATGCGGCTGGCGGGGAAGCATACGGACTGTCTGGCGAAGGAGCTGTGTGTGCCGACGACGAAGAGCGGCGGCGGAACGTGTGTGCCGGGGTCGGGCTGCTGCTGAAAATACGAACCGACTTTTCCATCTGATTTTATGAGCACTGAAAAACCTACTGTTTTGATTCTTTGCACGGGGAACTCGTGCCGCAGTCATCTGGCCGAGGGGCTGTTGCGCGCGGCAGCGGGTGATCTGTTTAACGTGGCGAGCGCCGGCTCGAAACCGGCCGGCTATGTGCATCCGTTGGCCATCGCGGCGATGAAGGAGATCGGCATCGATATCTCCGCGCACACCTCGAAGCACATGAATGAGTTTTTAGAGGGCACGGTCGAGACGGTCATCACGGTGTGCGGCAACGCGGACCAGGCGTGTCCGATTTATCCGGGGCAAGTGAATCGTCATCACTGGCCGTTCGAGGATCCGGCGCATGCGACCGGCACGGATGAAGAAAAGATGGAGATGTTCCGTCGCGTGCGGAACGAGATCCGCCGCGTGTTCACGGCGTATGCGGACGGGCGGCGCGATCAGATGAAGGCGACGGCAAAGAAGGGCGCGGCGTGAGCGCGAAGGATTCGCTGACGGGAAAACTGTCGTTTCTGGACCGCTGGCTGACGGCGTGGATTTTTCTGGCGATGGCCGTGGGCGTGGCGTTGGGGCGATTCGCTCCGGCGTTGGCGGAGACGCTGACATCCTGGAGTGTGGGCACGACCTCGGTGCCGATCGCGGTCGGGTTGATTTTGATGATGTATCCGCCGCTGGCGAAGGTGCGCTACGAGGAGCTGTCCGATGTGTTTCGCGACAAGAAAGTGCTCGGGCTTTCGCTGGTGCAGAACTGGTTGGTCGGGCCGGTGCTGATGTTTGCGCTCGCAGCGGTTTTCCTGCGGGATCAGCCGGAGTATTTTGCGGGACTGGTGCTCGTGGGCATCGCGCGGTGCATCGCGATGGTGATCGTGTGGAACGATCTGGCGGGCGGGAGCCGTGAGTATTGCGCGGGACTGGTGGCGGCGAATGCGCTGTTTCAGGTGTTCGCGTTCGCACCGCTGGCGTGGCTGTTTTTGAAGGTGCTGCCTCCGCTGGTCGGCGTGGATCTCGGCGTGCTGGATTTGTCGGCGATCACCATCGGCAGCATTGCGTGGAGCGTGTTTGTTTACCTGGGGATTCCGTTCATCGCGGGGTGGCTGACTCGCGCGGTGCTGCGGCGTGGCGCGAAGGCGGCATGGTTTGATGAAAAATTTCTGCCGGCGATCAGCCCGATCACGCTGGGGGCGCTGCTGTTCACGATCGTGGTGATGTTCAGCTTGCAAGGAGAGCAAGTGCTGGCGCGTCCACTGGACGTGCTGCACATCGCGGTGCCGCTGACGGTTTATTTCGCGATCATGTTCACGGCGACGTTCTGGATGAGCGTGAAGGCGGGGGCGGATTACGCGAAGGCGGCGACGCTCGGGTTCACGGCGGCGGGGAACAACTTCGAACTGGCCATCGCGGTGGCGGTGGGGGTGTTCGGGCTGACGTCGGGTGCGGCGTTTGCGGCGGTGGTGGGACCGTTGGTGGAAGTGCCGGCGCTGATCGCCTTGGTGGCGGTGGCGTTGCGGTGGAAGCGGCGCTTAGCCTAGAAACGGCAGTCGAATCGGGTCGTCTCGCACAACCTGTTGAGACGCCTGCCGTCCGCGTCACCCGCTCAATGCACCCACTGGGTGCACCTCGGGATTCCGCGGGCACCATTCGTCTCAACATCTTGCGTGATACTCCGCCGCTCGACTGCCGTTTCCAGGCTTAGTCGCGTGAGGGTGCAGTCGTTGCAGGGGCTTCGCCGGCGGCTTTTTTGTAGGCATCCTCGACGTTGACCCAGGCATCGGCGACGCGGTCGTGGCGCTGTTCCCAGTTTTGTGACGTGGCATTGCCAAGGTCGGTGATGGAGGACGTCAGGCGCGTGCGGGCGGTATCGAGGGTTTTGAGAGCGGCATTGAATTTAAGCGGGTCGTCCTTGGTGGTCAGATCGGCGCGGCGGGCCTCGAGGGCGGCGATCTTCAGGTCGAGTTTTTCACGCAGCTTGGCCAAGCCGGCCATGACGTCGGCACGGTCGTCGTAGCCGAGGTCTTTGATGTCGCTCCATTTGAGTTCGGTGAGCGGGGAAGGCGTGGTGGTGGCCGGGGCCGGCGGAGTGGCGGGGGCGGAGGGCACGGGCGTAGTGGGCGTCTCGGCGGAGGGCGGCGTGGCGTCGGAGCAGGCCGAGGTGAGCAGCGTGATCAGAAGGAGGGGAAGCGTGGTGATTTTCATGGGAACGAAGCGGGTTCTCCCGTCACAGACCTCGTAAGTGAGAATCGGTTCACGGTGGCGCCGAATCCACCGAAGCAGGCGTTCATCTCCGACTATGCGGGCGGATAACGGGAATGGGACGTTTAATGGGTCGAGCCGGGGTTTGCGGCCTCGGGGCGGTTGTATATGGCGAGGCGCTCGACGATGGCCTGGCTCTGGTCGTTGAGGCCGACGAGTTCGACCTCGGCGCCTTGCTGGCGGAATTTGATGACGACCTTGTCGAGCGCGCTGATCGAAGTCGTGTCCCAGAAATGGGCGTGGGTGACGTCGATGATGACGGTTTTGTGCGCGGCCTTGAAATCAAAGGACTCGGTGAAGGCCGTGGTGGACGCGAAGAACAACTGTCCGCTGACATGGTAAACCATTTCGTCGGGCGTCTGGCCGGTATGGCTGGTGACGTGGAGGAGTTTCGCGATGCGGGCGGCGAAGCAGAGGGCGCTCAGGAGCACGCCGGCGCCGACGCCGAGGGCGAGATTGTGGGTGCCGACCACGACGGCGACGACGGTGAAGGTGATGAATGTCGCGGTTTTTGGATACACGCGGATGTTTTTGACCGAGGCCCAGCTGAAGGTGCTGAAGGCGACCATGATCATCACGGCGACGAGGGCGGCCATGGGGATTTGCGAGACCCACTTGCCGAGCAGCACGACGAGGATGAGCAGGAACAGGCCGGCCCAGAAGGTGGAGAGGCGTCCGCGGCCGCCGGTTTTCACATTGATTACGGTCTGGCCGATCATGGCGCAGCCGCCCATGCCGCCGAACAAGCCGGAGACGAGATTGGCGATGCCCTGGCCCTTGCATTCGCGGTTTTTGTCGGAGGACGTGTCGGTGTAGTCGTCCACGATGGTGGCGGTCATGAGCGATTCGAGCAGGCCGACGACGGCCATCGAGACCGAGTAAGGCAGGATGATGAGCAATGTTTCCCTCGTGAGCGGGAAGTCGGGCCAGGCGAAGGACGGGAGCGCGGACGGGAGCTGGCCCATGTCTCCGACGGTGCGGAGGAGACCGGCGTCGGCCCAGCCGAACCACATGGAAAGGCCGGTGAGCACGATGATGCAGATGAGCGGGGACGGAATGGCTTTGGTGAGGCGGGGGAATCCGTAGATGATGGCGAGGCCGCCGGCGACGCAGGCAAACATAAGCAGGCCCTGGCCTTTGAACTCGGGGAGCTGCGCGAGGATGTAGAGGATGGCGAGTGCGTTGACGAAGCCGATCACGACGGAGCGGGCGACGAAGCGCATGAGGTTGCCGAGCTTGAGCCAGCCGGCGGCGATCTGGATGACGCCGGTGAGCAGCGTGGCGGCGAGCAGGTATTGCAGGCCGTGGTCTTTGACGAGGTTGACGACGAGGAGGGCGACCGCACCGGTGGCGGCGGAGATCATGCCGGTGCGTCCGCCGACGAAAGCGATGGTGACGGCGATGCAGAAGGAGGCGTAGAGACCGACTTTGGGGTCTACGCCGGCGATGATGGCGAAGGCGATCGACTCGGGGATGAGGGCGAGGGCGACGACGGTGCCGGAAAGAAGGTCGCGGACGGGGTTACCGAACCATTGCTGTTTATAGGAAGGAGAGGCGGACAAAGTGACGCGACCTTTTGGACACGATGACCGATGGCAAGGTCTAGTTTGGGCGCGGGGGTGGTGCGCGAAGAACCGGAGGAGGACGCGAAGCAGCTCGTCACTCGCGTGACCGGTGTCTGGCAAACGTAGGTGGAGAATAACTCAGCAGTTGCCGCCGGGCTGGCCGTAGTAGGCGCCGGGGCCGTGTTTGCGTTTGAAGTGTTTGTTGAGGAGCTCGGCCTCGATGGTCGGGAGCGTCGGGTTGAGTTGGAGAGACATCAGAGCCATGTGGGCGATGCACTCGGTGGCGACGGCGACCTCGACGGCTTTGGCGACGGTTTTCCCCCAGGTGAAGGGAGCGTGGCGGTTGACGAGCACGGCGGGGTAGTCGGCGGGGTCGAGTTTGAGAACGGAGAACAGTTCGACGATGACGTTGCCGGTTTCCCATTCGTAGGCGCCGCCGCTGATTTCGGCGGGAGTCATCTTGCGGGTCACGGGAACGTTGCCGGCGAAGTAGTCGGCGTGAGTGGTGCCGAAGATCGGGATCTCGCGGCCGGCCTGCGCGAAGGCGGTGGCGTGGGAGCTGTGCGTGTGGACGACTCCGCCGATCTCGGGGAACGCGAGGAAGAGGCGGCGGTGCGTGGGCGTGTCGGACGAAGGACGGAGCGAGCCTTCGACCTGTTTGCCGTCGAGGTCGATGAGAACGATGTCGGCGGGCTTGAGGTCGGCGTAGGCGACGCCGCTGGGCTTGATCGCGAAGATGCCGCGGGAACGATCAATGGCGGAGGCGTTGCCGAAGGTGAGGTTGATCAGGCCGTGGCGCGGGAGGGCGACGTTGGCTTCGTAGGCTTCGCGTTTGAGTTCTTCGAGCATGGGAAAGAGGGAGAAGTAGTGAGTAGCGGGTAGCGAGTAGTGAGTAGGCGGAGGGTTGGAATGCTCGCTACCCGCTACTCACTACTCGCTACTTCTGGCCGTCAGGCCCGGAACCCGTTTTCGAGGTGGTAGAAGACTTCGTTGTTGCGGAGGTCTTGTTTGAGCTGGGGCAGGCGGGTGTCGGCGTTGATGTGAACCGTCTCGATGCCGGCGATGGTCGCGAAATCTTCGAGCATCTCGCTGGTCACGCTGTAGCTGTAGCCGGTGTGGTGGGCGCCGCCGGCGTAGATCCACGAGGCGCAGGCGGTCTTGAAGTCGGGTTTGCATTCCCAGACGGCGCGGGCGACGGGGAGCTTCGACATGGCGGGAACTTTGACCGCGACGACTTCGTTGATGAGGAGGCGGAAGCGGTTGCCGAGGTGGACGAGCGAGGCGTTGAGGGCTTCGCCGGTGGGCGCGTCGAACACGAAGCGCACGGGGTCTTCTTTTCCGCCGATGCCCAGCGGGTGGATTTCGACCTTGGGCTTGGACGCCGCGATGGTCGGGCAGATTTCGAGCATGTGCGAGCCGAGGACCTGGTGGCCTTTGGGCGACATATGATAGGTGTAGTCCTCCATGAAGGAGGTGCCGCCGGGGAGTCCGTGGCCCATGACCTTCATCGCGCGGACGAGCGCGGCGGTCTTCCAATCGCCTTCGCCGCCGAAGCCGTAGCCGGCCGCCATGAGGCG
>DATHXF010000123.1:0-3436 GCA_035459785.1 Rariglobus sp. | reverse complement strand
GCGAAAGTTCTCCGCTTCGGCGAACGCTACAAGGGCAAGCGCAAGGTCGGCGCCGACATGGTCGATTACGATTGGGGCGTTGAAGACGTTCCCATGGATTTCGATTCGCTCGCGATGATCGGCTCGATGGGCGGCTCCGGCGGCGTGATCGTCATGGACGATACCGTCAACATGGTCGAGGCCCTCGCCAACATCAACGCGTTCTACTCCCACGAGTCCTGCGGACAATGCACGCCCTGCCGCGAAGGCTCGCTGTGGATGAAAAAAATCTCCGCTCGCATGGTCCACGGCGACGCCCGTCCGCAGGACGGCGCGCTGCTGAAGAGCGTGGCCGACCAGATTCCCGGCCGCACCATCTGCGCGTTCGGCGAAGCCTGTTCCTGGCCGACCCAGAGCTTCATCATCAAGTTCAAAGACGAGTTCGACGCCTACTCCGAGGTGAAGAAAACCCTCCCCGCCGACCGTCGCGTCCTCGTCTGATCCACCTTCTTCCTCTCTCGCAATGATCCAGCCCGCCAAACCCGACCTCGTCACCGTCAACATCGACGGCAAGGAGATCGCCGTGCCCAAGGGCACCAACGTCATCGAAGCCGCCCGCCTCGTAAACGTTGACGTGCCCCACTACTGTTACCACCCGAAGCTCGCCGTGGTGGGCAATTGCCGCATGTGCCTGATCGAAATGGGCATGCCCGCCGTCGATCCCGCCACCAAGGCGCCGATCATGGACCCGGCCACCGGCAAGCAGAAGATCAACTGGATCCCGCGTCCCCAGATCGGTTGCGGCACCAATGTTTCCCCCGGCCTCCACGTCAAGACCACCAGCCCGATGGTCAAAGACGCCCGCGAAGGCGTGATGGAGTTCCTCCTCATCAATCACCCGCTCGACTGCCCGATCTGCGACCAAGCCGGCGAATGCAAACTTCAGGAGCAGGCCACCGGCTACGGCCGCGGCTACTCGCGCTTCATCGAGCAGAAAAACGTCAAACCCAAGCGCACCCAGCTCGGACCGCGCGTCACGCTCGACGACGAGCGTTGCGTGCTCTGCTCGCGCTGCATCCGTTTCTCCCGCGACGTCGCCGGTCAGGACGTCCTCGGTTTCGTGGACCGCGGCAGCTACTCCACGCTGACCTGCCACCCCGACAAAAAACTCGATCACAACTACTCGCTCAACACGGTCGATATCTGCCCGGTCGGCGCGCTCACCTCGACGGACTTCCGTTTCAAGATGCGCGTCTGGTTCCTCAAGCAGACCAACTCCATCGACATCGAGTCCTCCGTCGGCGCCAACACCGTCGTCTGGTCCCGCGAGGGCGTCATCTACCGCATCACCCCGCGTCGCAACGACGAGGTGAACGACACGTGGATGGCCGACTCCGGCCGCGTCCTCTACAAGCAGGTCCAGTCCGCCGACCGCCTCAAGTCCGGCACCGCCCTCGACGCGCTCGTCGCGCAGGCCGCCGCGATCTTCAAAGCCTCCGCCGGCGCGATCTCCGTCGTCGGCTCAGGCCGCAGCTCGGTCGAAGAACAATTCGTCACCAAGAAACTCGCCGCCGCCCTCGGTGCGCAGTCGCATCTGGTGAAGCGGGTAGGGGAGGGAGACAAGCTCCTCATCTCCGCCGATCGTAACCCCAACACCCGTGGCGCCCTCGTCACCGGCCTGATCTCCCAGCTTCCCTGCGCCGAGCTCAAGCAGCTCTCCGGCGAGATCGACTCCGGCAAAGTGAAGACCGTCGTCGTGATCAACGAAGACCTCCTCGCCGCCGGCCTCACTGCCGCGCAGCTTGCCAAGGTCACCGTGATCTATCTCGGCACCCACGCCAACGGCACCAGCGCCGTCGCGAAGGTTGTTATCCCGACCGTCACCGTCTTCGAAAAAGCCGGCACGTTCATCAACCAGCAGTTCCGCATCCAGAAGTTCATCCAGGCGGTTCCTGCCGCCACCGGTTCCTTCAACGACATCGCCGCGCTCGCCGCGTTGTCCGCCGCCGCCGGTTCCGCCGTCCCCTCCGAGATTGGAACGCTCTGGCCCGTGATCGCCGCCGAAGTCCCCGCGCTCGCCACGATGCTCTACAAGAACATCCCCGAGACCGGACTCCTCCTCGATTCCACTCCGTGGGCCGGCCTGCCTTTCGCCGAAGGCGAGACCCTCCACTTCAAACCCGCCGCGCCCGCCGCCGCCGTGACCGTCTAACCCGACCGCGCCTCCATGTTCGACTTCTACTTTACTTGGTATCCCTGGGTTCGCATGACCCTCCAGGGCTTCGCCGTGATGATGGTGATGTTCCCCATCGCCGCTGCCTGCTCGATGGCCGAGCGCAAAATCGCCGCGTGGATCCAGGACCGCCCCGGCCCCAACCGCACGATCGCTCCCATCCTCGCCTGGATTCCCGGTATCGGCGTGCTCCAGCGCCTCGGTCTCTTCCAACTCGCGGCCGACGGCGGCAAGTTCGCCTTCAAAGAGGACGCCGTCCCCGGCCACGTG
The DNA here is from genome assembly GCA_035459785.1 of Rariglobus sp. Taxonomy (GTDB): domain Bacteria; phylum Verrucomicrobiota; class Verrucomicrobiia; order Opitutales; family Opitutaceae; genus Rariglobus. The sequence goes on along the minus strand of DATHXF010000123.1, from coordinate 954 downwards.
AACAAGTTCTACTTCATCGCCGCCCCGATCATCGCGATGATTCCCGCGCTCACCACGGTGGTCGCGGTTCCGTTCGGTGCCTACCTCGATTCCGCCGGCAAACTCGTTCCCATCGTCCTCGCCAATGTGGACCTCGGCATCCTCGTCGTGTTCGCGGTTTCTTCGCTCGGTGTTTACGCGGTCATCCTCGCCGGCTGGGCATCCAACTCGAAGTTCCCCTTCCTCGGCGGCATCCGCGCCTCCGCCCAGCTCATCTCCTACGAGCTCTCGATGACGCTCTCCGTGCTGCCCGTGTTCCTCTGGACCAACGGACCGCTCACCGGCGAACCCGCTGGCTTCACCGGTTCCCTCAGCCTCGCCCGCGTCGTCGAGTTTCAGTCCCAGACCGGCTTCTGGGGTGGTGCGTGGTTCATCTTCCTGATGCCCCTCTCGGCGTTCATCTTCCTCGTCGCCCTCTTCGCCGAGACCAACCGCCAGCCGTTCGACACCGTCGAATCCGAGGCCGACCTCGTGAACAGCTTCGGCTCCGAATACGGCGCCTTTAAGTGGTCGCTCTTCTACGTCGCCGAATACGCCCACATGCTCATCGGCTCCGCGATCTTCATGCTGCTGTTCTTTGGCGGCTGGAATCCGCTGCCGTGGTATACGCTCTCCGACTTCGCGCACCTCCTCGGCTTCGCGCACCTGCCCCTCGTCATGGGCGTGGTCGGTATCGGCATCTTCATCGGCAAGGTCCTCGCGATGATTTTCTTCTTCATGTGGGTGCGTTGGACGCTCCCCCGTTTCCGCTACGACCAGGTCATGGCCATCGGTTGGAAAAAACTCCTGCCCCTGGCCATCGCCAACCTCGTCGCCTACACCATCGGCATCGCGCTGCTGGCCCGCTGATCGGCCCTTAAACTAACCGACCTTAAACTCTTTTCCGCGCCATGGCCGTCATCCAAGTCGAACGCA
>DATHXF010000122.1:0-8310 GCA_035459785.1 Rariglobus sp. | reverse complement strand
GGGCAACGCCTCGGACAATGGTTCGGTGACGCCGACGTCCACCGATCGGTAACGGGGCGGAGCCGGTCAGGCCGGGCCGACGTAGGCGAAACGCGGCTGGACGCGCCCGTCGATTTCGATGGTTTCCAAAAACATCGCGCGGGGTCGCACCCAAAGCCCGTAATCGCCGTAGAGCAGGCGGTAGGTGACGAGCTCTTCCTCGGTCTCGGAGTGTTTGGCGACGCCGAGGACGAGGTAGTCCTTGCCCTTGTAGTGACGGTAGCGGCCGGGGAGCGGACCGGCGGGGTGGACGGGGATGGGAGGAGGGTTGGAGGCGGACATGGACGAAGTTCAATCGAGATGGCTTGGAAAAACAAAGCGCATAAGAGGCGTGCGTGAACGAGAGCCGGCCACCTTGACGTAACTGGCTGGCACTGATGCCTTGGGCGTCGAGCGACGGTTGGTGCCGTCGCCACCCCTTATGACTTACATGATCGGCTTGGTTATCGGCCTCGGTTTGGCCGCCGCACTCACGCTGCTTTTTGGCGTTTATACCATCGGGCCGACCCAGCGCGGCGTGATCGCGACATTCCGGCGGGTGCAGCGCATCGTCGGCATGACGGCGGACGATCCGGTGTTCGCCTCTTTGCTGAAAGACGAGGAAAAGGCGCGCTACAACTATCCGAACATCCGGGTCATTCCGCCCGGCGGACCTTATTTCAAGTGGCCTTGGCAGCGTCTTTACCGCGTGGACATGACCATCCAGACGACCGATCTCACCTGGGATCCGGATGTGAGCCAGGCGACGATCGACGCGGTGACCAAGGACAACCTCACCGTGGCCATCAACGGCCAGATCCGCTGGAAGCCCTGCGAGCGCAATCTCTACGCCTATCTGTTCGGCGTGGCCCGGCCCGAGGTTCATGTGATCGGTTATTTCATCTCGGTGCTGCGCGACCGCATCGCGACGTTTGAAGGCGAGCAGCACGAAGGCGCGGTCGAAGGCGTTTCGATCAACGATCTCCGCAAAAATCTCTCCAGCATCAACCGCTACATGGAGGACGCCTGCCGCAAGACCACCGCCCGCTACGGTGTCGAACTCGATGCCGCGCTGATCACGACCATCGATCCGCCCTCGGACGTGGACGAGGCGCTCGCCTCCATCAACACGACGCAGAACCAGGTCGCCGCCTCCATCAGCCAGTCGCGCGCCGATGCCGACCAGAAGCTCAAGATGGCCGAGCAGGCCGTGCAGATTGCGCAAAACCGCGCGGCCGCCGAAGCCGCCCCGCTGGCCGAACTCGGTCGCACGCTCGCGGCCATGCATGCCGGCGGAGGCAAGCCCGCCCTGGACGGCTACCTGCGCAACGCGAGCCTACCCCTGCGTGAGAAGGCCAGCCAGACCGTCATCAACCTCTAAGCGGAAAACGCCCCATCACCCATGGACTTCATGTCATTCTTCATCGCCGTGATCATCGGCTGCGTCGGCACCTTCGTGCTCACACCCGTTGTTCTTTTCTTCGGGCGCGTGTTCCAACTCTGGCGTCTGCTGCCCGAGCGCACCGTGCTGGTTTACACTCTGTTTGGAAAGGTGATCGGAAAAGTCAGCGAGCCCGGCCTGTTTTTCCCCATCGCGCATTTCGGTCCGCGCGCGTTGCTGCTGCCGCTGTTCGGCAAGGCCTACGAAGTGCCCACGCACATCTTTCAGTCCTACTTGCGCAACCAGCTCGTGAACTCCGAGGAAGGCGCACCGATGGGCGTCGGCATCTGGTTCGAGGGCTACGTCAACGATCCCGAATCCTATCTGTTTCAGAACTCGGATCCGCTCGGCTCGCTCAAGGCCAACGTGTCCACCGCCGTCGTGAAGCAGCTCTCCAATCTCAAGCTCGACGTGCTCCTGGAAAACCGTGACGCGCTGTCCGCCAAGGTGCGCGAAGAGGTTTCGCCCACGTCGGCGAAGTGGGGCTTTGCGATGGGCTCGACCTACATCCGCAAGGTGGCGTTCCGCGATCGCGGCATGATCGGCGAGATCGAGCGCAAAGTCGTGAACCGCCTCCGCCAGGTGACCGCCGCGATGAAGCAGGCCGGCGACAACGAAGTCGCGTTGATCCACTCCTCCGCCGACATGAAGGCCGCGCAGCGCATCGGCGAGGCGCAGGCGGTGCGTCCGATGGTGGTCGGCAAGGTGCTCGCGGAAATCCAGAGCCAGCCCGAAGTGGCCGAGGCGTTGTTCAAGCTGCTGGACATCCAGGCCACGCTGAAGAGTCCGGGCAAAACGATCATCACGCCCGCCGGCTCGACGGAGTTGATGCTGAACGCTTGAGCGGTGCGCGATCCATGCCGCCGGCTGAGATCACGCTGAGTCCCGCGCATGCGCGCCGGTTTGCGCTGCATGCGCTGGGGTTGGTGGACGCGCACACGTCGATGGCGGGCGTGCTCGCCCATCACGGTTACGTGCAGATCGATCCGATCAATGTCTGCGGGCGGATGCATGATCTGATCCTGCGCCCGCGACTGGCCGGCTATCGCGAAGGCGACCTGATGCGGTTCGTCCACGGGGATTCCGCGGTGCTCGCGACGGAGCGACGGACGGCGTTCGAGCATCACCTGCCCTCGACGGGAATCCTGGTGGTGTTGGAAAACTCCGCGTGGCCCTATCTGAAGGCGGCGATGCATGCGCGCTCGCGACGGGCGGGCGCGTGGTCGGGGAAACTCACGGCCCGCGAAGCTGAACTGGCGCCGCGTTTGCTGGCCGAGCTGGCCGCGCGCGGGCCGATGGGCTCGGATGTGATCGACGATCCGCGCGCAGGTGTGCGCACGTGGGGCACGGCGACGCTGGTGAAGGCGACGCTGCAAAAACTCTTTTTTCACGGACGCATCCTCATCGCGCGACGCGAGGCGGGGCGGCGGCTTTACGATTTGCCGGAGCGCGTGCTGCCGGCGGCGGTGCTCGCCCAAGACGCGGCGACGCCGGCCGAGGTCGCGCGTTGGGAGACGTTGCTCAAACTCCGTCAACGCCGGCTGACCCCGCTCAAGCGTGGAGAACTCGCGCACGTGACGGATCTGGTTCAGCCGATCCGCGTCGAGGGGGCTCCGCTGCTGTATGCGCTCAGGTCGGACGTGGCGTTGATCGAACGTGCGGCGGACGGGATCGCGCCTGCTGGTTTCGCGGGTGCGCGGTTGCTGGCGCCGCTGGATCCGTTGATTTACGACCGCACGGTGACGCGGGCGTTGTGGGGCTTTGATTACACCTGGGAGGTCTATACTCCGCCCGCGCGGCGCAAACGCGGTTACTATGCGCTGCCTTTGCTCGCGGGTGATGCACTGGTTGGACACGTCGATCCGAAGGCGGATCGCAAGGCGGGGAAGCTTCAGACCGTCTCGCGCGAAGTGAAACGCGGACACACGGCGGCGGCGAACGCGGCGCTGAAGGAGTTGGCGCGATTTCTTGCGTTGCGCTGAAAACGAAAAACGCGCGAAGAGCGGAGTCTTCGCGCGTTGAGGGATATGCAGCGGGACGGAGGCGGCCAGCGGAGTGGCCTCCCTACCTGATCAGAACGCCGAGCCGTTGGCCTTGGTGCCGCAGAGGGCGACTTCGAGGCCGAGGTTGGCGGCGAGCTGGGCCTTCGTGTAAAGGGCGAGGTCGGCTTCCTTGGCGCTGTTGGCGTAAACGACCTGGATGTGGTTGCTCTTGTGGCGGGCCATCATCGCCTCGCGATCAACACCGTAGGTCACGGCGTGCATGATCGGCCATTGCACGGTCGTCTCTTTCCAACGGCGGTCGGTTTCGGCCTTGGGCAACTCGATGACCTTGGCGCGGCCGAGGTCCATCTTGAGTTTGCCGTTTTCGACAAACACGCGGCTCCAGACGATTTCGCCTTTTTTGGCGATGCCACGGAGGGTGCCGCCGCCGAGGCGGAAATACATGCCGGGCTGGCGCAGCGAGTCGGAACCGGCCCAACCGCCGATGTGGTGCGCGGGCGGGGCGCTGCCGGAAATGAGGAACACCCACACATATTCGTCGGTGGTGCCACTCTCGTCGAACGCACCCCAGCGCAAATCGTGGAGCGTGTTCTCGACGGGCTGGCCGAGGGCCTTGTGCACGCGGTAGGTGAAGAGGCCGTCGAGGCCGGCGCATTCGTCCACCTCGTTGAAGTGCGGAATGGGTTCGCCGGCGCGGATGACTTTGCCCTTGGCGTCTTTGACCGGGGGACGGTCGGAGTTGTTGAGCGTGCCCTCGACGAGGTCGGAGGCGGGGAGCAGATCCTTGAGGCCCTGCTGGTATTGGATGCCGATGGTCTCGCAGCCGAATTCGTCGGCGATACGGACGGCGGTGACGTAGGTTTTGCACTGCCAGAGGACCTGCGCCTCGGTGAGCTCGGTGGCTTCGTCTTTGCCGAAGTGGAACTTGAGGCCGACCTTCTTATACCAGTTGAAAACGGCCTGGGCGTCTTCGTCGGAGACCTGGGTCGCGCCGTAGTAGAGGGCGGACTGGGAGAGGCGCTCTTTGTAAACGCCGGTCTGGAAGAGGAGTTCGTCGGGGATGATGGCGTTATACATGCCCATGCAGCCTTCGTCGAAGACGCCCATGATGGATTTTTTAACGCGGAGCTCGTCGGCGAGTTTTTTGGCGAGGGCCTTGGCCTTGGCGGGAACGGCAGCCTTCGCGAGCGGCTTGACGTGGGAGACCTTGTGTTTGGTGACGCCCTTGGTGAGCCACTCCGAGAGTTTGCCGAGGAAGTAGGCGTCGTCGAAATTGTCGCTCCAGAGCGTGGAGTATTTCACGCCGGCCTTGGTGAGACCGCCGTTGAGGTTGAGCATGCCGACGAGGCCGGGCCAGGTGCCGGACCAGTTGGCGACCGTGAGGATCGGACCGCGGTGCGAGATGAGGCCGTGGAGAATGTGGTGCGAATACTGCCAGACGGCCTCGGCGATGATGATGGGCGCGTCGGGATCGATGTTGGCGAAGACCTCCATGCCTTCCTTTTGGGAAGAGATGAAACCGTGTTTCACGTCGGCCTTGTAGCCGTGGGCGCGGACGAGCTTGTAGCCGAGATTGGCGACGGCGGCGGTGAGAGTCTTTTCCATTTCCTGCTGGGCGGCCCAGCAGACGGCGTTGGCGGAGTGGCGGAGGTCGCCGTTGGCGATCAGCGTGACGGTTTTTTTAGGTGCTTTGGGCATGGGAAGGGTGTGGACAGGGGCTAGAGATAATCGGCGCAAGGGCCGAGAGGGGGGACGGCGTCGATTATACACTCGATAAGGGCGGGCGGAGAATGGATAAAGAACGGACAAGAATGGATAAAATCGGCCACAAAAAGACGGAAGAGCTGTTGTCGAAACAGGTGTCGGGGACGCGGTATTTTTTCCTGAACCTGGCGCCGTCGGCGGGCGCGAAGGCGGTGGCGGTGACACTGGGCGGGCGCGAGCGTTGCAATCCCGATTACGCAATCCGGCGGCGGGCGTATTCGTATTTCGGCCTGGAGTATGTGGCGGAGGGCGCGGGCACGGTGGAACTCGACGGCGAGCTGCATTCGCTGCGGGCGGGATCGGTGTTTGTCTATGCGCCGACGACGCCGTGCGTGATGCTCACGGATCCGAAGAAGCCGATGCTGAAATATTTTGTGTGCGCCGCGGGGACGGATGTGGCGCGGAGGTTGCGCAAGGCGGGCGTGGGGCCGGGCGAGGCGAGGGTGCTGGCGGCGCATGCGGAGATCCGCAGCGTGCTGGAGGACCTGGTGCGCGAGGGCCAGCGGAGCGGGCCGCTGGCCCAGGCGATTTGCGAGCAGTTGTTCGAGCTGCTGTTGCTCAAGATCGAGGACGCGGCGACCGCGGGGACGCACGGCGATCCCGCGCAGGAAAATTTCCGCCGGTGCAAGGCGCTGATCGACGCGGAGGCGGAACGGTTGATGACGTTGCGCGAGATCGCCGCGGCGGCGGGGCTGGAGGAGTCGAGCGTGTGCCGGCTGTTCCGGCGCTACGAGGACACGAGTCCTTACCAGTATCTGCTCCGCCGGAAGATGGACTTGGCGGCGGCGTTTCTCGTCGAGGGCAAGGGACTGGTGAAGGAAGCGGCGCAACGCGTGGGGTTCGCCGATCCGTATCATTTTTCGCGGTGCTTCAAGGCGGTGCACGGCGTGGCGCCGAGCGAGCTGCTGAAACACAACCGGAAGGCGTGAGTGACGCGCGGCTTGCGGTGGCGGCCGGGGATCGCGTTGATGGCGCGATGGCAGTCACCCCCACGATCATTCGCAGTGTTGAAGCGGCGCGGCTGGATATTCCGTTGCTGGTGCCGTTCGGGATTTCCGGCGGTGCGCAGGCGGTTGCGAACAACGTGCTGGTCACGCTCACGCTCGAAGACGGGACGATCGGTTACGGTGAGGCGGCGCCGCTGCCGGCCTACAACGGCGAGACGCAGGCGCAGGTGCTGGCGGCGTTGAAGAAAATCGGCGACGCGGTGGTGGGTGGCTACGGTAGTGACTGGCGGAAGCTGGCGGAGCACGCGCGTGCGTCGGCGGGCGGATCGGGTTCGGCGCAGGCGGGTTTCGAGATGGCGCTGCTTGATGCGCTGACGAAGCGCGAAGGCGTGCCGCTATGGAAGTTTTTTGGCGGCGTAGGGACGGAACTGGAAATCGACATGACGGTGACCACGGGGTCGGCCGGGGATGCGGCGGTGGCGGCGCGGGATATCGGCCGGCGCGGCATTCGCATGATCAAGGTGAAGATCGGCGGAAAGGCGGGGGCGGCGCACGATCTGGCGCGGCTCGCGGCGATCCAAGAGGTGGCACCGGATGCCCCGCTGATTTTGGACGGCAATGCGGGCGTGTCGCGGGCGGAGGCGCGGGAGTTGGTAGCGGGAATGAAGCGCCTGGGGGTCGTGCCGGCGCTGCTGGAGCAATGGCTGCCGAAAGACGATCTGGCGGGAATGCGGGCGCTGCACGAAGAGTCCGGCTGGACGGTGGCGGCGGACGAAGCGGCGTGCACGGCGGCGGATGTGCGGCGGATTGCCGATGAACGCGCGGCCCAGGTGATCAACATCAAGCTGATGAAAGCGGGCGTGGCCGAGGCGCTCGACATCGTGGCGGCGGCGCGGGAGACGGGACTCGGGCTGATGATCGGCGGCAACGTCGAGTCGATCCTGGCGATGACCGTGTCGGCGTGTTTCGCGGCGGGGGCGGGAGGATTTTCCTACGCGGATCTCGATACGCCGTTGTTCCTGGCGGAGAACCCGTTCTCCGGTGGGTTTACACTGACGGGAGGGAAACTCTCCGTGGCGCACATCGGGCGCGGCCACGGAGTCGTTCCGCTGACGGTTGCCTGAGGTTACATTTTGCCTGCAGAGGTTTCGCCCGCATCGACGGTGAGCAGGCTTACGACTTGGATGACGCCTTCGGTATTAAGCGCGAGGGCGACGGCGCGGCCGATAAGGTCGACGGAGGCGACGGTGCCTTTGAGCGTGACGACGCCTTCAGAGGCATCGACGTTGATCTTCAGGGCGGAGAGATCCTTGTCGGCGACGTATTTGCCATTGATGACGGTGACCAGACGGGCGTTATCGATCACACCGCCGACTTTCTCACCGGCGGCGACGGTCTTGTCGCGGACAACACGGCCGGATTTTTGAAGGTCATCCTTGATGTCGGACGGCGTGAGCTTCCACTCGACGAGTTTGTCGGCGATGGCGTCTTTGGTTTCGACGGCGGCCTCCTTGGTTTTCTCATAGGCGTTTTCGGCGCGGTCAGAGATCGTCGGCTTGGAGGCGGGCGGAGTGACCTCGGGTTCGGTCTTTTTGGAGCAACCGACGAAGAACAGGGCGATCAGGGGCAGGGGAAGGAGATAGGTGGTTTTCATGATAATAAGGAGATGGAGTTTATGTTGGGCGAAACTGGCTTACATGCCTCACGGACCCGAATTGGGTGAATCGGTTCACGGTCATGGGAAAACAACCGCGCCGGATTCGTGCTAAGCTCGGGCGGGAATGTGCTGGCAACGGGAGGTTTTGATTTTGCGGGCGGCCGGCGCGGCGGGTTGCATGGAGGCATGTCCCCAAAATCCGTCCTCGTCACCGGCGCGTCGCGCGGCATCGGCCGCGGCATCGCCATCGAACTCGCCAAGTCCGGCCATCGCATCGCGATCAACTACGCCGGCAACGCCGAGGCCGCGGCCGAGGCGCTCGCGCTGGTGAAGGCGGCAGGCGGCGACGGTTTCATTGTGCAGGGCGACGTCGCGGTGGCGGCGGATCGCGAGCGGTTGGTCGCGGAAACCGTGAAGAATTTCGGTCGCATCGACCTGCTCGTGAATAATGCCGGTGTCGCCCCCAAGGTGCGCGCCGAC